>CAKKRL010000100.1 GCA_919902655.1 Thermodesulfovibrionia bacterium
CCCATTGGCTGGCAAAACTCGTGCAGGCCTACATCCAATATGGAGGCGTGATCTCCGGTGCACTGGCCTGTTACGGACAAAAACAGGTAGACAAGGGGATACACATATGCAAGTTCGACCAGTGGCTTCCAGGCGGAAGTGTCCGCAAGGTTTCAGTTGCCGCTTCGGCAAATATGCTCTGCGAGCGAGCGACTTTTAAATCTGTCGGAGGCTTCAACGACAACTGCATGATTGGCGACACCTTGCTGAGCTGGGAACTTACCAGTGCTGGCGTACCTATCTGGTTGTGTCCTGATGCTGTGGTTGAGCACCACCATACTGGAACATGGAAGGGTCTCTTGCAGGAACGCTACTTTCGCGGACGCGAGTACGGGCAGATGAGGCTTAAGCACGAGGGCTGGGGAAGAAGGCGGGTTCTGCTCCAGGCGATAGCAAGCATTTTCCCGATACGGCTTACCAAGCTCGTCTTGCGAGGTGCTGCAAATGCCCTCCGTGCCGGATGCCTATCAGACTTTTTGAACATGAGCCCCATTGTGATCAGCGGACAGGCAGCCTGGCTCGCAGGCGAAGCAGAGGCATACTTGAGGAAGTTGAAAGGGAGCACAGATTCTGATGCGAATCCTTATGCTCACATATAACATGGCAGGTATTGGTGGAAATTTTATACGAGTCCACTCGCTGGCCAAATCATTAGTTCATCTGGGCTATAAGATCACATTGCTCGCCAGCCGACGTTTCCCCGGAATGAAAAGGATCGAGGAAGAGGTCAGCGGGGTCCGGATTATTCAGATGGCCGATTGTATGCCTGAACGGGTTCGGCATGGAGGGCTGAGCCCGATAGATGTATTCGGGAGGCTGGAGCACGTCCGCCGCGTGCGCTATGATCTGGTGCATGGTTTTGACCATCGTCCGGCAGTATCAATACCGGCACTCTTTGCAAGACGACAGTGGCACATCCCTTATGTGGCTGATTGGGCAGACCTCTGGGGCCGGGGCGGCATCGGCGAGGAGCGAAGAGGCATCGTCGGAAAAACTCTGGCCCATGCCGACCACTATTGGGAACAGTCTGTGCACCGGCGGGCCGACGCTGCCACTGTGGTCAGCCCTCACCTTGCAGAGAGAGTGAAAGAAATGGGAATTCCTGATGAATACATCCATCTGGTACAGGTGGGTGCAAACGTCGATGTCATACGACCGTTGCCAAAAATCGCCATGCGTCGGAAGTATAGCCTCCCCGAAAGCGCACCCATCATTGTGCATATTGGATTTGCGCCATTCGATGTCCCGCTGTTAGCAGCCACGTTCATAGCTCTGGCCCGATGTAATCCACAGGTGATGCTGGTTCTGAGCGGGGCGTCGTTTCCTTCGTTAGATAAGGCTATTGAGTCCGCCGGTTTGGCAGGGCGTATTAAGCATCTGGGCGTTGTGCCTTACGAACGGCTTGGGGAGGTGCTGGCCTGCGGCGATGTGATGATCCTTCCCTACAGCCGGAGCAGTCTGAACCTCGCCCGCTATCCTAATAGAATTGGCGATTACCTTGCAGCAGGGAGGCCAATCGCTACAAACCGTACCGGCGACCCAGGGATTCTGGTAGAAAGTGAAAAGATCGGAATCGCCGAAGATGATAATCCTGAGACCTTTGCAGAGGCGATTCAAAAACTCCTTAGCGACCCTGCTCTATGCGATGAGATGGGGCGCCGGGCACGGCAACTCGCAGAGACACGCCTCTCCTGGCAGGCAATTGCACGGCAGCTCGACGACCTGTATCAGGGGCTCGGCAGAAAATTCAATGCGCACTAATGAAGAACTTCATAATAAATTGTATAATACCAATACCGTCAGGCATGAATAGAAACTGATTTATTATTACCATGAATTGGATAACAGCAATTGGTTTATTGGCAGCCACATTAACAACTGTTTCATTCCTGCCTCAGGTGATTAAAATCCTTAAAACAAAACATACGAAGGATATCTCATTATTGATGTATGGTATCTTTGCAACAGGTGTTTTTCTCTGGCTAATCTACGGTATTTTACTTAAGGAACTGCCGATAATCATTGGTAACGTAATTGCTTTCATCCTTGTATTAATTGTTTTGATTCTCAAAATAAGATATGGGTGAAGATGGTCTTTGATTATTACAAACGTCTTACTGCAAGTGAGAAGAGGGTATACAGAAAGAGCGATGAGGTAACCTCTGTAAAACTTCCAAAGGCTGCTGAATTACATCCCCTGATAGAAAAACTGGACACGGCACTTGTGAAAGAAATGCGTGAAGAGGTGGAGGCTCTCTGTCAGAAGCTTGCTTCATCCATTGCAGAGCGTCTGAATGCACCTGAGATAAAAGTGAAGGTGCTTGCAGTAAGGCCGCATAAATCTTATGGTGAACTTCATGGTCTTTATGTCCCGGCTGAAAGATTAATTCCTGCAACCATTACTGTCTGGATGCGGACGGCACAAAGAAAAAGAATTGTTGCATTCCGCACTTTCCTCAGGACACTCCTCCATGAGCTCTGCCACCATATTGATTACGAACTTCTCGGTCTCTCATACTCCTTTCATACCGAAGGATTTTATAAACGGGAATCGAGTCTTTTCCATCAGCTTGTGATAAAAGAGAAAGAAGAAGTCAGGGGTCAGGGGGTTAAAGGTCTTTCAATGCCTTAAGTTCCTCAGGCGTAGGCTTTCTTCTGTTAGGGCAGTAAATAACAGGGCAGGTCTCGCAGTTTTCGTCGGAGTTAATCTCAAAACCAAAAGGTATTATTTCCCCGCATGCACATTTCCATTCCTCTTCAGTATGTTCACTCAGGCCACTATCACAAAACGGACATTTAAGCATGCCTTATTATAAAACATATAACTGAAAAATCTCTTATGATATTTGTCATAATGAAAGTGTAACCTTTTTGTAATTTCTCAAAGGAAAAAGATTATTCTTTATAACTTATTGTAATATTTGGCAATATTATCATTTTTATAAAACCTGTAGCCTTTTAACTACACTTCTTATCGGCCCTGATGACCATTCTCGCTAAAATTTCCTTTCATATCAATATGATACATTAATTCAACACATGGCATGACCTTTGCTTTTATTAATTAATAGAGCGCAAAGAATAATCAAATGAAAGGAGGAGTAAGATGAAAGAGGAAAGAAAAAATACATTAAGCATAGGGATGAAGATAGGGGCAACCCTCGGCGGGATAGCCTTCCTAATCTTCGGGATACTCCCTGGTTTCTATTTCGGCGGTTATGGAACACTTTTACTTCTGACCAAGTTAATGGGTGATGCTGTTGCGCCTACACTGCTTGTCAGGGCAATACTTGTAGCAGGAATAACAATAGGTATATTCTCGATAGCTGCATTGAGCCTTGTAGTCGGTGCGATCCTCGGTACTGCAGCAGGTTATGTCGTGAATACTGTCAGCGAACTTGTAGCGCCTAAGGTGAAAGAGGCCGAAGAGACAGCGAGGGTTAAATGACCTGAGATGGGCTTGCAAAGGGGGGATACGGTAAAAGACTGTATCCCCTTTAAAATTTAGTATATAATTAATTCTGGAGTTCTTATGAAAGGGCCTTTTTCATTTCTGACTCTTTTTGTATTAATTGCAATCCTATTCATTCCCGGACAGGTCAATGGAAACAGCCTGTCCTGTCTTATATGTCATGGCACATCTGAAGGTAAAATTTTTATTGACAGTGAAGGCTTCTCAAAGTCTGTCCACGGCACCTTTGATTGTACATCCTGCCATCTGAAACATATAGATACACCACACAGGGCACCTGAGAAGGATGTAGATAAATCAATCCTCGATATATCCTCATCACTCAGGATTAAGAGCAAGGCAGACCCTGTTGCCCTTTCTGCCTGCAACCAGTGCCACCCGGAGATATCCGAGAAGGTTAAGGGGAGCGTCCACGGACAAAATATATTCGCAAAGAAGAAACCTGACGGTGCCTACTGCACAGACTGCCATGGCTCAGCCCATTATATAACGCCCGGAAAATCCGGCCAGTCCCCTGTAGATTTCGGACATGTGATGGAGACATGCGGGGGATGTCATGAAAAAGAATCTATCTCAAAGGATTATGGTTTTAGTCCAAAGGTTTTTGAAAGGTATAAAGAGAGTTTCCATGGAAAGAAATATATCCTTGGACATAAAAAGGTACCTGTGTGCACGACCTGTCACAGCAGTCACGATATAAAGACGCGTACAGACCCGCAGGCGATGGTATTCGGGGAAAACAGGATAAGGCTCTGCAGCAGTTGCCATCCCGGTGCAAATACAAGATTAGTCGCTGCCATCACCCATAAGCCTGTCGGCAGGGAGAACCCTATACCATTCTATGCAGAGAAGGGCCTTATCATACTAACGATATCTGTCATCGCAGGATGTATGCTGCATGTGCTCCTTGAGGCATATGCGATAACAAGGGATTACCTCAGAAAGGGGAGGATTGAAGATGAGTCAAGAGATGCCTCAGTCACAGATGAGTGAACTGCCAAAAGAAATCGAGAGGTTCAATATCCATTACAGGATCCAGCATGTGATACTATTTACGACCTTTATCCTTGTTGCCCTTACAGGGTGGGCTCTGAAATACCCTG
Source organism: Thermodesulfovibrionia bacterium (assembly GCA_919902655.1). GTDB lineage: Bacteria > Nitrospirota > Thermodesulfovibrionia > JACRGW01 > JACRGW01 > CAKKRL01. Next base: position 4,615 of record CAKKRL010000100.1, read on the forward strand.
AGGTAGAATACTCGAGCAGGTGGGTGAGGATGTGGGGCGGACCTGAGACCGCAGGTCTTATCCACAGGGTTGCAGGTATAACTATGCTCCTTGATTTTGTGTACCACCTTATATATTTAGGTTATCGTTTTTCAAAAGGGGAGAGAAGGTTTGATATACTTCCAACCCCGAAGGACTTTAAGGACTTCTATCAGAACATAAAATATTTCCTCGGTATATCAAGAGAAAAACCCAGATTCGGAAGGTTCACCTATTCACAGAAATTTGATTACTGGGCAGTTTTCTGGGGAATCCTTATCATAGGTTCTTCAGGCCTTGCCCTTGCCTTCCCGACA
>CAKKRL010000101.1 GCA_919902655.1 Thermodesulfovibrionia bacterium
CCATAGCTCAGTTGGTAGAGCTACCGGCTCATAACCGGTTGGTCCCAGGTTCGAACCCTGGTGGGCCCACCACAGGCACAAGTTTAAAGTTCAAGGTTCAAATTTGAAATTGGGGTTTTGAGATTTGAAATTGATATTATGATTCCTGTAGAGGAGAAAACAAAAAGGGTTGCAGAGGAACTGAATCTTCTGATAGGACTTCAGGAATTGGATACAAAACTTTTCGGGTTGAAGAATAAGAAGGCAGAGATACCACGAAAGATAGATCTGTTACAATCTTCTCTTGGAAAGGAGAAGGATAAGCTCGAAGAGGGAAAGTCCGTGCAGGAGAGATTAAAGAGAGTTAAAAAAGAAAAGGAGACGGCATTGGATGATAGTCTGGAGAGGCTGAGAAAAATGAAGTCCAGGGCCACTGAGATCAAGACAAATAAGGAATACCAGGCACATCTGAAGGAGATAGAGACAGCCCAGGCGGAGAACAGGGGGATCGAGGACGAGATACTCTCCATCATGGAGAAGATGGAAGATTCCAATAGGTCGGTAGAGGCTGAGGAGAGGATATATGCAGAGGCAGGAAGAAGATTTGAGGATGAAAGGAAAAGATATGAGGAAGAAGAAAAGGGTTTTGAGGCAGAGATAGGAAAGCTTAAAGATCAAAGGGAGACTCTTGCATCAAAGATAATAAAGGAACAGTATGATAGCTATTTAAAGATATTAACATCAGGGAAGGGCATTGCAGTCGTACCAATAAAGGACAGTTCCTGTGCCGGGTGCCATATGAGCCTTCCCCCTCAGGTAATTAACGATGTAAGGAAGAATGAGGAGATAATAGAATGCTCTAATTGTCACAGGATTCTTTACTACGAGGGGCATTGAAGGACCGCAGGGCAAGTCTCCAGAGGGTTCTGCCCTTTCAGGATAATCTTAAGGGTGAAGGATGTATCCTTCTCTATACTGATGGGGCATCGAGAGGAAATCCTGGAGAATCAGGAATAGGGGTTGTTATTAAAGGGTCAGAGGGGCAAATAATAGAGGAGATTTCGGAATACATAGGTGTTGCTACAAATAACAGGGCTGAATACATAGCACTCATTGAGGGCCTTGAGGCAGTCATAAGACTCAAAGGGGTTCACGGTCCACGCCTGCCTGGTCGGCAGACAGGGTTCACGGTTCACGGTTTGAGGATACTGTCAGATTCTGAACTCCTTGTAAAACAACTCAATGGCCAATATAAGGTAAAAGACAGCAATCTCAGAGGACTTTATAATAAGGTTTTCATACTCTTAAGTGAGTTTGAGTCAAGGACCGGATCAAGGATCGAGATAGGACATATACCAAGGGAGTATAATAAGGAAGCAGATAGGTTAGCGAATAAAGCGATAGATATAAAGGTTCGTAGAAGAACCCGGAGTAGGCCAGATGATCGCTCCGGTGATTTCCATTGCGGAATTACCGGAGAGGAAAGTCCGAGCTCCACAGGGCAGGGTGCTCCGTAATACGGAGTGCTCCGCTCCTTCAAAAAGAAGGGGCGGGGTAAGGAAAGTGCCACAGAAAGGGAAACCGCCTGCAAGGGCAAGGGTGAAAAGGTGAGGTAAGAGCTCACCAGTACCCCGGGCGACCGGGGTAGCTTGGTAAACCCCACCTGGAGCAAGACCTAATAGACCCCGCCTTTCTTCATGGGTGAGGCATCGCCTCACAGCCAGGAAGGAGAAAAGACTGCCCGTCTGATATATCCCCTTATATGGGGGAGGGCGGGGCGGGTAAGGTCGCAGGATCCCTGTAGTAATACAGGGACGAGAGAAATGATCATCAACCCCCCGATAAGTCGGGGGGACACAGAACTCGGCTTATGGCCTGCTCCGGATTTATAAAATAGTAGCAGGTAGTTAGTAGTAAGTAGCGAAGGGAAATAATATAGATTTTTTTCCTTAACTACTTGTTACCTTGCTGCTTAATTTAAGTGGAGGTTTAAGATGGATGACCATAAATTAAAGGTCTTCTGCACAGTTGCAGAGACAAAAAGCTTCTCTAAGGCATCAGAGATTATTCACCTCACCCAGCCGGCAGTGAGCCTTCAGATACAGGCGCTTGAAGAGATCTACGGGACGAGGCTCTTTGACAGATCGAATAACACAGTAATCCTGACCCGTGCAGGCTCACTCCTTTATAAGTATGCGAGGGAGATACTAGGCCTTTACTCGTCTGTCGAGAAAGAGATCGGAGAGATAACAGGTTTAGTTAAAGGGAACCTTTCTATTGGTGCGAGCACTACAATAGCCAATTACCTTCTGCCTTCGGTGATAGTCGATTTCAGGAAGAAATATCCGAAGATAAGGGTTAACCTGCAGGTGGGGAACACTAAAGGGGTAATGGAATTCCTCAACTCAGGTACTGTAGACATAGGCCTTGTGGAAGGGGAGGTCCAGAGACAGAAGATTGTGGTTGAGAAAATCCTCACGGATGAACTTGTCCTTATCATGTCCCCGGCCCATCACTGGGCGAAGAGAAGGGATATCTCGATCTCAGAGATTACGCAGGAACCCTTCATAGTCAGGGAAGAAGGTTCAGGGACGAGACAGATGATCGAGAAGAACCTTGAGAAACAGGGCATATCACCTGATGACCTTAAGGTCTCGCTTGTCCTCGGAAGTACAGAGGCCATAAAGTCTGCTGTGGAGGATGGTATGGGGGTATCTATCATCTCTGCCTGGGCAGCGAAGAAAGAGATAAGGCACGGGATACTTAAGACTGTTACATTCAAGGATATAAAACTTCTAAGGAACTTCTCATTGATATACCCGAAGGGTTATATCAAAAGTCACACTGTTGAGCAGTTCCTTGAGTTCCTGAAGATCTTTCCCTTTGAAGATCTACTTAACCTGAGAGGCGAAGAATATTCAGCAAGGAGAAGGGAAGATTCTGCAGTAGGGTCTGTAGTTTAGTCTGCATAGACCATGTAATCGATCTCTCCGAAGATGTTGTTTCTCCACTCAAGATTCCCGAGGAACGTCCCGTCTATACTGTTTCTTCTGATATCCTCATATAGCTTATTGAAATTGTGGATATGCTCTGTAGTCCTTTTCCTTGCATATTCTACTGCAGTACCGGTCTTCATTATAAAAGCCCAGTCCGAGCTCTGGGCGAGGAGCAGTTCCCTTGCTGCCTGATTGAGTGCCCTCCTTGTAATCCCTTCAGCATCACGATAGAGCCTGGCAAGTTCTACCATCCTTTCAGAGGCCTTATGAAGGTGGCGGTATATCCAGTCGTTACTCCCCTCAAGCCAGACCTCGCTGTAACCCTTCCATCCCCAGCTTGACATGGTCGGTGCAGCGATCTGGTTCAGAGGATTCTCACGGAGATATTCTGATGGTGTGATCATCCTTATAGTATTCTGGTCATAGAATATCTTCCTGATGAGATAATCCAGCCACTCAGGGCCTTCAAACCACCAGTGGCCGAACAACTCTGCATCGTATGGGGAGATGATGATAGGTTTCTTGCCAATGAGTCCGTAGAGATGTTCTATCTGTTTTTCCCTGTTGAACATGAAACTCCCTGCATGTTCTGCTGCCTTATCCAATGCCCATGACCTTACATATATTTCTTTATGCTCCCCTTTTCCTGTTATCCTGTAATACTTGATCCCTGTGTTTATCCTTATACCATCAGGATGTATATAGGGCTTTATATATCCATAATCAAGTTCAAAACCGATATCCCTGTAGAATTCCCTGTAATTGTAATCACCGGGGTAACCATCAGTGGAACTCCAGACCTGTTTTGATGATTCCACGTCCCTTCCGAAAGCTGCAACCCCGCTCGGACAGTAAACCGGGGCGAAGACGCCGTACTTGGGTCTCGGGGTTGCATAGAGGATACCATGTGTATCAAGGAAGAAGTAGCGGATACCTGCATCCCTTAGAATCTCATCGATTTTAGGGTAATATCCGCACTCGGGGAGCCAGAATCCCTGAGGCCTCTTCCCAAAATGGACCTCGTAGTTTCTAACAGCAATATTTATCTGCGCCTTCACAGCATTCCAGTTCATAACCATATTCGGGAGAAAACCATGGGTGGCGCTGCATGTAATAATCTCGATCTTTCCGATATCCTGGAATTTCCTGAATGCAGAGATTAAATCCCTTCCGTATCCTTCATAGAGGTCCCTTATCCTGAGAAACCTCAAGTGATACATTTCAGCGAGCGGATAGAACTCTCCCCCCCTTGTCCTGGTCATTTCATTATATGAGAGTTCAAGAAGCTTATTCAGGTGTCTTAGGTATCGTTCCTGAAGCAGATTGTCTCTCAGCATTTCTGTAAGAGGAGGTGTAAGGGAGAGTGTAATTCTGAAATCTACCTTATCTCTCAGGAGTCCTTCGAAGACATCCAGAAGGGGCAGATAGGTCTCTGTTACCGCCTCATAGAGCCAGTTCTCTTCCAGGAAATATTCGTGCTCAGGATGCCTCACAAAGGGGAGATGGGCATGGAACACGAGAGCAAGATAACCTTTTTCCATCATTTCTTCAGAGAGGATATTCCGGCAGCGAATCTCTTCTTTATGATCTCCCTGAGTTCCGGAGAAGATAGGCCGAACCCGTATCCCCCGGAGAGAGCGAATATCTCCTGGAATTCCTCTTCCATTATCATAAACCTTTCATCAGTGATTTCAGAGACCCTGTCCCTCGGTGCGGTTATCACATTTGAACGGACAATAGTAATAAAAGAACCCTGAGGCGTGAGAACCCCGAGGTCTACACAGTAGGTATGGTCAGGCCTTCTCAGTTCGATATACCAGCTTCCTATCCTCCCGTATACCCCGACATCAAAAGAGCTGAGTGCGTTCTTCCCATCGAAATCAATGCCCGTGATATCATAGACCCTGAGCGTGAGATTGCCCTCATGTCCTGCCCTTTCCCTTGCTGACTTAAGGGTTTCGGATGTTACTTCCCAGTAGGTAAAGGCCCAGTCCGGATCCCTTGCCATGACAACGATCTTATCTTCTCTGTATTCCCCGGGGATTTTCTCCTTAGGAGGATAACGGACCTCTACCGGTTCAAAATATTTAGATTCTTCAACCATCTCTTCAGGGGTATAGACCCTCTTCGGTGCAGGGAGAAGGGCAGGGATAGGTTTTGTAACTTTCTTTGTAACTTTCCTGGAAACCCTTTTTACCTTAGCCTTAGGTCCGGCAATCTTCTTTGCCTTTTTAACTTTTTTTACAACTTTTTTTGCAACCTTTTTAACCTTCTTTTTTGCCTTTGGCTTTACTGCCCTGGAAGACCCGGGTTTAACGGTCTTCTTAACCTTTTTTGTTTTCTTAGGTTTCACCTTCTTCATATCCTATCACCCCTTTCTTAATATTCATCCTAAAATAATCCCTTCACTTATCCTGTGGCCCTGTAAAAAAGCTGCAGAGGTTGCCCTCTGCTTTCCTTCAAGCTGAATCTCCTTTATAAGGAGAGAGCCTTTTCCTGTTGATACAAGAAGGCCATCCTTCCCTGTTTGTATGATCCTTCCAGGTTCTCCGCCTTCTGAATCAATTATATCAGCTTTCCTGATTTTGAGAAGCTTTCCTTTGAAAAAGGTGTATGCACCAGGCCATGGGTCCATACCCCTTACCTGATTTCTTATCTCCTCTGCACTTTTGCTCCAGTCTATCCGTCCGTCCTCTTTCTTTAAAAGAGGTGCGTAGGTAGCGGATGAATGGTCCTGGGGCCTTGGTTTTATAATCTTCAAATCCTTTATGGTACTGAGTAGAAGTTTAGCACCTATATCAGAGAGTTTCTTTGACAGAGTCCCTGACGTATCCTTATATTCTATATCGTTCTCTTCCTGAAGGAGTATATCACCTGTATCCATCCCCTTATCCATGAGGATAGTAGTGACACCTGCTCTCTTTTCCCCTTTTATTATGGCCCACTGGATGGGTGCAGCCCCGCGGTATTTCGGAAGAAGTGAACCATGGAGGTTTATACAGCCGTATTCAGGTATTTCTAATATCCCTTCAGGGAGGATCTTACCATAGGCAACAACGGTCATCACATCCGGTCTGATTGAACGGATAAGGTCTACAAAACCCTTCTCCATCACCCTTTCCGGCTGATATACAGGAATCCCCATTCTTTCGGCCTCGATCTTTACAGGAGGAGGCGTGAGGGTTAACCCTCTCCCCCTTTTTTTGTCAGGTTGTGTTATAACTGCCTCTATTTTTTCGCCGGCAGCATACAAGATTCTAAGGGAAGGGATTGCAAATTCCGGAGAGCCCATAAAGATTATCCTCATAGAAGGTTCAAATATTTAAAATATGTTTATACAGTCCTGTCATTCCCACAAAAGTGGGAATCCAGAAAGAACAAGAACTGGATTCCGCATCAAGTGCGGAATGACGCCGAGAAAGTGTACAGGTCTGTTGGGTACTGCACACTAACGGGTCATTGTCTTTAAGGCCTTCCTGAGTTTTTTCTTGAATATTTCCCTTTTAATGGGACTTAACCTGTCAATGATGAGTGTGCCGTTCAGATGGTCGATCTCATGCTGGAGGGCCCTTGCAAGAAGGCCCTTACTTTCCACTTCTATCTCCTTGCCTTCTCTGTTAAGTCCGCGGACAGTTACTATCTCGGCCCTCTTTATATCATCCTTATAATCAGGGACGCTCAGGCATCCTTCCTCTTCCTCGGTCTCTCCGAGGGCGGATATTATCTCAGGGTTAATAATGACCGTGAGGCCCGGCCCCTTTTCTCTGCTATTCACATCTGCCACCATGATCCTTAGCGAGACACCTATCTGTGGAGCCGCAAGTCCGACCCCTGGCGCAGCATACATCGTTTCTATCATATTGTCTATAAGATTCTGAATGCTGCTGTCAATGATCCTTACAGGTTCAGCCTTTATCTTCAGTATCTTGTCCGGGTATCTCTTTATTTCGAGTATGGCCATTAAAGAAATTCTAAGATTCTAACTTTAAAAAGTCAATAATATAAAAAGATTCCCTTGACGCTCTGCAAAAAGTATGATTTAATTCAGTTCAACTGTTCTTCTAAGCACCTTCAGATGAATTTTGATGACCTTTTGAAAATAATGGAGACACTCCGCAGTGATAAGGGCTGTCCCTGGGACAGGGAGCAGACAATGGAATCCCTCAAACCTTTTATAGTTGAAGAGGCATACGAGGTCCTTGAGGCTATAGATGAAAAGGATCCAGAGGCTATAAAGGAGGAACTGGGGGACATCCTCTTCCAGATACTCTTCCAGTGCCAGATAGCAAAAGAGAGGAAGGAGTTTGACATGTCCGATGTTATAGGGAAGATCGGCAAGAAGATGATGGCAAGGCACCCCCATGTCTTCGGGGACAAGGAGTATAAGACCTCAGAAGAAGTACTCGTACACTGGGAGGAGCAGAAGAGACTGGAAGGTAAGATAAGGGACTCTATACTCGAAGGTCTGCCGAAGACATTGCCTGCATTACTCCAGGCACACAGGGTTCAGGAGAGGGCCTCGAGGGTGGGTTTTGACTGGGAGAGGATCGAGGATCTTTTTAAGAAGCTCGATGAGGAACTCAAAGAATTTAAGAATGCCTTCGGGAAGAAGAAAGAGGACGAGATTGAGGATGAACTCGGAGATATATTCTTCATGCTCGTGAATATATCGAGGTTTATTGGTATCAATCCTGAGGATGCATTAAGGAAGACCATAAGCAAGTTTATATCGAGATTCCGTTATATAGAGATGACTGCAGCGGATCAGGGCAGAAAACTATCAGATATGACCCTTGAGGAGATGGATCAACTGTGGGATCAGGCAAAATGGAAAGAGTAATCATCCTCGGTGCGGGTGGCAGGGATTTTCATAACTTCAATACATTTTTCAGAGATAACTCTTCTTACAGGGTGGTTGCATTTACGGCTGCCCAGATACCTTTTATTGAAAACAGAATATACCCTCCCGAGCTTGCCGGCAGGTTTTATCCTGATGGGATACCTATATATCCCGAGGAGGAACTTCTCGATCTTATAACAGAGAATCGTGCAACAAAGGTCGTTTTCTCATACAGTGATGTATCATATGAAGAGTTGATGCACATGGCATCAAAGGTCATTGCCCACGGGGCTGATTTTCTCTTCCTCGGTCCCGGCAAGACAATGATAGAAAGCAAGGTGCCTGTAATCTCTGTCTGCGCAGTAAGGACAGGTTGCGGGAAGTCGGCGATAACAAGGAAGCTTGCGACTATCTTTAAAGAATTGGGGATAAGGGTGTCTGTAATAAGGCATCCCATGGTCTATTCCACCTTTGAACCTGTACTTGGTTTCAGCAATATTAAAGACCTCGATAAAAAGGCATGTACTATCGAAGAAAGGGAGGAGTTTGAGCCACTCGTTAAAAAGGGGATTACAGTCTATGCAGGTGTTGATTATAAACAGGTTGTGAGGGCAGCAGAGTTTGATTCAGAGGTGATTATCTGGGATGGGGGGAATAATGATTTCCCCTTTGTTAAACCTGATATGGAGGTTGTCCTTCTTGATGCGATGAGGCCAGGCCATGAGACCAGCTACTGGCCCGGTGAGGTTAATCTCAGGAGGGGCAATCTCTATATTATTACCAAGGTGAATGAGGCAAGGAAATCGTCCCTGAAAAGAATCAGGAATTCCATTTATGAAATAAACCCTGAAGCTGAAGTCATAGAGGCACCATCTATCTTCACTGTTACCAATCCAAAAATATTAAAAGGCAAGAAGGTGCTTATTATAGAAGATGGACCGAGTATAACCCATGGGGGGATTGCTTTTGGTGCAGGCGCCTCTGCCTCGAGAGGGATTGCCTCTAAACTTGTTGACCCAAGACCCTATGCTGTTGGTTCTATCAGAAAGGTTTACGAGAAGTATCCGCATATAGGGAGGGTACTTCCTGCAATGGGTTATTCGCAGGAACAGATAAAGGAACTTGAGGAGACGATAAAGAGGGTTGATTGCGATGTTGTGGTTATAGCCACACCGGTTGACCTGAGAAAGATTATGAAGATCAACAAACAGACTGTAAAGGTTTCCTATGATTTCGTTATAGACCTGAGCCACTTTGTAAATTCGTTTGTAGAGGAGTATATAGAAAAAGGTTCCTGATTTGTGATTCGTGATGCGGGATAACGACCTCAGTCAGCGGCGCGGACAATACCAAATCCGCAAATCAAAACACGTTTATCCCGCGTCCGCTGGAGTGATTCGTTATGCATTCCTTATCATTTCTTTATCTGCTAAAGACTTTTATACCAATTCGATAGTTCCGTGCCGATTAGCTTCGGATTATCCTCTTGAAGGAAATGTATTCCTTC
>CAKKRL010000102.1 GCA_919902655.1 Thermodesulfovibrionia bacterium
CCAATCGTTACAACAGTCTCTGTTTCAGGGTCAAGATCCACATCAAAACGCCTTTTATACCATTCACATATAGCCATCCTTAATTGTGTTATACCCTTTGACGCCGAATACCTGTGGTTTTTCGGGTTCTGCGCTGCCTCCACAAGCTTGTCAACAACATGCCTAGGAGATGGCAGGTCAGGGTTCCCCATTCCGAGGTCAATTATATCCTCACCTCGCCTCCTTGCCTCCATTTTAAGGGTGTTTACAATCCCGAAGACATAGGGCGGAAGTCTCTTTATCCTGTTAAATTCATACATGATTCACCATTATTAGAAGCAATTTTTAATCTTAATTTATTAAATGATTAATGTCAAATAAAATCCTGAGATATCACGGGATAGATATTTACCTAACTTATGGTTTTTTATGACAATACGGAGGGTAAGTTACACAGTGGAACTCTTTAGGAATTAATGCAATTTCCCGGTTCATCCTTTTGCAGACTTCAATATACTTCGCCAAGCAGACTTGGTGTTTGATTCAAACCAAAATCAGCCTTTCCCGAACTCACCCATCGCCTCCTGATAGAGCTCCGATGGATTGGACGAATATTTTGGTGAGAAATGAAAGATGATGAGCCTTTTAACCCCGGCCTTCTTTGCTATCAATCCTGCCTGTTTTGCTGTGAGGTGGTATCTCTTTTCTGCCCTTTCACGGTCTCTATCGAGGAAGGCCGCCTCGCAGTAAAGTATGTCAGAGTCTACTATCAAATCTATTAACTTCGATTCATTCTCTTTACTGTAAATCGCATCAACCACATAGGAAACCTTCTGTCCCCTTGTTATCGTTGTAATCTGTTCACTTATCTCACCGAGCACAAATTCCTTCTCTTCAGTTCTTCCATCTTTCTTCCATTTAGCAATGAATCTAAAGTTATCAGGCATCCCTTCCCTTATATATTTCTTGAGATCATTGAGCCAGGGGCCTACAGGAAGGTCAAGTGCCTGAAGCCTGTCCTTATTTATATTGATATGGATCTTCTCTGAAAGGGAGAATGCAAGCGACGGTATGAGATGGTCTAAGATTGAGGTCTCTGCCTTCAGAAGGGGTTCATCTATCAAGATCTTATTGAAAGGTACGGTTCTAATATCATGTTTTTTGAACTTCTCCCAGCAATTAAAAGAGGATGTAGTGATAGTATCTTTCTTGATTTCGATAACCTCTAACCTGAATTTATAATCATCTACAAGGTTCCATGTATAGCCCGCGAGCCTTCCCTCGATATTAGAGATTATCCCCTGAGGGCCAAAGACCTTTAATTTCTTTTCTCTCCCCAATAGAATTCTTAAGAGGTGATCGAATCCTATAAAGTGGTCGATATGTGTATGCGAGATAAATACCTCTGAGACCTTGAGTAATTCTGATGGTGTGAGGAGATCAATGCTTCCGAGGTCGAAAAGAAAGGCCCTTCTTTCCCTGAGGATTTTTACAAAGAGGCCAGGGTCATCAAAGGGGGTACCGAGGAGCCTCGGATGTAAGATGGGTTTCATTCTCTAAGGGTATAAGTCTCAGAGTCTCAGATAGGGTCTGCATGGGTAGAGACAAAACTCCTGTCTTTACCTTCTTCAAACTGTATCGAATAGAGCCTTCTGTAAATGCCGCCTTTATTCAGTAGTTCTTCATGACTGCCTGTCTCGGCTATCTGTCCCCTGTCAATCACAACTATTCTGTCTGCTCTCTGGATTGTCGAGAGCCTGTGTGCAATAACAAAGGTGGTCCTGTCCTTCATGAGATTATTAAGCGCCTCCTGGACCATCCTTTCAGAGGCTGAATCAAGAGAAGATGTCGCCTCATCGAGGATGAGGATAGGCGGGTTCTTAAGGAGTGCCCTTGCTATAGCTATCCTCTGCTTCTGTCCACCTGATAGCCTCACTCCCTTTTCACCGATTACCGTATCATAACCATGTGGCATTTCCATGATAAATTCGTGGGCATAGGCTGCCTTTGCAGCCTCGATGATCTCGTCATCCCCTGCCTCTATTCTGCCGTAAGCGATATTATTCTTTACGCTATCATTAAATAGAATTGTCTCCTGGCTTACCATACCGATCTTTTTCCTGAGGGATTCAAGGGTTACTCCCTTTATATCTATCCCGTCTATAATAATTGTCCCTTCAGTGGGGTCGTAAAATCTCGGAATGAGATTCATAAGGGTAGTTTTTCCAACGCCGCTTGCCCCAATCAGGGCTATGACCTCACCGGCTTTCACCTTAAGATTTATCCCTGAAAGGGCATTCCTCTTCTTGTCTTCATAATTGAAAGAGACATTCCTGAACTCGATACCATCCTTTATCTCAGAAAGCACCTTCAGCCCGTTTCCCCTGTAAGACTCGCTCTTTATGTCAAGGATACCGAATACCCTCTCTGATGCGCCTATCGCCTGCTGCATCTGTATGTTCACATGTCCCAACCTCCTGATAGGGGCGTATAGCATAAGGACGGCCGTCATAAAGGAGAAGAATGTTCCTGCAGAGGTTGTACCTTCAATCACCTGACTCCCGCCGTACCAGACAACAAAAGCAACACCGAGGCCAACGCCTATAAATTCCATCAGGGGCGAGGGTATCTCGGAGATCTTTGTTACCTTCATGAAGATATTTAAATATTTCTTATTCTTTTCATCGAACCTCTGCGACTCGAAATTCTCCATGCCAAAGGCCTTAACCATCTTAATCCCGGTAAATGTCTCTGATAAGGTTATTGTGATGTCTGCTATCTTGTCCTGGACAGTACGGCTGATTTTCCTGAGTATACCACCTATCTTGATAACGATGAAGCCTGTGACCGGGATAGCGAGCATAGCAAGGATGGCAAGGTCCCACTTTCTATAGAAGGCTACACCTATGAGTGCTACAAAGGTGAAACCCTCCACGAAGAAGTTCTTCACACTGCTTGCAAGAATTTCCTGAAGCATCCCGATGTCATTTGTCATTCTCGATATAAGGTTCCCTGAAGGGTTTTTTGTAAAAAATCCAAGGGGAAGAAGAATGAGGTGGTTATAAATATACACCCTAAGATCAGCCACAACCTTCGCTCCTACATACCTCATCATATATGAGTAGATATAGCTGAAAAGGTTTTTAAAGAAAGAGATGGCTACAATTGCGATGGTTATAATCTTCAACGTCTCCCAGTCCTTTTTTATGAATATGTCATCGATGACCGGCTTTGCAAGCCACGCCTGTGCGGCAGAAAGGAGGGAAACGAAGAGACTGAAGAATATAGCTACCGAAATAATTCCAAGGTACGGCCTTACGAACCTTAAGAGGCGACTGAACTGTCTCATCCTTTGAGAGTGATACCACAAAAAGCAGGAAAGGTCAATTCTATTTTTCCCCTATTAGTCCTATAACCGCCTCAGCTGCCCTATCCGATGCCCCGGGGCTGCCAAGTTTTTCTCTTACATCTAAAAGATCCTTTTTCATCTTTTCCCCGTATAATGAATCCTCTAATATCTTTTTAATAACACCTGCAATCTTCTCTGGCTTTGCATCAGATTGGATGAGTTCAGGAACGATCTCCCTTCCTGAAAGAATATTCACAATCCCAATATTTTTAACCTTCACAAGGACCTTTCCGAGAAGATAGGTAATAGGGGATAATTTATATACAATTACCATTGGAACGCCTTTTATTGCTGCCTGCAGTGTTGCAGTTCCTGAGGCTATAATGGCCGCATCAGAAAGACTTAGAACCTCCTGAACCTCTCCTTTTGTAAGGACGATATCCCTACCTTTTATCATATCTTTAACTATATAGAAATCTACTGTAGGGGCTACAGGTATGATTGCCTGGATACCTGTTGAGTTAAGAAGATCTAAGGTCTCAAGCATGATCGGAAGAAGTACCTCTACTTCTCTTTTTCTGCTTCCAGGCAGTAACGCAAGCACAGGCCTTTCGGGATCAAGGTTATACCTCTTCATACCTTCTTCTTTTAATCCCCCTGAATCCCCCTTTAGTAAAGGGGGGCTGAGGGGGATTTGTCCTGACAGTTCATCAAGAATAGGATGACCAACGAACTCACAGTCAAGTCCTGCCTTTCTATAAATATCTACTTCAAACGGAAAGGCTACTAACATCTTATCTACAAACCTCACAATCTTTTTAACCCTGTTAGGCCTCCATGCCCATACCTGAGGGCTTATGTAATAAATTACAGGTATCCCTACAGCTTTTGCCTTTTTTGCCAGACGGAGATTGAAATCAGGAAAGTCTATAAGGATAAGGGCATCAGGTCTTTCTTTTGCAAGCCTATTTTTAAGCAGACTCAATGCCTTCTTAATCCTTCCGAGATTAGATATCACCTCTGTTATACCAACAACTGAGACCTCTTTAATATCTGAAAGGATTTCGACTCCTTCAGCTTTCATCCTGTCCCCGCCCATACCGGAAACCTTCAGTTCAGGTATCCTTTTCTTCAATGACCTTACGAAACCTGCCCCATAAAGGTCACCTGATGCCTCTCCTGCAACTATCATAAGTTTCTCCATGAAGGTTATTATCCCATAAACCTTATATACTCATCAAGGTTTTGTATTTTCTCTCTTTTCTGGTAAAATTATAACGATGCCCAATTTAGAAAACAGGATAAAGATAGCTAAAGGTGATTCACTGGCAGACCTGCTTCTTAAAAATACGAAGATCGTGAATGTCCTCTCCGGAGATATCCATGAAGAAGATGTTGCAATAGCCCACGGGAGGATAGTGGGATTCGGAGATTATAGAGCGAAAGAGACTATTAATCTTAACGGGTTTTATCTCACCCCCGGTTTCATCGACGGCCATATCCATCTTGAATCAACAATGGTATCACCGATGGAGTTTGCCCGGACAGTTGTACCCCTCGGCACCACTGCCGTTGTTACAGACCCACATGAGATAGCAAATGTCCTCGGCCTTGATGGCATCCGCTATATGCTCAAGGCAAGCAGTGAACTTCCCATCGATATCTATATAATGCTCCCTTCCTGCGTCCCGGCAACTGATATGGAGACCTCAGGGGCGCACCTCGGTCCCGATGAGCTGTCCCTTCTTCTTGGAGAAGAAAGGGTTCTCGGCCTTGGAGAGGTGATGAACTTTCAAGGTGTTATCGGGATGAAACCTGAGGTAATGGGAAAGATAAAAATAGCGAGAAAGAAGATTATCGACGGCCATGCCCCCCTCCTTTCAGGAAAAGACCTGAATGCATATATCTCTGCAGGTATCAGGTCAGACCATGAATGCACTAAATTAGAAGAGGCGAGGGAAAAACTCCGTAAAGGGATGTGGATAATGATAAGGGAGGGGACAACAGAAAAGAACATGGAAGATATAATTCCTTTAGTTACGCCTGCAAATGCACGAAGATGCCTCTTCGTCTCAGATGACAGACATCCATTAGACCTTCTTAAGGACGGACACCTGAATTATACACTCAAAAAGGCAGTCA
>CAKKRL010000103.1 GCA_919902655.1 Thermodesulfovibrionia bacterium
AGGCAGTTTCAGGGTCGGGGATTATGAGCATATCGCTCGTATGTATCGCCTGCCATCCACGGATCGAAGAGCCATCAAAACCGAGCCCGTCTTCAAAGATTTCCTCCTTCAGTTCATCCACAGGGACTGAGAAATGCTGCCATACCCCGGGGAAATCGAGAAACTTAAAATCCACCATCACTGCCTTATTTTCCTGGGCAAACTTGATTGCATCCTTAGGCGTCATCTTTTCTTACCTCCTTTTTATTTTTTAGTGGATAGAAAATATTCGTTGGTCTGTATTCTTTCTTTGCAGATTAATTGCCAATATTATTATAAAAGAGACATCCCCTCTGTCAAGACGAAAAAAAGCCTTTATAGAAATTTTCCGCCCTTCCGAGATACTCCTCATAAAATGTTTCGGTCTCTTTACTGATCTTCGGAAGCGCTGCCTCATCCTTTAACCATTCTAATATCATCTCCTTTCTTACCTCGATATGGAACTGGAAGGCGTAGGCACCACCACCGTAACGGAATGCCTGGTTAGAGTACAGTTCGGAGGATGCAAGTTTCACGGCCCCTTCAGGGATGTCAAAGGTCTCCCCGTGCCAGTGAAAGACCATGAATTTCTTCCATAGGTCCCCGCTTCTTGGGTGGTAAGCCAGCTTTAGCATAAGGGGGTCCCTCATCGCCTCACCTGTAAGTTCGATAGGATACCACCCGATCTCCTGTCCGGGGCCTTTATAAACCTTAGACCCGAGGGCCCTGGCGAGCATCTGCGCGCCAAGGCATATCCCGAGTATCTTCTTATCTTTCCTTATGTATTCCCTGACAACCCTTTCTTCTTCCTTCAGGTAGTGGTATATCTCCCCGTCATTCACACTCATAGGACCGCCCATCATTACAAGGGCATCATAATCATCATCAGGGATCTTCTCGGACCCAAGCTCTACGATCCTGTAATGAACGCCCTCTCTTTTCAGAAAATCCTCGATGGTACCAGGACCTTCATGGGGCACATTCTTCAGTATAAGGACATTCATCGCCCCGTATTATAGAAGATCAGATTCCAAAAATCAAAGCCAAAATCAGATATCAGACAGCAGACTCTCCCCTCTCCCCTGTCCTGATACGGATAGCATCAATAAGGTCCTGGATAAAGATCTTCCCGTCTCCGATCTTTCCTGTCTTCGCCGCCTTGAGGATTGTATCTACCGCCTTTTCAACTACAGAATCCGGCAACACTATCTCCAGCTTTACCTTCGGGATGAATACTATGTCATACTCGGCTCCCCTGTACAACTCGGTATGCCCTTTCTGCCTCCCGAATCCTTTGACCTCAGTTACCGTCATCCCCTGAATACCTATCGCATTCAAGGCATCCTTGACCTCATCGAGCTTGAACGGTTTTATTATCGCCTCTATCTTTTTCATACCTCCTCCATTTTATATAGTGTCAGTGTCAGTTCTCAGTGCCAGTTACTGACACAGTCCACTGACACTAATCACTGCTTACAAATTATACGCCTTCTCACCGTGCTGGCTCTCATCAAGCCCTACGACCTCCTCTTCAGCATCAACCCTGAGACCTACAAATGCCTTAATGACCATAAAGATTATGAGCGTAACGACCACATCGTATATTA
>CAKKRL010000104.1 GCA_919902655.1 Thermodesulfovibrionia bacterium
AGGCGACCTTCTCTATGGTTTCTCTGATGCCCGATGATATAGATGCCTCTATTATATTCTTTGTGACCCTTTCTGCTATATACGGGATTACCTCCCATGATACCTTTTCAATTGTCTCCCTGAGAGTTGCATCGATTGAAGGGCTTAATGTTTCCTTAACAATCCTTCCTATTTCCTGTGTAGCACTCCGGATAATCTCTGGCAGGGCATTGCTTAAAAGTCCTCCGGCCTTTCTCCCGAGTTCATCCTTGATTATGTCAGGGACGATAGACGACAGGATTGATTCTCTAAGAACTTTCTCTGTGGTTCTGCGTAACTCTTCCTTGAGGATATCTGCTGAAAGAGGTTCTACGCTTACTCCAGTTTTCTCCGCTCTATGAGTTAAGTCTGCGACAGGCGGAGCCATAACCTCAGATATCTCTTCGCTTATCTCAGCTTCAAACGGGATGCTCTCTTCCTCAGTTTCTGCCATTACTACTTCTTCTTCCTCTTCTTCTGCTATTATTTTTTCCAGCTCCTCTGTCTCTGCAGCCTTTTCTTCGACTATCTCCTCCCCGAGGACCTCTCCTATTGCTTCTTCGGTCTCTTCAATACCGGTGAAGATGCCTGCCTCTGTGACCTCTGCCTTGCCTGTAAGATCAAGCGATGCCCAAAGGTCTTCTTCTCTTATAGCGGCTCCTTCCTCTTCTGCTGGAAGGGGCATTGAACCACGTTCTATACAGTCCCTGACCTTCTTGATAAGTTCCTGTGATTCAAAGGGCTTGATTATATAGTCATCGGCACCGGATGTTGTTGCCTTATAGGTATCAAAGGATTCGTAGGCGCCTGCAAGCAAAAGGACAGGTATTTTTCTGAGGTCTGGGTCCTCTTTTACTTTCTTACAGAGCTGATAGCCGTCTGTACCGGGCATTATAATATCTGCAAGGATGATATCAGGTCTGTTCTTTTTTGCTGTTTCGAAGGCCTCATCACCATTATTAACAGAGACGATAGAATAATCTTGTTCCGACAGGATCATCTCTACGACCTTCTGGATGGTTATACTGTCATCTGCGAGGAGAATCTTATAACCCATTTTTATTCTTCAGTTTTGTGGTTATAATTCATACTTAACTTTTATAAAATACTACAGGAGGATATGGTTAAATGTCAAGTCTTTTCTGTCCCGGTTAAGGGGACAATATCTTCTTTTGTGATAATGGTTTTTATGAGAGGGGTCCTTTCAGGTTTAGTATCAGAAAGTTTATAAGCCTGCAATAACAACTCTTCTGCCTTCTCCATCATTGATTCTTCCCTGCCATAAAGGATTGCGAATGGCTCCTCCTTTCTGACGGAATCCCCTCTCTTTTTCATCAGGATGATACCTGCTGAATGATCTATTACAGAATCTACACGCTCCCTCCCTGCACCGAGGACCATAGAGGCAATTCCGACAGATTCGGCATCTATCCGTTCGATGTAACCATTTTCTTTGCTTCTCAGTTCTCTCTTTATTTCAGATGATGGCAGGAGTTCCTGTCTGTCCACTCTATGAGTCGAGTCTACGACAACCTCCGTATCTCCGCCCTGCATTGAGACCATCTCCTTGAATTTTTTCAGACCATCTCCATTTTTAATATTTGCCATTAAGATTCCCCTGCCTTTTTCAATATCCAATCCATGGGCCAATCTGAGCATCCATGCACCAAGCTCGATAGTTATTTCTACAAGGTCTTCCGGGCCGCCTCCCTTCAATACATCTATCGCTTCCAGAACCTCAAGGGAATTCCCTACAGCCCTGCCGAGTGGCTGATTCATGTCGGTTATTAAGGCAACTGTTTCAACCCCCAGAGATGTTCCTGTCTCCACCATTGTCCTCGCGAGTTTTAAAGAATCCTCATAGCCTTTCATAAAGGCACCGCTGCCTGTCTTTACATCGAGAACAAGGCCGTCTATTCCCTCTGCGAGTTTCTTTGACATTATACTGCTTGCCATCAGGGGGATCGAATCGACAGTGGCAGTAACATCCCTGAGGGCGTAAAGTTTTTTATCGGCAGGGGCGATCTCCTCTGTCTGGCCGACCATGGCTAAGCCTATCTTCAAGAGTGAGTCCTTGAACTCCTTAAGGCTGAGGTCAGTCCTGAATCCGGGGATGGATTCAAGCTTATCGAGTGTCCCGCCTGTATGGCCGAGTCCCCTTCCAGAGATCATAGGAACTATTACACCTGCCGAGGCAACAAGAGGTGCGAGTATGAGGGATACCTTGTCTCCTACCCCGCCTGTACTATGTTTATCGATCTTTTTACCGGGAATATCAGAGAGATTAAGAACCTGACCGGAGGTCATCATGATGCGGGTCAGGGATGCTGTCTCTTCAGGGTTCATGCCCCTGAAGTATATAGCCATGAGCAGGGAGGAGATCTGATAGTCGGGGATTCTTCCGTTCAGGTAACCTTCGATAATAAATTTTATTTCATCCTTAGTGAGGGAAGCTCCGTCCCTCTTCTTTTTTATTATGTCGTAGGCTCTTATTGAAGACTCCGTAATCCCCCCATCCCCCCTTTAGAAAAGGGGGGATGGGGGGATTTGATTTAATCTGAGACCTCCTTAAGAATTTCTTCAACCGCCTTTAAGGGATCCTCTGCCATAAGTACAGGCCTTCCGATAACAAGGAAATTTGCCCCTTCCCTCACGGCATCTCTGGGGGTCATGATCCTTTTCTGATCATTATGTTGCGAACCTTCAGGTCTAATACCCGGTGTTATGATGATAAAATCCCTTCCGCAACTCTCCCTGATTGATTTTACCTCTTCTGGTGAAGCTACTACACCATCAAGCCCTGACCGTAATGCCTTTTCTGATAGGTGCCTTGCCTCATCCTTCAGGGTTTCCTTTATTCCGAGGTCATTAAGAGTCTTCTGGTCTATACTTGTAAGGATTGTAATGCCTATGATTGACGGTCTTCCAATACCCTCTTTCATAGAAGTCTCGACTACAGAATCCCTGCACATCTTCATCATATCATTCCCGCCGAGGGTATGGATACTGAACATGAAGACCCCAAGCCTTGTTGCCTCTTTTGCAGCCTTTGCAACAGTATTCGGTATATCGTGATATTTGAGATCGAGGAAGACCTTTCCGCCTTTTCTATTTACCATCTCGACTGCCTTTGGCCCCTCTTTCGTGAATAACTGGAGACCTATTTTGAAGACAGAGATCTTCTCTTTGAGAAGGTCAACGACCCTCTCTGCCTCTGAAAGGCTTTCTAAATCAAGGGCGATGATTAATCGTTCACTGTTCACGGATGATACCCTTTCAAATCTCCTTTAGTCCCCTTTTCCAAATAACCCCATTCCCCTTTGCTAAATCCCCCCTCTACCCCCCTTTACTAAAGGGGGGCAAGGGGGGATTATATCTTAGGCAATGTTATATCCTTCTGGGACTGATATTTTCCTTTTCTATCTGCATATGATATTGCACATTCTTCATCACACTCAAAGAAGATTACCTGTGCAATACCCTCGTTTGCATAGATCCTTGCAGGGAAAGGGGAGGTATTTGAAATACCGAGTGTAACATATCCTTCCCATTCAGGTTCAAAGGGGGTGATATTTGTGATTATTCCACACCTCGCATAGGTAGATTTTCCAACACATATAGTTAGCACTTTCCTCGGTATCCTGAAATATTCGATGCTCCTTCCGAGGACAAAAGAGTTAGGCGGGATAGTGTATATATTCCCTTTGAAATCATGGAATGACTCATTGCCTAAATTTTTAGGATCTACAATAGGGGTAGTCTCACTTAATATCTTGAACTCGTCTGATAGTCTTAGATCATAACCATAGGAAGATAGGCCGTAGGATATTGTTCCTTCTTTTACCTGTCTTTCCTCAAAGGGTTCAATCATCTTATGTTCCAGGGCTGTCCTTTTTATCCAGCGGTCATTCTTTATCATATGTATCCCCTCTTTCCATTTTTGATAAAATACCAGAATATTAAGAGAAATACAATATCTGTAATCTATCATTAGTATAGCGTGTTATAATATAAAAACACGATAGATAAAAAGACATAAATAGGGAGGGAGAGATGTATAAGAAATCTATTCTTGTTGTAGAGGATGAAGAAATTGTGAGGGATATAATAAGGTCTTCTCTTGAGCGTGAATATAATATAATGGAAGCATCTGGATATTCAGAGGCTATCAGTCTAATAAACAACGATATAAACCTTGCCATTGTTGACTATTCCCTGCCAGACGGAAATGGATTTGAGGTATTAAAGGCGATTATTGAGAAGAAATCATGGATACCTGTGATAATAATAACAGCGTATGGTAATGAAGATTTGGAAATAAAGGCGCTAATGAAAGGGGTAGTTGAATATATAAAGAAACCACTGAGCCCTCAATATCTCAGGAAGAGAATATCAGAAATACTTAATAAACAGTAAGAGGTAAGAGGGTCAGACTTGAATATTGATATTTGTAGCAATCTGCAATTATACTGAGCAGCCTTCTTATTTTTAATAATATTGAGAAAATTTCTTGACACCTTATATGGCTTCATTATTCAAAAACCAGCCTCACACCTTTTCTCTTTTCAAAATGAGTTATATCAAGTAATACTAATTTGCAATCGTTTTCCAATCGCCACAGCGACACGCTCTAATGTTGATAACTTGATATCTTCTGCATGATTCTTCGTAACGGGGACACCATGCTTAATTCTTTGGATCTGTTCTCTTTGCCCCTGGTTCCCCCCTTCTTACGACTTTTACTTGGCGGGGAATTAAGTATGGTGTCCCAGGAATACCGGATTTCCCCATACAGGTAATAGATATAAACAGATTCAAAGACCCTCCGGATCTAAATGAACTTATAGAAAATACCACCGGAGATGAGAACCCGCTGGATAGGAATTATGAAATTCTTAAAGAATTCGGGATCCACGATTCTATATTCACGAATGCCTGTGATGTCTTAAGGATGGAGTAATAAATAACTGACAACAATTTACCTCCATGCCAGGGGGAGTGGGTAAGGTTATTTAAAGAAAAAATGAAACTTAATTGACTTACCTCCTCAAAAGGAGTATAAAGAATCAGGAAGGGGGCTTGCCCCCGAAGTTGTAAATCGGGGGGATTTAAAAGGGAAGGAGGGGGATATGGCATTTTATATAGTCCTTAGTAGCCTCACGGATGAGGGAAGGAAGACTATAAAGGAAAAACCCGAAAGGATCCTTGAGGTGAACAAGGAGATAGAAAGGATGGGTGTAAAGGTAGTCAAGCAGTATGCAGTTCTCGGTCCTTACGATTTTGTTAATATTGTGGAGGCACCTGATAATGAAACAGTGATGAAGATGTCCGTTGAGCTCGGGGCAAGGGGTTCTGTCCAGCTCCTTACGCTTGCAGCAGTACCGGTAGAAGAATTCATAAAAAAACTTAAATAAATTACAGACCCCCTTCCTGTTTAAGAAAACTTTCTCCGAATTTGTTCAGCCACATGATATGGCTTTTTTCCTCGTTTATGATTTCATCTATAACCTCTTTTTCCTTGATCATGTCTCTTATTGCATAAAAATAGAGTAATGTCTCTTTCTCAAAACCGATTGCAAAATTAACGGCGTCTGACGCTTTTCCCAAATGCTTGAGCGATGGCAAGGAGTTGCCCTTGCCGAGAAAAAACTCTGATTCAATAATTGCCCTTAAATATTGCGAGACCTCATCCCATCCCTCAGGTTCTTCGGTCCCGGTTATTTCCTTTAGTTCGGAGAAAGTCTTTTCGTGGCGAAGTTCTTTTACTGCAAGGGTCTCAAAGAGTTTTCTGAGACCTTCGTTTTCGCCGAATCTCTTTGCCATTTCTGTATAGAATTGATGACCCAGTCTTTCTGTCTGTACGGCCTGCTCGATAACCTCTCTTATAGAAAACTTTTCCATTGCTCCTCCCATTGAAATTACCCTTAATTATATCAAAAAAACATACTATATAATAGGGATATGAAATGCTTTTATGTTATAATTACTAAAGGTTTATACTAAATGGTTGGTGAAAGATATATCTCGATAATCATTCCTAATTACAATGGTGCCGGGACTATAGGGAAATGCCTTGAATCTGTATTATCCTCTAAATACCAGAATATTGAGGTTATCGTTGTTGATGATTGCTCGGAGGATAATTCGGCAGATATTATAAAGGGTTTTCCCTTCAGGCTTATACAGCTTGAGAGGCACTCAGGGGCATCAAAGTCAAGAAATATGGGTGCACAGAATAGCCTCGGTGAGGTGCTTTTCTTTATCGACGCCGATTGTCTTTTACGGGAAGATACGCTCGCTTTGGCAAATAAGTTATTTTCGGAGGGGCATAGAATAATCGGAGGAACTTATACAGGGATTCCCTATGACAATAATTTTTTCAGCACCTTCCAGTCCATATTCATAAACTACTCTGAAACCAAGCATAAAGAGAACACTGATTATATCGCCACACATGCAATGATTATAGACAAACGGCTATTCATAGATAGCGGAGGATTCAGGGAAGATTTTCCCCTTCCTATCCTTGAGGATGTGGAGTTCAGCCACAGGTTGAGAAGGGCAGGGCACAGGCTTGTTATTAATCCTGAAATACTTGTTCAGCATATATTTAATTTTTCCCTATACAGGTCTCTGAAGAATGCTGCAAGGAAATCCATGTACTGGACTATATATTCTATTGGGAACCGCGACATCCTTAAGGATTCAGGAACTGCCTCTGTAGAATTGAAGATAAATGTCCTGTCATATTTCTTTAGTTTACTTGTTGTTTTTCTATATCTACTTTCTGGAATATCCGTCTTTTTAACCATTATACCCTTCATTCTGGGAGTCAATATATATTTAAATAGAGGACTGATCAAGGCCTTTTATGAAACAAAAGGTCTGTTGTTTACCCTCGCTGCGATACTTTATTACACGATGTTATATCCCCTCGGGGTTGGGGCTGGCGCCTTTGCAGGGATATTGAGATATTTCCTTTTATCCAGAATCCGGGAGAGAATTTGATGTATTCACCTTTCAGTCATATAAACTCTGTATTCTGGAAAAGAAGACCTGTCCAGCTTACCTTCTTCATTACCAAAAGGTGTAACGCAAAATGTCCCTTCTGTTTTTATATAAACAGGAATAATCCCCCTACATCCCCCTTTTCCGTAATCCCCCCTCACCCCCCTTTACTAAAGGGGGGATGGGGATGGGGGGATTATATAGAGTCGGAAGGGAGACATCAGGAAGAACTTACATTGGATGAGATAGAAAAGATATCCTCCTCCTTTGGGAATCTGCTCTGGCTCGCCTTTTCAGGAGGAGAGATCTTTCTCAGGGGAGATATTGTTGAGATAAGCAGAATATTCTATAAGAATAATAGACCTGCAATCATCCTTTATCCTACAAACGGACTGCTGCCTGATGTTACCTATGAAAAGATGGAGGCGATACTTAAAGGATGCAAAAACAGTACTGTCGTTGTAAAACTCTCCCTGGATGGGCTGGATGGTCTCCATGATGAACTCAGGGGTGTGGAAGGGAGTTTTGAAAAGTTTATGCAGAGTTATCACCTCCTTTCCGGACTTCTCGATAAATACCCGAACTTCGATCTCGGAGTAAACACGGTCTTCTATTCAGAGAATCAGGACCGGATGGGAGAGATAGTGGAATTTGTTAATACAATGGAAGGGATAAATACACATACCGTTTCATTTGTCCGCGGTGAGATAAATGGTGGTTACAAGGATGTGGATATAGAGAAATACAGGAATGTAATAGAAGTTATGGAGAATAATCTCAGAGATAAAATAGCAAAGACATACCGATTCAAAGGGGCTAAGTTGAAGGCCGCACAGGATATCCTGCAGCGAAAATTTATATATCAGACCATGCAGGAGAAAAGGAGGTTGATACCCTGTTATGCAGGCAGGCTGAATCTTGTCCTTACAGAGACAGGTGATGTATACCCCTGCGAATCGTTCGATAAAAGAATGGGGAATATCAGGGATTATAATTATGATGTGAAAGAGTTATTGCAGAGCGAGGGGGCAGGAAGGGTTACCCGTTCAATCCAGAAAAACGGTTGCTATTGCACACATGAGTGCTACATCATGACGAATATTCTGTTTAATCCAAGGATTTATCCGAGGCTGGCAAAGGAGTATCTTCAGCTTTAATTGTTAAACTAATAAAAGATGAATTGACAAAATCCCCCTCTATCCCCCTTTTCAAAGGGGGGCTTTCAGTTCCCCCTCTTTAGCAAAGAGGGGGAGGGCCTATGGCTCGTTGAGCCAACGGCTCATAGAGGAGATTTTATAAAATTGTAATGGACATACATCATCTGAAGGTTTTTTTATCTGTGTTCAGGAACAGGGGATTTTCAAAGGCATCAGAAGAACTCCGCCTCAGTCAGCCAACCGTCAGCAGCCATATCAAGGCAATCGAAGAGGAATTAGACTGCATGCTCTTTGACAGGGCAGGAAGGTCGGTAATTCCCACAAAGGAGGCAGAACTGTTATACATTTATGTCTCTGAAATGGTTGAAAAGTTTGAAGGAATAAAGACAGCTATCTGCAGGCTCAAGGAAGAGATCAGCGGAGAACTCACAATAGGTGCAAGCACAATACCAGGGACTTATATTATTCCTGCCCTTGCCTCAGAATTCAAGAGGAAACACCCAAATATATCTTTTCAGGTAGTGATAGAGGACTCAAGAAAGATAACGGATATGGTCTCAAATCATGAACTGCTCCTCGGAATCGTAGGGGCAAAGATGGAACATGGGAAGATAGAGTACCAGCCCTTTATCGAGGATGAACTAATATTCGTCTCGTCCCCTGATCTTTTAAATAGAAATAAAATCTCTTTAAAAGATATTACCGATATTCCATTTCTCCTCAGGGAAGAAGGCTCAGGCACGAGAAAGATGATGGAGAAACATCTCTCAGAAGAGGGTATCAGTCTGAGAGACCTGAATGTGGCCGCTGTCCTGGGATCTACAGATTCTGTTAAGGAGGCTGTAAAAGCAGGGCTCGGAGCTTCTATTCTCTCAAAGATTGCTGTTAAAGGAGAAATAAAGACAGGTATACTTGAGGAAATAAAGATAAAAAGTTTGAATATGAAAAGGAGCTTCTATATCATCACACATAAAAGACGTACACTCCCAAAACATTACCGTGCCTTTTTCGATTACCTGAAGAAATTATCCCGCTAATCTTCTTGATAGATAATTTCTATATGTCCCATCTAATATATCAATATTAACTATTGGACTATATCCTTAAAAAACATCTAATATTTCCCATCCACAAAAACCGGGAAATGGAGGAATCTATGTTTATTGATGCGCGTGGACTTGCATGCCCGAAGCCTGTAGTGATGGCTGAGGAGGAAATCTCAAAAATAGGCGAGGGCATCGTTGAGGTTCTTGTTGACAATGAGGCGTCTGTTAAGAACCTTTCGAGGTTCGGATCAAAGAATTCCCTTTACGTAGAGACCGAAAAGGTTGATAATTACTGGAAGGTGAGGCTCGTCAAGGGGTATCCGTGTGCAACAATCCCCTCACCCCC
>CAKKRL010000105.1 GCA_919902655.1 Thermodesulfovibrionia bacterium
CCGCATCTCCTGCAGAAGATAACGATAAGAGACCCGCATTCCCTGCAGAACCTTCTTCTCTCCGAATTCTCTGTGGAACATTTATGGCATCGCATATCTATCTCCCATACCTTTATACTACTTATATATTATAATGGTTTTTTATAAAATATCAATCTCTTTTGGAGCAATGGTTAAAACCATACCGATCCACAGGATCCTTCGGACAGGTAGTTCAGGCAGTGACTACCTGCACTATGAGTTCTATCTCTATTGGCGAGTCCATAGGAAGCTCCGAGACGCCAATCGCTATCCTGCTGTGCAGCCCCTCATCACCGAATACCTTTGCAAGTATCTCAGAGGCAGCATTAAGGACTGCAGGCTGCTGGTTAAATCCTGTTGCTGAAGCCACATAGCCTGAGAGCCTTACAACCCTTTTCACTTTATTGAGGTCTCCAAGTTCTGCCCTGACCACAGACAGTGCATTTATGAGTGTTGCCCTGGCAGCCTCCTGCGCCTCCTCGACTTTAATGTCTTTCCCTACCTTCCCTTTATAGAGCAATTTCCCCTCTCTGATCGGAAGCATCCCGCTCAGGAAAAGGAGATCACCTGCCCTTACTGCAGGGACATAGAAACCGATAGGCCTCGGTGCCTCAGGAAGGATTATACCGAGTTCCTTTAACCTATCCTCAGGACCCATATTTAACTTTTATTAAGCCCCTTTTTTATCCCTTTGTCAACAGGTATAATAAAAAACTTCTAAGAATCAGGGTTGTCAATTTCATGGATTATATGTAATAATTCATGGAAAGGTATCGGGGTTGATATAATATGGGTGAAAAAACAAAAACGAAAATGCCATTCTTTTACTCAGAGCCTGTTGATTCCGTACTTGAACTTATAGGCAATACGCCGATAGTAAAAATCAATAAATTGAAAGAAGAGGGCATGGCCGATATCTATGCAAAGATAGAGTTTTTTAATCCCTGCGGATGCCTTTGAGACAGCGAAGATGCTCATAAGGGAGGAGGGTATTCTCTGCGGCATCTCTTCAGGCGCAAATTTCTTTGCTGCAATGAAGGTGGCAGGGGATCTCGGTGAGGGAAAGAGGGTTGTTGTCATATTCCCTGACACAGGTGAGAGGTACCTCAGCACAAGGCTTTTTAATGCCGATGTCTGAAAAGAGGCATATCATTGATACGGTAAGCAGTGGTATACTCGATACCATTGGTGGTACACCGCTTATCAGGCTGACAAGGGTTACCGAGAATATAAATCCTGGTATAAGGGTCTATGCGAAACTCGAACGTTTTAATCCCGGCGGCTCGGTGAAAGACCGTACAGCCCTTCAACTTATAAGCGATGCAGAGGAGGCAGGGTTACTTACAGAGGACAAAATCATACTCGATTCGACATCAGGGAATAGAGGGACTTAAACACATGGGAAGTTCTATAGTCCCTGATATCTACGATATGGGTTTCCCTGATGAGACAATCTATGTGAATACTGAAGATGCCTATGATATGGTTAAAAGGATAATACAGATAGAGGGTCTGGCTGTTGGCCATTCTTCAGGGGCTGCACTTGTTGGTGTATTATCCATAGCGAGGAGGTTGAGGGAGGGCGTCCTTGTCGTTATCTTCCCTGACGGAGGTGACCGTTATCTGAGCCATGAGATCTAAAATTATGCTTAAACCAGAAACCATTAATGAAATATATAAACACGCCATAACAGAGTATCCCGATGAGTGCTGCGGCATCGTAACAGGGAACAGGGACAGAGAGCGGGTACATATCTGCAAAAACATACAGAATATCCTCCATTCAGAAGACCCGGAGAAACACCCGAGAAATGCCCGCACTGCATATTTTATTGACCGTAAGGAGGCGGAAAGGATCTTTTCCGATGCAAAGAGAACCGAAGAAGATGTTATCGCATTCTACCATTCCCATACCGACAACCCTGCATTTTTCTCTGACATGGACAGGGAGGTTCAGACCGTCTTCGGCGAGCCTGAATTCCCTGATGCAATACATATAGTCGTCTCTGTCATAAACAGAGAGGCAAAAGACATTAAGTGTTTTGTGTGGGATAGAGAGAAAAGGGATTTTATAACTATAAATTGCATAGCATAATTATGGTTTTCATAAAATCCAGCAAGTGGAGTAATATTTAATTGGAGGACAAATGCACAAGTTTGATCCAAAGAATATTGATATACTTATAAGTGAAGAGAGGAAGAAGGAGATCGACCCGTTCAGGTATCTTAGTAAAAAGGGTCTAAGGAAAGGAATGGTCTTTGCTGATATAGGATGCGGGCCGGGATTTTTTGTATTCCCTGCATCTAAGATTGTAGGTAAGAGTGGGAAGGTCTATGCCATCGATACACAGCAGGAGATGCTAAATGAGCTGAGAAAACGGAATCCTTCAAAGAACGTTGTTATCTTAAGATCAGAGGAGACAATCCTCCCTGTTGATAGTGCTGTCGTTGACATTGCCCTTATTGTCTTTGTCCTGCACGAGGTTCATCACCCTGTAGATTTTTTAAAGGAGGTAAAGAGGATATTAAAACACTCAGGGAGGCTTATTGTTTTTGAATGGGAAAAGAAGGTAGAGAAAAAGGGACCTCCATTCGAAGAAAGACTCCCAAAGGAAAAGGCAAAGGAAATTTTCCAGCAAGCAGGATTTGAAAAGATAGAGACAAATAGCCTTAACCCTTCACATTATGAGGTTACAGGGAAGAAGCCTCTCCCCTTAGGGGAGAGGGATGGGTGAGGGGGCGTTTATATTAAATGGCGATCTCTTTCAGAAAACTCTCCCCTGCCTCTGGTCTTTTAACATCAAAGATATCTGCGATTGTTGCCCCTATGTCCGCAAAGGTCTTTCTTATACCGAGGTTAATACCTGCCTTAACCTTCTCTCCATAAACTAATAGAGGCACATATTCCCTTGAATGATCTGTACTCGGCGTTGTGGGGTCACAGCCGTGGTCAGCGGTAAGCATGAGGATATCGTCTCTCCCCATCTCTTTAAAAAATACCGGCAGGCTTTTATCAAAATCAGTAAGGGCCTTTGCAAAACCCTCAGGGTCGTTCCTGTGCCCATAGACCATATCAAAATCAACGAGGTCTGTAAAAATAAGCCCTTTATCTGTTTTAACAATCGCCCTTATTATCTTCTCTATCCCATCGGTATTATTCTCTGTATGTATCGCCTCTGTTATACCCTTGCCTACAAAGATATCTTCTATCTTCCCTATCCCTATAACAGGAATTCCTTTTTCTTTTAATCCATCAGGTACCGTCTTTCCCGGAGGGGGCAGAGAATAATCCTTTCTCTTAGGTGTTCTCTGGAAGTTTCCGGGTCTTCCTGTAAATGGCCTTGCTATAACCCTTCCCACATTGTGTGGTTCTTTCAGTATCCCCCTCGCTATTTCACACATTCTGTATAATTCTCCGACAAGTATTATATCCTCATGTGCTGCTATCTGGAAGACTGAGTCAGCAGAGGTATAGACGATCGGTCTCCCGGTCTTCATCTGTTCTTCGCCCAGTTCCTTTATTATCTCTGTCCCTGAGGAAGCCTTGTTCCCCAGGATTTTTTTCCCTATAGCCTTCTCGAAGGCATCTGTAACCTCATGGGGGAATCCATCCGGATACAACGGGAAAGGTTTTTTGATTATAAGTCCCATCATCTCCCAGTGGCCGGTGGATGTATCCTTTGCCTTTGACCTCTCTGCCATAATACCGTATGATGCTATGGGTTCTTTTATTTTCCTGATGCCCCGAAAATCTCCGAGGAACCCGAGCCCCATCCTTTCGAGATTGGGGAGGTTTAATCCTCCAACAGCAGTTGCCAGGTTCTTAAGGGTATTGCTCCCTGAATCTCCGAATTCTCCTGCATCAGGAAGCTCTCCTATCCCGAGGCCGTCGAGAGTTATGAGAATAACTTTCTTAAACATTTTATAAACCCCAAATTAATAACACTGGTAGGGCAGGGCTTTAGCCCTGCATTTTATAAAGCAAGCCTGAAGGCTTGCCCTACAATTTTTCTCCCCCGTGGCTAAAACCACTTCTGCCTGTAGAACCAGAGAAGCATTGATACAGGAAGGATTGCTGTAATTATGAGTACGCCGAGCAGTAGCCAGGGGTTTCCAAAGGGGAGCAGGGTAAAGTTCATGCCGAAGAACCCTGTGATGAACGAGAGTGGCATGAATATTGTTGCAATAATCGTAAGCCTCTTCATTATCTCGGTCATCCTGTTAGATATGGTTGAGAGGTATACCTCGAGGGCATTTCCGACCATGTCCCTGTAGGAATCTATTACCTCATAGGCCATGAGGAGTAGGCCATGGACATCCCTGAAGTAAAGGAGATTCTTTTCATTTATCAAGGAGTCCTTCTTGCTGAGGTTATTGAAGACCTCCCTCATGGGGCTCACAATCTTCCTGAGGAAGATCATGTCCTGCTTCAGGGTAAAGACCCTGTCAAGGTCTTCTTTCTTAGGGGATAAAAGGATAGCATCCTCAAGCCTGTCTATATCCTCGCCAATTGTATCGAGAAGCGGGAAATAGCTATCGGCAATGGAATCTCCAACAAGGTAAAAAATAAAGTCGCATCCCTTTTCCCAGATAGCTGGGTCTTTTTTGCACCTCTCATAGAGTTCCCTTATCGGTTCTATAGGCTCACCTTGCACAGTGATCAGATAATTAGGGCCGAGGAAGATGTGGAGTTCTTTGGTACCTATCTCACCTGTAGGGCTTTTAAACACGCAGAAATGGAGGACAACAAATAGATAGGTTTCAAAGTCTTCGAGTTTTGGTCTCTGATTGAGTTTTATGCAGTCCTCAATAGTTAAAGGGTGAAACCCAAAAAGGTCTCCGAGTCTCTCGATCTCTGAGACCTCAGTGGCCTCAAGATTAAGCCAGAAAAGAGTATCAGGGATTTTCAGGCCTTCCTCTATGGCCACAGGTGATGTCCTTTCTTCTACTCTACCGTCCCTGTGCCCTATAAGGAGTTTAGACATTTGTTTTATCTATACATTAATAAAACTCACCTGTCAATCCCTAAAAATGTTAAAATCGTATTACTTTAATTAAGAATGTCCTCGATGGAGATTATAGAAAATATCGCTTCAATGCAAGCCTTCGCTGAGAGGAAGAGAATGGAAGGTAAGCTCATGGGTCTTGTTCCAACGATGGGATCCCTCCATGAAGGGCATCTAACCCTTATAAGAGAGGCTAAGAGTCGGACAGACATAGTGGTCGTTAGTATCTTTGTAAATCCGACACAGTTCGGCCCGGGTGAAGACTACGACAGTTATCCGAGAGACCTTGAAGGGGATGCCAGAAAGGTCATCTCTGCAGGAGGAGATATGATATTCTCACCCTCTGCAAGTGATATGTACCCTGAAGGTTATCTCACCTATGTGGATGTGGGGAAGGTGACAGAACCCCTCTGCGGTCTCTCAAGGCCGGAGCACTTCAGAGCCGTAGCTACGGTAGTTAACAAGTTATTCAACATTATAAAACC
Organism: Thermodesulfovibrionia bacterium; assembly: GCA_919902655.1. Taxonomy (GTDB): domain Bacteria; phylum Nitrospirota; class Thermodesulfovibrionia; order JACRGW01; family JACRGW01; genus CAKKRL01. Next base: position 5,513 of record CAKKRL010000105.1, read on the forward strand.
CCATAAGGCATTCTTCGGCCAGAAGGATTACCAGCAGTCTGTTGTTATAAAAAGGATGGTAAAAGATCTGAACATGGATATAGATATTATCGTCCTTCCTACTGTGAGGGAACCAGATGGTCTTGCGATGAGCTCGAGGAATTCCTATCTCTCAGAAGAGGAGCGAAAGGTTTCCCCGGTACTTTATAAATCCCTTACGATAGCATCGTGTATGATAAGAGATAGGGAAAAAAATGCACGGAAGATCCTCTCCGCTATTAAACGTATGATAGAGAAAGAACCCCTTGTCTCGATTGATTATATTGCAATAACAGATTCTGAGACCCTCAAGGATATTGACGAGATCAAAGGGAAAACCCTTATAGCCCTTGCGGTGAGGATAGGGAAGATGAGGCTCATCGACAATATCCTGACCGAACCCCAAGGGTCATAGACCATGATTGATTTTATAAAGATCCTCGCCGTCTTCGGCCTCATCATATTCCTCTTAAGACTGAAATGGAATCTCGGTCTTGTTATGCTCATTGCATCACTCGTCCTCGGTGTCCTCTTCAGGCTAAGCGCCAAAGCGATGATAAAATCCTCTTTCTATGGAATAATAGAGCCTTCAACGATAAATCTCGGCCTCGCCCTCACTCTTATCCTGATCTTCGAGAACATCCTGAGGAAGACAGAAACCCTGAAAAATATGATGTCATCACTTAGAGGGATTGTAAGGGATTCGCGGATTATCATGGCCTCAATGCCTGCATTGATAGGTCTCCTCCCATCAGCAGGTGGTGCAGTATTCTCAGCCCCTATGGTAAATGAGGCGAGCTCATCCCTGAATATAAGCCGCGAGAGAAAGGCATTTATAAATTACTGGTTCAGACACCCGTGGGAATATGTCCTCCCTCTCTATCCAGGGATCGTCCTCGCATCGGCAATAATAGGTGTGCCAATAGTGAAACTATCACTTATACAGTCACCTCTTGCCCTGGGAATCATTCTAACAGGGATACTATGGGGGTTCAGAGGAACAGGGTCTTCCATCCATTCAACCAAGGAAGGCAGCAGGGCTTCTCTCCTTATAAGCCTGCTTCCTGTTTTATCAGTCATACTCATGGTACTTGTATTAAAGATCGAACTTTCCCTCTCGTTAGCGATAGCAATAATAGGATTATGGATCTTTCACAGGTATAAACCGAAGGACATTTTTATAACCATAAAGGAGGGGGTATCCTTCAATATAATCCTTCTTGTCGCAGGTGTCATGGTCTTTAAGGCAATTCTTAAGGAATCAGGTGCAGTAGCAACACTCCCGGATTTCTTTGGAAGGTATGGGGTACCAGCAACTCTTATCATCTCTCTCTTACCCTTTATCGCCGGTCTCCTCACCGGTCTCACTGTCGGCTTCGTGGGTATAACATTCCCTATGATCACCCATCTCCTCGGGGATAACCCTCCTCTCAACCTCATGGCCTTCGCATTCGGATGCGGTTATGTAGGAGTGCTACTTTCTCCTGTTCACCTCTGCCTGATCCTTACGAGGGACTATTTCCATGCAGATCTTGCAGGCATATACAGGAGGATGATGATCCCTTCTCTCATCATTCTAACCATTGCCTTCGGAATAAGGTTATTAAATTTATAAAAACTATTTATAGATTTAATAGATTTATAAAAATTACTTGACAAGAATTAAAATATGATATATACAATATATTGTGGTCGTTTCGCCTTATTCCCCAATATATAATCCTTCAGGAGGAGTCTATGGAAATAAAAGAAATCATATCGGAATCAAGAACTCATATAATTAAAAAACTCAGGGAAGGGGGTGAGACGGCTGAGTTAATTCTCTCGCCAAATTCCCTTAAGGTCCTTGAGAAGAGATATCTGATGAAGGATAAGGATGGAAAGGTGATAGAGACACCTGAGAATATGTTAAGGAGGGTCGCCTCTACAATTGCCTCTGCAGATACCCTCTACGGTAAGACAGAGACAGAGGTGGAAAGGACAGAGGAGGAATTCTACAGGATGATGACCTCCTTCGATTTCCTTCCGAACAGCCCCACCCTTATGAATGCAGGAAGGGAACTCGGACAGCTCTCTGCATGTTTCGTCCTCCCTGTGGAGGATTCTATGGACTCGATTTTCGAGGCCCTGAAGAACACAGCACTCATACATAAATCAGGTGGTGGAACAGGATTTTCATTCTCGAGGCTAAGACCGAAAGGTGATATCGTTGGAACAACAAAAGGGGTCTCGAGCGGACCAATATCCTTCATGACCGTCTTTGACTCTGCCACAGAGGCGATAAAGCAGGGAGGGACAAGGAGGGGTGCGAATATGGGGATTCTCAAGGTCGACCACCCCGATATACTCGAATTCATATCATGCAAGGAAGACAATAACAGGCTTAATAACTTTAATATATCAGTCGCCCTCACAGGGGAATTTATGCATGCCCTTGAGGAAGACGGAGAATACGACCTTATAAACCCACATTCGGGTATTAAGACAGGAAGGCTTAAGGCAAGGGATGTCTTTGACAGGATAGTCAATCATGCATGGAAGAACGGCGAACCTGGTATAATCTTTCTTGACAGAATAAACAGGAAAAATCCAACCCCGCTTCTCGGTGAGATCGAATCCACAAACCCCTGCGGAGAGCAGCCCCTCCTCCCCTATGAGTCCTGCAACCTCGGCTCAATAAACCTATCGAAAATGGCAGCAAGACTTAACGGCGGTGCAGAAGTAGACTGGGAGAAATTGAGAAGTGTTGTATGGAATTCAGTCCATTTCCTCGATAACGTGATCGATGTGAATAAATATCCTATTGAAAAGATCGGAGAGATGACAAGGGGAAACAGGAAGATAGGCCTCGGTGTAATGGGATGGGCAGATATGCTTATCCAGCTCGGAATACCATATAATTCAGAGGAGGCCGTGGTCCTTGCAGAAGAGGTAATGGCTTTTATTGCTGGGGAGGGAAGAAAGGCATCTATGGCCCTTGCCGAGGAGAGAGGAGAGTTCCCGAACTTCAGGGGTTCTATCTATGAAGGAGGGCCAAAGCTAAGAAATGCCACCATAACAACTATAGCGCCAACAGGGACACTCTCAATAATCGCAAACTGCAGCAGCGGAATAGAGCCAGTATTTGCCTTATCTTTTGTAAGGAATGTCCTCGATAACTCTAAACTCATAGAGGTGAATGAACATTTTGAAAAGGTTGCAAAGAAGTCAGGATTCTATAGTGAATCCCTCATTGAATCCATAGCAATAAAGGGTACAATTAATGGAGATACCAATGTTCCGGCTGAGATACAGAGGGTCTTCGTGACCGCCCACGATATTACACCTGAATGGCATATAAGGCATCAGGCTGCTTTCCAGAAATATACGGATAACGCTGTAAGCAAGACGGTAAACTTTCCCCATAACGCAACACCAAAGGATGTAGAGAAGGTTTATATGCTTGCATACAGATGGGGATGTAAGGGGGTTACTATCTACAGGGACGGAAGCAGGGAAGAGCAGGTACTCTCTACAGGAAAGACGAAAAGTACCAGTCAGCAGTCAACAGTCAGCAGCCAGACACACAAGATAATACCCAAAAAGAGGCCTGATATGACAAGGGGTGCTACGAGGTTTATGAAGACTGGATGCGGGAACCTCTATGTAACAATAAATGAGGATGAAAAAGGCCAGCCCTTTGAGGTCTTCAACCATATGGGGAAGGCAGGCGGATGCGCCGCAAGCCAGTCAGAGGCAATAGGCAGGCTTGTATCCCTTGCATTCCGTTCAAACATAGAACCTGAAGAAGTTGTAAAACAGCTTAAAGGAATATCCTGCCATCAGCCGGCCTGGTGTGATGGCGGTACAATAAGGTCATGCTCAGATGCTATCGCAAAGGCTATTGAGAAATACAATGCAGGAGAAAGGGGTAACGGAAGCTCATATAAAAGCCTTGCAGAGATTATGCTGATAGGTGCCTGCCCCGAATGCGGAGGTGCCGTAGAGCACGAAAGCGGCTGCGCCGTCTGCCACAACTGCGGTTTCACGAAGTGCGGGTAAAAGGTATTTGAATCCTGTTGACAATTACTGGGAAAAAGAAATCTTAGCGTTTAAGAATGCTTTGGACAAAGCAGAGAAACGATTTAGGAGAGGAAAATGAAAACAGATGAAAAAATAGCTCTTAATGAAACTCTTTCAGTTCTTTTGAAGGAACTTGCTGATGAGTGTCAGGAGACGTTGAAGCTGATTACACAGCTTCAGGTGAAGGACTTGTCTGCGGAACAGATTGCCCCCATACTTTCAGAGTTGGCTGTATCAGCAGTCCACCTTCACACACACACTGCTGGACTTCAAGATTTGATTAATGATGAGATTGAGAAACTTTAAGGATAATGCCGTCTGCCACAACTGCGG
>CAKKRL010000106.1 GCA_919902655.1 Thermodesulfovibrionia bacterium
TGTTATCGCATCCACATGGGCATAATCGGTCTTTATATCAGGGTACTCTTTGGAGATATCATAGAACGTCCTTTCCCAGAGATCCCACGCAAAGGTAAGGACATTAGTTTTTCCACAGAGAGTGAGCTTTTTATCCTTATTCCGTTTCCTGCAGTATTCGAAGGCATATCTTATGCACCTCTCAACACCCCTTCTCGTATTTATAGATTCCTGAATGGCAACTTCATCCTTTGTCCCTTTACTCAGGAACCCACCTGCACCTGTGTAGAGTCCTTCGGTATTTTCTCGCACAACAACAAAGTCAATATCCTCAGGACATTTGTCTTTAATCGGGGTATCAACACCAGGATAGAGTTTTACCGGCCGGAGATTAATATAAAGGTCAAGATCGAATCTTAACCTTAGTAATATCCCCCTCTCCAATATACCCGGTTTTACATCAGGATGACCGATTGCACCGAGAAGAGCCGAATCAAATCCCTTCAGTTCCTTCAGGGCAGAATCGGGCAGGGTCTCTCCTGTTCTTTTATATCTCTCCCCACCGAAGTCGAATCCCGTGAATTCAAACCTGAAACCTTTTCTTTCAGCAACGGCATTAAGAACCTTTTTTGCCTCTGCTAAAACCTCAGGTCCTGTGCCATCACCCGGTATTACTGCTATTTTGTAAGATTTCATCAGTCAATTCTCTTTTATAATTTTCCTTTTTACACACCCCCAACCCATCTTTTTAGAGGGGAGTCTTCGTTTTCCCCCTATTAAGAGGGGAGTCTGTAGTTTCCCCTATTTTAAGAGGGGGCTCTTTAATTTCCCCTCTATTAAGAGGGGATTAAAGGGTGTGTTATAGCCTCTTTTTTACCCATTCCATTAACCCCCCTGAAGAGATGAGTTCCTGCATAAAAGGAGGTATGGGTGAAGCACTGTATTCTGTTTTTTTAGATAGGTCCCTGATGGAACCTTTATCTGCATGGATTTCAATTTCGTCTCCTTCACTTATTCCTTCCGATATCCTTGACGATTCAAATATTGAGAGCCCTATATTAAAGGCATTCCTGTAAAATATCCTTGCGAAGCTCTCGGCTATCACGGCCTGTATCCCTGATGCCTTTAAAGCAATCGGTGCGTGTTCCCTCGATGAGCCACATCCGAAGTTTTTCCCCGCTACGATAATATCCCCGGGTTTGATCTTTTTAACGAAGTCCGGGTCTTCATCTTCCATAAGGTGAAGGGCAAGCTCTTCCGGGTCTGTCGTATTAAGATACCGCGCAGGTATTATGAGATCCGTGTTTATATTGTCTCCAAATTTCCAGACTCTTCCTTTTAAGATCATAGATTCTCCAGAGGTTTTTATTATTGCATAAATTATTAAAGTTATCAATACCGATACGAAAATAGGTAATGTCAGATGTCATTTCGAGCAAAGCGAGGGGTTTACTTAAAATACGGAAGGAGCTTGCTGTATGTTGCCTTCAGGTGTTCGGGTATCACCCTTACATCGGAAAGGACTGTAATGAAGCTTGTGTCACCTGCCCAGCGAGGAACTATATGGAGATGGACATGTTCCTCAATCCCGGCACCGCCACTCTTTGTGAGATTCAGTCCGAGATTAAAACCGTCAGGATTCAATACCTCCTTTACTACAGAGAGTGCCTTCTGTGTGGTCTTCATAAAATCAAGACTTACTTCATCAGGAAGGTTTTCTAAGGTTGGGGTATGGAGATAGGGGACTATCATAAGATGTCCGGGGTTATAGGGGTAGATGTTCATAATAATATAGTTAAAGGGATTCCTGCAGAGGATGAAATTCTGTTCATCCTCGTCCTCCTTAGCTTTAATACAGAACAAACACCCTTCGGGTTTTATTCCGAGAATATATTCTAATCTCCATGGCGCCCATATGTTATCCATTGAGCCTGCCTTTTAAATTCAATTCCTTCATTATCTTCTTCATGTCTTCCCAGACAAGTCTCTTATCTCCTGGGTTTCTGAGGAGATATGCAGGGTGAAATGTGGGCATAACCTTTATATCATGGTAAAAATAAAAATTCCCCCTTAATAGTGAAATCTTTTCTTTTGTTTTAAGAAGGGTCTGTGCTGCGAATGTGCCGAGGGCACAGATAATCTTTGGTTTAATAATCGCAAGCTGTTTTATAAGGAATGGCTCACAGCTTTCGATCTCATCCTGTTCAGGATTTCTGTTATTGGGAGGCCTGCATTTTACTACATTTGCTATATACACATCCTGCCTCTTTATCCCCATAGACTCTATGATTTTAGTTAAAAGCTGCCCTGCATCACCGACAAATGGTTCTCCCTGAAGGTCTTCATCCCTGCCAGGGGCTTCCCCTACGAAGACAAGCCCGGCTTTTGGATTTCCTACTCCGAAGACTATCTGCGTTCTGCCCTTATAGAGTTTGCACCTCCGGCAGTCTCCAATCTCTTCTTTGAGGAGTTGTAGTGATTCTTCGGAAGATGGACTGATATTTGGTGACAAGTGACCCTTCGATAGGCTCAGGGCAGGCTCAGTGACGAGTGACGGGCTGTTAATACCTGTCTCTTGTCTCTCGTCTCTCGCCTCTGCCTTTATGGGGATATACTCAATTCCCATCTCCTTCAGATAAAACAGGTATCCATTAAGGTCTTTAATAATGTCAAGGAGTTCTTCTCTTTTATTCTCATCCATTTTTCTTTAATCCCCCTAAAGTCCCCCTTTAGGAAAGGGGGACTTTAGGGGGATTTGTCACCTCTCTCCCCATTTGAGTTTTGTCCTCAGGATTTTAAAATAGTCCCTCTTAGGAGAAGAGATGAGTTTTATCTTACCCTGAGATTTTTTTACCTCAACCACATCCCCATATTTTAAAGAGAACCCCACCTGTCCATCGAGCGTAAGAAAGACATCGCCGCTTTCTGATTTCAGTGCAATTTCTACGAGGAAGTCGTCAGGTAGGACTATGGGCCTGTTTGTGAGTGTATGGGGGCATATCGGTGTGAGGACAAAGGAGTGAAGGGTAGGGTAGATTATTGGCCCGCCTGCTGAGAGGGAATAGGCGGTGGAGCCTGTAGGGGTTGAGATTATTACGCCATCTGCCTTAAAAGTTGTTACATAGGTTTTATTAATAAATGTCTCGAGATCAATTATCCGTGCGAGTGCACCTTTATTGACCACAACCTCATTGAGGACATTGTATTCTGCAATCCTTTCTCCCTGACGGTGGACATGGACAATAAGCATCAACCTTTCTTCGATAAAATAGTCATTTTTGAATATCCTTTCAAGTGTGGTATAAAGTTCATCAAGAGGGATCTCTGTTATAAAACCGAGGCCACCGAGATTTACACCAAGAATAGGAATACCCCTGCCACCTACAAGGCGGGCAACGCTGAGGAGTGTACCGTCTCCGCCGAGGACTATGATCATGTCAACAAGCGATGGAATCTCTGACCTCTGAAAGCCCTTCTCTCCGAGGGATGCTGCTGCTTCTATATCTATAAAGGTCTCACGGCCTCTGTCTTTAAGCCAGGGATTCAGTTTTTTGACGACTTCAATCGCCTCAGGTTTTTTAAGTTTTGTTATTATACCGATCTTTTTCATTTCCCAATTCTTTCAGCAAAGGCTTTGACGAGATTTATATACCTTTCTCCCTCACCTTCAAACTTGATCTCCCGTGACTTTTCCCCTGTTATCTTCAGATAGATAGAAAGCCTTTCCTCAGGAAGTTCATCTCCTGCCCTCTCAGCCCATTCTATCACCGTTGCCCCGCCGTCAGATAAATAATCCCTGAAGCCTAAACCTCCGAGTTCGGAGAAAGCCACTCTGTAGAGGTCTATGTGATAAAAAGGGATCCTTCCGGTGTATTCATTAATCATTATGAATGTGGGGCTTGTGATATATCTTTCCTTAACTCCAATACCGAGGGCTATGCCCTGGACCAGGCATGTCTTGCCTGAGCCAAGGTCGCCATACAATGCAACTACATCACCCTCTTGAAGTAATTTGCCTAAGATTCGTCCCAAACTTCTCGTCTCATCAGGCCCTCCTGTATTCAGGACGAGGTTTATTGAGGAAGACGAACATAAACTTTGAACCTGTATCATGCGCAGCCCCCTCTGCCATGAACCGCCTGGTTCATAGCTCTGCCAGCGCCCTCACAAGGTCGGCCTTGCCGACAATACCGACAAGTTTATCTCCTTTCATAACAGGGAGGAGATGTACCTTTTTCTCAGACATGATGGTGGCGATCTCTGTGAGTGTAGCATCTTCCTTTATGGTTATTACCCTTTTTATACATATATCGTTTACCAGAGCACCTACCATCTTTTTTATCTCTTCCTCAAGCTTTCCGGGTCTCTCGAGATAAATTATAGCATCAAAAATGGTCACAACCGTAGGAATATGGAGT
>CAKKRL010000107.1 GCA_919902655.1 Thermodesulfovibrionia bacterium
AGCGCGCGCCTGATAAGCGCGAGGTGAGTGGTTCGATCCCACTTAGGCCCACCATACCTAAATAAAAGTTAAAATCTGAAAGTTAAAAGTTTCAAGTAAATACTCCTATTTATTCCCCTTCAAGAAAGTCCTTGAAATCCCGAAGTTTCTGTTAGATAATCCCTTTAATGAATAATGGATCCAAGATAGAACGTATTCTCCTCGGTCATGGAAGCGGCGGGGTGCTGATGCACGAGCTGATCAAGAAGACCATCGCATCAGTCCTTGATCTTAAACAGGAACGTTACGATGACTCCGCAATAGTCGACCTTAAGGGAAAGAGGATAGCCTTTACAACAGACTCCTATGTAGTTGAACCATTATTCTTCCCCGGAGGGAATATAGGGGATCTTGCTATAAACGGCACAATAAATGATCTTGCTGTGATGGGAGCAAGACCTTTGTATATCTCCTTAGGTTTTATCTTCGAAGAAGGATTTGAGATAGAGAAGTTAAATGAGATACTCCTATCTGTAAAGAAGGCATCAGAGATTTCTGGTGTTAAAATAGTAACAGGGGATACAAAGGTTGTTAATAAAGGAAAGGCAGACGGCATTTTTATAAATACCTCAGGCATCGGTATCATTGAAGATGGAATCGACATCTCAGGTTCGAATGCAAAGGCGGGAGATAAGATTATAATAAGCGGTTCTATAGGAAATCATGGTATTGCAGTCATTGCAGAGAGAAATGGAATAAGACTTGACCCTCCGATAAAAAGTGACACCGCTCCGCTAAACCTTCTCACAATAGATATGCTAAAGGCAACAAAGGATATCCATGCGATGAGGGATCCGACAAGGGGAGGTATCGCTACTACACTTAAGGAGATAGCAACTGCCTCAAATGTATGTATCGAGATATATGAAGAGAGGATACCTATAGAGGACGGCGTCAGGGCTGCCTGTGAGCTTTTAGGTTTCGAACCCCTCCATGTTGCAAATGAGGGTATCTTAGTAGCCTTTGTGCCTGAAGGGGATGCAGAGAAAGTTCTGGATGTGATGAGAAAGAATCATTTTGGTAAAAAAGCAGAAATAATTGGAGAGGTGAAAGAAGATCCGAAAGGCAAAGTCCTCCTCAGAACCTCAATCGGTGGCACACGTATCATCGACATGCTCTCAGGTGAACAGCTTCCGAGGATATGCTAATATTCTCTCCTGTGCCTGTACCACGCATTGCATGTCCCTTCGAAGGATACCATACAGGGGCCGTAGGGG
>CAKKRL010000108.1 GCA_919902655.1 Thermodesulfovibrionia bacterium
GCCTTATAGTAATGGTGTCTTTCATCCCGGTCTCCACCTCCTTATTGTAAGACAACGTAACACATTAGATTCCCCTCTGTCAATAGTTTTCTTTAGCAAGGCGAGGGGATTTTGGTCTAAGATAATAATAGAAAAAAATAAATATATTTTGTATAATCATAGCCTTATGAAAGTAAAAATGGAGGGGACTCGATGCCTGAGGCAAAATTAAAGGTAATCCTTTTAAGACATACCCCGAATCCTGAAGAGACCGTTGCTATGGCAGCGAAGCTCTGCTACAGCCCCTCGGATGTAGAATCTTTGAAAAAGAAGATCGAGGCGAAAGACCAGAAAGATTTCGTGAAGAAGCTTGTGAAGATGGGCCATATGAGTCCAATCGAACATGCAACATTCACATTCGGTATTGAGGGCATATCAAGGGCCTGTTCACACCAGCTTGTCAGACACAGGCTTGCCTCATATTCTCAGCAGTCACAGAGGTATGTGTCTGAAACCGGTCGGCAGTCAGCAGTCAGCAGTCAGGCAACATTTGATTATATAGTTCCGCAATCAATAGCAAAAGACAGGGAGGCTCGTGAAGCCTTTGACAATTTTATGATCGAGGCACAGAAGACTTATGATTTTATTGTTGAGAGACTGGATAGAAAGGGTATTAAAGGGGAGTCTGCTTTTCAGGATGCAAGGTTTGTACTTCCTAATGCCGCTGAGACAAAGATAATGGTTACGATGAATGCGAGGGAGCTGCTCCATTTCTTACTCCAGAGATGCTGTGAAAGGGCCCAATGGGAAATCAGGGAAATGGCCTTCGAGATGTATAAGCTCGTAAAAAAGGTAGCACCCACAATATTTGAAAAGGCCGGGCCTGCCTGCCTCTATGGCCCATGTACTGAAGGGGAGATGTATTGCGGGAAGTTAAAGGAGGTGAGGGAAAAGTTTGGAGTCAGGAGCAAAGAGTAAGTCTTTTAACTCTTAACTCGTAACTCTAAACTCTAAATATGGCCTATGTGATAGCTTTTGCCGGGAAAGGTGGAACAGGGAAGACCACCCTCTCCGGGTTTACAATAAGGTATCTGAAAGAAAAAAAGAAAGGCCCCGTCCTTGCAGTGGATGCAGATGCAAATAGTAACCTGAATGAGGTCCTCGGCCTTAAGGTCCATGCCACAGTAGGTGGCCTGAGGGAACGGTCCCTCGCCACCGTAAGAGCAGGTGACAGGCCGGGTGGCATGTCTATGGATAAGCTCTTCGATTATCAGGTTCAGCAATGCCTTATCGAGGCAGAGGGCTTTGATCTCCTTGTGATGGGAAGGCCAGAAGGGCCCGGCTGTTACTGCGCTGCAAATAATATTATAAGGAAATATACGGATAAAATGTCAGAAGACTATTCCTATGTTGTGATAGATAATGAGGCAGGTCTTGAGCACCTTAGCAGGAGGACTACCCATGATGTGGATATACTTATCATTGTTAGCGACCCTACTGTAAGGGGAATAATTACAGCAAGGAGGATAAAGGAACTGATCAAGGAACTTGATTTAAAGGTAAAGAGATCTGCCCTGATTGTAAATAGGATAAGTAATGAATCCGAGGATGAGCTAATAAAAGTAGCCTCTGACCAGGGACTGGATATAA
>CAKKRL010000109.1 GCA_919902655.1 Thermodesulfovibrionia bacterium
ATTTGTCAATTATTTGTTTTTCTTTTAGACTGCTGTTAGGCGAAGTTGCATCTTGTTTTCATAAACTAACAACTTCCACATCAATTCGTTCCTTCACAGCATGTTCTTTTTCTAAAAGGCGGTCTATCTCATCAAGAATTCTGGCATGAAAATACCGCTCTCCACACTCAGGGCAAACCTCTGCCTCAACATTTTCAACAATGTATAATTTGCCATGAAGCCAGTGCTGTCTTTTTACCTTCTTTTTTTCTGTTTGACCTCTACAAAATTCACAAATCATATTCCCTCCGTTAACGCATATGCTGTTATTATAACAAGATTGCCAACTTCTTTAAACCTACAAATGACATGGATACTTCTTCCGTCTCTTGCTGGGCCTTCTATTCTATACCTTGTTCCTCTTACATCTTCTGTCAATTTCTTTTCAATTCGTCCTTTTAAAATAGCATTTTCAATATCGGCACGCTCTAATTCATCGTCAAGCATCTCATCTTCTGCATGTGATGAAATGTAATAATCTTTAGCAATAATCTTCTGCCGAATCCTTTGGATCCTTAACATTCCATTTTCTCAAGGTGCAATTTCCGCTAACTTGTTCATAGACGAAATACTTCGCTTTTTGTCCTGTTTGGGATTATAGACGAAGCATTTCGGATCTACCAACTGGTTTAACAGTCAGTAACTGTTTTGTTATTGAATTCTATCAGCTTCATTGGTAAAGTCAAGGGGTTTTCCTATAAGAGAAAAACGTAACATGAGATTCTTCGGCTTCGCCCTGCACCGTCTGGCTCAGGGCTTCGCCTCAGAATGACAACAAGACAGTCACATCGAGCAAAACATCCATAATTTTGTGAAGGAAAGAGAAATCCCCCTCACCCCTACCCTCTCCCCATTAGGGAGAGGGGGCTATTTGTAGACAAGGCGAGGCTGTCAAGAGAAGTTTAGCCGGGATTTTTTGATACCTTTCAAACGACTCCAGAACTCCCTCGGTGTTATTATTTCTAATCCTCCATATTTCTTAAGCACCAAAAGGTCTTCATCTCCTGTTATTATAAACCTTGCCTTACCGCTCATTGCTGTACCGATTATCTTGACATCATCGATATCTCTGCAGATGTGCGTATCAACATGCTCCGGCTTAAATATCTCTGTTATTTCCCTTAAATAGTCAATAACGGCAAGGGAAATACTTCTCGTCAGATGGACCTTATGAATCAGCTTTTCCTTTACCTCCGATAAAATATACTCGCTTGTTACAATGGTGTATTCGGCAATACATACCTCGAAGACTTCAGAACAGAGACCTCTTGATGCAAAGGCAGCAACAATGACATTTGTATCCAGCACAACTCTCATGAGATGGCTTTAAAAATATCTTCATCTGTTAGCAGGCCCTGTGCTTCGGCAAAAGGCAGGACTTTTTTCCTCAGCTGCTGAAACCGTTTTACTGCGAGATAGCGACTAACGGCATCCCTGATGATTTCACTTTTTGAGGTCTTCTCTTCCTTCACTGCCTTTTCCAATTCTTTCTGCAGTTTCTCCGGCAGCCTTATAGTAATGGTGTCTTTCATCCCGGTCTCCACCTCCTTATTGTAAGACAA
>CAKKRL010000110.1 GCA_919902655.1 Thermodesulfovibrionia bacterium
CCTCTCCAAGGCTATATTCCCCCATAAGGTATCTCATGAAATGTCTGTACCCAAGCCCCTGCATTGATGTCATCCCATCACGACATCCCCTTTCCATAAGGGATTTAACTTCTTCCTCAAGTCCATCAGAAACCATTCTGTCAATCCTTTCCTCTATCCTCCTGTAAAGTTCCTTCCTTTCCCTTGTCAGCCCTATTTTGACAGGGCTGGAAAGATAAACAGTAGTGTCTTTTTCCTGAAAATCCGTAATAGGTCTTTCCCCCAATTGATAGACCTCGAGCGCCCTTATTACCCTCCTCAGGTCTGAGGGATGTATCTTTGAAGCTGCCATAGGGTCTGAATCTTTTAACTTCTGATATAGATAACCTTTCCCGTGTTTTTCTTCCTCCATCTCCATCATCCGCCGCAATCCCTTATCCCTTTTAGGCCCCTCAAAGATCCCTCTTGTGAGCGCCTTTATATAAAGGCCTGTCCCTCCGGATACCAGAGGAATCTTTCCTCTTTTTGAGAGATCTTCTATAATTTTCTTCGCCCCTCTTAAATACTCTCCGACACTAAAATCCTCAGTCGGCTCCACAATGTCAATCATGTGATGCCTCACTATTTTCCTCTGCTCCCTCGAAGGCTTTGCTGTCCCTATATCCATCCACCTGTAGACCTGCATTGAATCTGCGCTGACAATCTCTGTGTCAAGGTATTTTGCAAGGAGGATAGCGGCCTCTGTCTTTCCGACTGCGGTAGGGCCAATTAAAAAGACGGGCTGGATATTCATAAACAACCCCCATCTCTACTTTCTTTTAAATAATTTCTCTAAATCCCTGAGTCCGAACCTTATTGTTGTAGGTCTTCCATGGGGACAGGTATGGGGTAATTCTGTCTTCTCAAGTTCTTCGATAAGACTTGCCATCTCTTCAGATGTTAATGACTGATTTGCCCTCACTGCACCATGGCACGCCAAAAGGGTTCTTATTCTCTCAAGCTCATCTATCTTTGGTATTTTTTCGTCCAGATCTCCGATGATATTGAGGACAAGACTCCTGTGGTCAGCATCTTTCAGGATAGCAGGAATTGACCTTATTATAAATGTATTATCACCGAATTCCTCTATCTCTATCCCGATAGCCTTAAGGGTATCAAGCTTTTCTTTAAGAATCAACGATTCCCTTGAAGATAGCTCAATCGTCACAGGGACAAGGAGTCCCTGGATCTCGATCTTATCCCCTCTGAGGCTTTCATAGAGAATCCTTTCATGTGCTGCATGCTGGTCAATAATCATAACCCCATCCTCTCCTGCAGTAACAATATACGAATTAAAGACGTGAAGAAATGCCTCAGGTATGGGACTTTTCGCTTTTATCTGGAAATCGAATCCGGCTTGTCTTCCTCCTTCAAGAATATTTTCCGATCTCTTCATGTATCTTTCCAGTGCCTCCTTCACCATGATCCCTTCTTCGCCACCCTTTTGAAAAGGTGGAATAGTGGGGATTTCTTCGGGAGTTCTTCCGGAAAGCGTCTCCTTTATAGCCCTCACAACAATATCATGTATCATGGAGGAGTTCCTGAATCTCACCTCCCTCTTGGAAGGATGAACATTCACATCGACCTCTTTTGTGTCTATTTCAAGAAAGAGAAAGGCCGCAGGATACCTGTCCTTCATAATCATACTCTGGAACCCTTCTGATATGGCATGGCTTATAACCTGGTTTCTTACAGGTCTTCTGTTTATGAAAATTACCTGCATGCCCCGGTCCGGTCTGCTGTAAGGAGGATTTGAGATATAGCCTGAGAGTGTAATCCCATTAATATCTTTTAATGGATGCCCGTGTCCGACCTCCATTAAATTCTCCACGAGTTCCCTGCCATATATCTGATTTATCCTTTCCCTGTAATCTCTTGCCTTTGGCAGAGAAAGGACAGCCTTCCTGTTATTACTCAGAGAAAAAGAAATCTCCGGATGTCCCAGCGAAGCTGATTCAACTGCTCCGACTATATGGGATAATTCAGTATTAATCCCTTTCAGGAAGGCGAGCCTTGCAGGGGTATTGAAGAATAGATCCCTCACCTCTATGATTGTCCCCTTTGAAGGCCCTGTCTCTGAGATGTTCGGCATCTTCCCTCCCTCTATCTCGATCCTTGTCCCTGAAGATGAACTACTTTCTTTCGAAGACCCGACCCATAGGGAGGTTACCATAAGAACCTTTGAGACAGATGTAATCGAAGGGAGGGCCTCCCCTCTGAAACCCATAGTATTTATCTTATAAAGGTCTCCTTCTTCATATATCTTGCTCGTTGCATGTCTCTCAAAGGAAAGGATGGCATCCTCTTTTGACATACCTGCACCATTGTCAGAAACTTTTATAAGTTTTTTGCCGCCATGCAGGATTTCTACGATTATTTCATCCGCCCCTGCATCTATGGAATTTTCAATCAGCTCCTTCACAACAGAGGCAGGTCTCTCAACAACCTCTCCTGCAGCTATTTTGTTGATAAGAATTTCCGGAAGAATCCTAATCAAGCCCATAATAAAATAATATCTCCAGACTTACCCTAAAAGTGAAGTTTCTATTTTACTTTTCCTGAACACTTATCCTTTCCCCCTGTTTCAATATAACAATATCTAAATCTTTACAATTGTAATCGGTCTTGATGGATCTCCTGTTTGGGGTGTTGACTATTATTTTATAGCAGCACATAGTTCTGACTTTCAATATTTCGCCGGATCTTAAATCCCTGCTATGATCAGAGCACATGGATGCGGTGTGTACATACACATTGAAATTTTCGTCTGCATTGTTGTCGATACTGATATCATAAGCCTGGGGAGAAGACACAAAGATACCAAACTGTAATACCAATAAAGATATTACGGCAATAACTATTTTCTTCATATTTTATCACCTCCATTACCTGAACCCATTTAATGGAATCGAGTACCCTCATCCGATCTCTTTCATGTCATAAAGCCACATTACAAAGGCATCTTCCTTCGGGGCATCGTAATAATTTTTCCTTATTGCAATTACCCTAAACCCCAATTTCTCATAGAGCCTGATAGCAGGCAGATTGGATTCCCTCACCTCAAGTGTAGCCCTCACACCACCTCTATCCACGGCCTCCTTTAAGGCTGTTTTTATAAGGGCCTCTCCTATCCCCAGCCTTCTGAAGTCCTGATAAACCGCCAGGTTCATAATATGGACTTCCTTGAAAATTATCCAGCAACATACATATCCGACGAGTATATTATCGAGTCTCGCTAACTTAAGTGAAGCAACTTCTTTATTCTTTCTTAGTTCGTATAGAAATGAACTCTCTGCCCAGGGTATCTGAAAGGATGCCCTCTCTATAGCCATGACCTCGGGGAGATCCTTTTCCATCATAGGCTCAATCTTTATTCTTTCCAAGACCGTCTTTTCCATAACCATTGCTCCAGACTCAAGACTCATGACTCAAGACTGTATTTAATCTCTGCCTCTGACTTCCTGATATATCGTGGGACAAGGGTTTCAGGGTTTTCTGTCTTCCCTGACCTAAGGGCCTCAAGCCCGAGTTCCGCCACATTTGCTGCTGATGGCAGTTGCTTTGACAGAGGTGCAAAATGTGCATGATGTCCCAGGCCCTCACTTATCAATTCCTTATACATTCTCGCCCCTTCACCAAGAAAGACCGTTGGCTCTTTGATTTCTTTGAGAAATATCTCAGGCCTTACCACACAATCATTCATAAGCTTTGAGATATTTACATCACCCGAATTACTATAGAGGGCAGTATATACCTCCTTCTTCCTCGCATCAAGCATAGGGCAGATCTGATACTGTGAAAAAGAAATATTGCAGGCTAATGCGTCAAGGGTAGGGATTGCTGCAACAGGCTTCCCGGTTACAAAAGCAAGACCCTTTACTGTACTTATGCCTATCCTGAGCCCTGTGAAAGAACCAGGTCCTATCGATACCGCATAGCCATCTAAATCCTTAAGCTCAAGACCTGAACCCCTCAGGACCTCGTCGATAGTCCTCATGAGTCTTTCAGAATGTGTCGACTTTATATTCAGGCGATATTCGGCTATAAGTCCTTCCTGATCCATTATAGCCACACTGCCCATCATTGTTGAGGTTTCTAAAGCCAGGATTTTCATTAAAATAAGATAACCATATATTTATCTAATATAGTTTGAAATTATTATTGTATATGATACAATATGCAGACGAAAAATGAACATAGAAAAATGCTCGCAATGAAGTTACAAAAAACATGTTAAAGGAGTTATTATATGGCAGATATCAAGAAATTATTGAAGATTGCAGATGGCAGGATTAAGGTAACAAACAGAAATTCCCTCAGGGACTCTATAGACGAGCTAATACACAGGGCAGTATTCAGTCAGGATGATTCTGAAAAGTCTGGACTTTTTACTCTCATTATTGAGGCTGCAAAAGAGACAGGTGCCATACCCTCCTCTATACAAAGATTTTATGAAGGAATGGGAAGTGGCAGATACAGCGGCTTTACAGTCCCTGCTATAAACATACGGGGACTTACCTATGATGTGGCAGGGGCTATTTTCAGAAAGGCTAAAGAGATGTCTGTAGGGGCATTTATCTTTGAGATAGCCCGCTCCGAGATAGGCTATACCATGCAGAGACCTCTTGAGTATTCAGCTGTTGTGCTTGCTGCTGCTATAAAAGAAGGCTTTGAAGGGCCTGTCTTTCTCCAGGGAGACCATTTCCAGGTAACTGCAAAGAGATTTACAGATCAACCTGAGAAAGAGACTGATTATCTCAGAGGTCTTATAAAGGAGGCAATAGATGCAGAGTTCTATAACATTGATATAGATGCCTCAACTATAGTCGACCTCTCAAAGGGTTCTGTAAAAGAACAACAGGCCCCGAACTATACCCTTACAGCAGCCCTGACATCTTATATCAGGGAGCTCGAACCAGAAGGTATCACCATATCAACAGGAGGAGAGATAGGGGAGATAGGAGGACGTAATAGCACTGTAGAAGAGCTGAAGGCTTTTCTCGATGGGTTCAGAGAATCCCTGAATAATAAACTTGTCGGTATTAGTAAGATAAGTGTCCAGACCGGTACGACCCATGGTGGGGTTGTTCTTCCTGATGGCACCCTCGCAAAGGTGAAGATAGACTTTGAGACTTTGAGAACCCTTTCAGATGTTGCAAGGAAAGAATATGGCCTCTCAGGGGCTGTTCAGCATGGTGCATCTACCCTTCCGGAGGAGGCCTTCAGTAAGTTTCCTGAGACAGGGACTGCAGAGATTCACCTTGCCACAGGATTCCAGAATATCATCTATGACAATCCCTCCTTACCCTTAAATTTCAAAGAAGAAATCTATGAATCCCTTAACAAGGAATTTATAAAAGAGAGGAAGGAAGGACAAACCGATGAACAATTTATCTATAGCGTAAGGAAAAAAGGCTTCGGCCCTTTTAAGAAGAGATGGTGGGACCTCTCTCAGGAGATAAAAATACCTATCATGACTGAGCTTGAGAACCGCTTTGAACTTCTGTTTGACATACTTAAGGTTACAAATACTAAAAATATCATTGAAGAGGCAGTAGGGACGGTTACTGTTAAAAAGGAGCTGCCTGATGTTGCAAGGAGGCTCTTATGAAAGAGAGGTTGGCTATCCTCGTTGGTGGAGGGCCTGCACCTGGTATAAACGGGGTGATAAGTGCTGCCGCCATAGAAGCCATCAATGAAGGAAAGGATGTTTTTGGAATCCTTGATGGGTTCAAATGGCTCTCTGAAGGCAGAACGGAAAAGGTCATCCCCCTTACCATAGATGAAGTCTCAAGGATTTATAGCACAGGCGGATCAATACTCCGGACATCTAGGGAAAATCCTACCAAGGACCCCAAGAAGATGCAGAATGTAATTACTGCACTTAATGGTTTAGGAATAAAGTATCTGCTTACCATTGGAGGTGATGATACAGCCTATTCTGCCAGTGTGGTAGAAAAGGAGGCCAAAGGAAAGATATCGGTAGCCCATGTCCCGAAGACTATAGATAATGACCTCCCTCTGCCAGGAGGAATGCCTACCTTTGGTTTTGAGACTGCCCGTCACCTCGGTGTAAGTCTTGTGCAAAATCTCATGGAGGATGCAAGGAGTACAGGAAGGTGGTATTTTGTTGTGGCAATGGGAAGGTCTGCAGGTCACCTTGCCCTCGGCATAGGGAAGGCATCAGGTGCAACCCTGACAATTATTGCAGAGGAATTCTCTTCCACAGGATCCTTCGGAGAGGCTGGTATCTCTCTTAGAAAGGTCTGCGATATCCTGGAGGGTGCAATTATAAAGAGACTCGCCTCTGAAAGGAATCACGGTGTAGCAATCATAGCAGAGGGTATCGCTGAGAGGTTTGCCCCTGAAGAGATGGATGAGCTAAAAAATGTAGAAAGGGATGAACACGGACATATAAGACTTTCGGAGATCCCATTAGGTAAGATATTAAAGGATAAGGTAAAGGACAGTCTTGCCAGGAGAGGTATTAAGGTTGCTATAGTGGATAAAGATATAGGCTATGAGTTGAGGGCATCCGGGCCAATACCATTCGATGCAGAATACACGAGGAACCTCGGTTATGGGGGCGTGAGATTCCTCCTCGGGGGTGGGTCAGGGGCTATGATAATCTTTGGCAGTGGAAAACTAACACCGATCTCCTTTAAAGAAATACTTGACCCTTCAACAGGCAGAACAAGGGTAAGGCTTGTTGATATAGAATCCGAGTCCTACAAGATCGGCAGAAACTACATGATCCGCCTTAAAAAGGAGGATTTTTCGGACAATGCAGTCAAGGTTCTCGCCAAGGCCGGCAATATGAGTCCTGATGAATTCAGGAAGAGGTTTGGGTATCTGGTGTAGAAAATTGGGGACAACAAGGCTGGCCCCTTAAGAGCTTTTTTAAAGGAATTATTGACATAAGGTATATCTTTAGTAGAAAGGCCTCATGCAACAGGATAAGACAAAGAAAATAAATAGTCAGAAATTAAATCTTTCCCCTTTATTTTATCTTCTCTTTTTAAAATATGCGAGATATCAGCCTTGAAATATAAACTTACACTCATATATCCCGGCCACAAGAAAAATCTGAGGAATGACAAAAAGAAAAGGAATAAATATCCTATCCCTCAGCTATCCCTCCCCACAATCGCCGGTCTGACTGATGACCGTTTTGAGATCACTATTGCAGATGATAATATAGAGGATATTGATTTTGAAGCCAAGCCTGACTTAGTAGGAATAACCACCATGACGGCGCTTGCCCCGCGCGCATATGAAATAGCGCAGGAGTTCAGGAAAAAGGGCGTGCCTGTAATACTTGGCGGCATCCATGCTTCAATGCTTCCTGAAGAAGCGTCAAAATATGCGGACTGTATTGTTATAGGCGAGGCAGAAGATGTATGGCCGGCAGCGATGGAAGATTTTATACAAGGCAAGCTTAAAAAAGTATACAGGGGCGCAGGCAGGCATACGCTTGTAAATCTGCCGCTGCCCAGATTGGATTTGCTTAAAAAGGACAGGTATTTTTCCACCAGCCTCATGATGGCCTCTCGCGGGTGTCCGCATGACTGCCACTATTGCTCTGTCACCACATTCTGGGGCAGGGGCTTCAGATACAGGCCGATACCTGAGGTAATAGAGGAATTAAAGTCGCTATCCGGCAGGATAGTCTTTTTTGTCGATGACAATCTGTACGGCAACAAGGTATATGCAAAAAAATTATTCAGGGAGATGATTCCTCTTAAGAAAAAGTGGTCGTGTCAAGGGGACAGTCTGATTGCAAATGATGCGGAACTCCTGAAACTGGCCGCTGAAAGCGGTTGCCAGTGGATATTCATAGGCATAGAATCCATATCTGAAAAAAATCTTGCGCAGATGAGAAAATCGTTTAACAAGGTCAAGCAGTATAAGGGGTCTTTCAAAAAGATACATGATGCAGGCATCAACATATTCGGGTCTTTTATCTTTGGCCTTGCCGAGGATGATAAAAATGTATTTAAAGATACTGTAGACTTTGCAATTGACGCAAAACTGGATGCGGCAAATTTTTATATACTTACGCCTTTGCCGGGCACAAAACTATTTCAGGAGATGAAGGATGCGGGCAGACTCCTGCATACGGAGTGGGATAAATACGATGCTAATCATGTGGTGTTTAAACACCCAAAGCTGACTTCCGAGGAACTTCTGAGCGGTTTGATATTTGCCTATAAATATTTTTATTCCATTTCTTCCATATCAAAAAGGATGCTGCGGACAGGACATAAAAGGCTGGTGCAGTCGCTTATATTAAACCATGGCCGTTTTTTGAGGAGAAAACGGTTTGAGACGATATGCAGGATGGAGTAAGTAAAAAGTAACTCAAAAGTCAAATGTCAAAGGGCTGTTATTAAATTAGGGACACATCCCATATTTCTTTTAGGAGAAGAACTATTTGCAGAAGAACAGAGAAAAGATTATGCGGAATTTATCCGATCGAGGATTACAGGAGAGGAGATGAGAGGAAATGAAAGAGATAAGATATTACACAAAAACCGGCAGACCGTTAGGGAGTGAAAAATTCGTTAGCGTCATGGAAAGAAAACTTAACAGAAGTTTTGCAGTAAAATCTCCCGGCAGGCCAAAGAAGAAAGAATGACGGGGAAATATGGGATGTGTCCCCAATTATTAATTATTAATCCTAAAGCTTCTCAAGGGCTTTTATTTTGAGTTTCTGTCTCTTGTTAGGTTG
>CAKKRL010000111.1 GCA_919902655.1 Thermodesulfovibrionia bacterium
GGCGGTTAATATCTCCCTTCTGCCTGCCTTCATTGTGTCTGCATATTACTTCGGGTCAAGGGCTATTGTAGTTGTGGGCGTAACAGTTCTTTCCTGTGTAATCTTTGAGGCCATCATCCAGACGATGCTTAAGAAGAAAGTTACCGTAAGTGACGGGAGCGCCTTTCTAACAGGCCTATTACTCGGACTTAACCTTCCATCTTCTATCCCGATTTATCAACCTGTAATAGGTTCCCTTGTTGCGATTGTGATTACAAAACATCTCTTCGGTGGTCTCGGATATAATATCTTTAATCCGGCGCTCATCGGCAGGACCTTTATGCTTATAACATGGCCGAGACCCATGACTACATGGTACAAACCTGTGGCAGACATTATATCAATGGACGCCGTATCAACAGCCACGCCCCTCGGTATCCTGAAAGAAGAAGGGATAGGGAAACTAATAGAGACATTTGGTGATAAGATGACCCTATATACCAATCTACTTCTGGGTAACAGGGCAGGTTCACTCGGCGAGACCTCGGTTATCGCCCTGATTTTAGGTGCAGCCTTTCTCTTCTACAGAGGCTATATAACATGGCATATCCCCTTTTCGTTCATTGGAACAGTAATGTTTCTCACATGGATATTTGGAGGAAAAGGGGCACTCTTTGCCGGCGACCCTGTACTCCATCTGCTCAGCGGAGGACTTATTATTGGTGCGTTTTTTATGGCAACAGATTATGTTACTGCCCCTGCAGTAAGGAAGGCACAGATTGTATTTGGTATAGGTATCGGGGCAATTACAGTTCTCATCCGTCTTAAAGGCGGTTATCCTGAAGGGGTGATGTTCGGTATCCTCCTTATGAACTGTTTTGCTCCTCTGCTTGACAGGGCATTCAAGACAACACCATTTGGCACAGTAAAGAGGAAATAATGAAAGAGATGTTTAAGATAGTAATAAGTCTCTTCGCAATATTCGTTGGATCCGGTCTTGTTCTGTCCTATGTCTATGCCAGGACCTCAACTGTGATATACAATGCCCAGGTACGGGAGAAAGAGGAGGCGCTAAGGAAAATGTCCCCTGAGGCTGAAAAGATAGAAGAGGCAGGTAAATGGACACTCTACGAAAAACCCAACGAATATTACGAGGCAAAGAAGGGTAATAAGGTAATAGGCTATGTTGCATCAACTGTAGGGAAAGGATATTCGAGCTACATAAAGATCCTTGTTTCAACAGATCCCGATATAAAGATAAAGTCCATAGATATTCTCAGCCATCAGGAGACTCCCGGACTTGGTGATGAGATTGAGAAAGAAGATTTTAAAAAACAGTTTGGAGGAAAGACGCTCGAGAATCTCGAACTTGTAAAGGTAGAGACAACGGATAAGATCCAGGCAATCTCAGGTGCAACCATATCAAGCCGTGCAGTAACAAACGGTGTGAAGGAAGCTGTCAAAATATTGAACGAAACGTATAGAAAGGGACCATCGAAGGAATGAACGAGAAAATAAACTACTGGAAGATCTTTAAAAATGGCCTGTTCAGTGAAAACCCTGTCTTCAGGCTTGCCCTCAGTCTCTGTCCTGCAGTAGCAGTAACAAGCGGGGTGAAGAACGGTTTCCTCATGGGCGTGGCAGTCCTCTTTGTGCAGACCATGTCTAATATTACTGTTTCTATTATTCGAAATTTTATACACCCGAGGGTCCGTATACCATCTTATATATTTATTATCGCAACATGGGTTACGGTAACTGACCTCCTGATGGCAGCCTATGCAAGGGATGTATATAAAGACATGGGTCTCTATATACAGCTCATCGTAGCCTTTGCAATAATCCTTTCGAGACTGGAATCTTTTGCGAGCAAGAAAAATGTCCTGCCATCAGGCGTGGATGGACTCGGGATGGGAGTCGGTTTTCTTCTCGCCCTTGTCCTTATAGGTTTTGTGCGGGAACTTCTCGGGAAAGGCGCGCTCTGGGGTTATCAGTTTACACCCTCAAAACCCCTTCTTATAATGATCCTCCCTACAGGTGGGTTCTTTGTTATGGGTTTACTAATGGGCCTTTTTAACTGGATTGACAGGCGGTTCTTCGGTGGCAAAACTACCGCTGAAGTACACATGGAGGGCCATAAACACGGCTCTCATTAATTCGGAGGGATTATGTTAGAGGATATTGCAACAATATTTATCGCATCGGCATTGATCAATAATTTTGTATTCCAAAGATATCTTGGCCTTTGCATATTCTTCGGCGTTACGAAGAGGATGGAGACCGCTGTTGGAATGAGCATTACCTTCACATCAGTTATGGTAATAAGTGCTGCATTAAGCTGGCTTATATATAAGAATGTTATGATACCGCTTAATCTCGGTTTTCTGAAGATTGTAATCTTTATAGGTATCGTATCAGGCTTTGTCCAGGCTGCTGATACCATTATGAAAAAGGTTACACCAGGTCTTTACTACAAACTCGGTATCTACCTTGCCCTCATAGTTACAAACTGTATCATCCTTGCAGTACCCCTTATAAATGCCTCGGAAAAATATGATCTCCTGCAGAGCCTTACCCTCGGTCTCGGCTCTGGTGCAGGGTTCAGCCTCGCACTTATAATAATGGCATCGATAAGGGAGAGGCTTGAACTGGCAGATGTGCCAAAGTCCTTCGAAGGTCTGCCTATATCTTTTGTTTTAACAGGACTCATAGCACTCGCCTTCCTTGGGTTTTCAGGGATGATACCTCTTTAGGAGATTGCTTTTGGTCTTATGATATTGATAAAATATTATTACAGGTGTCAGAGATGTTTGAGACTTTATTGAAAATAATAACCGAGATTCTCCAGTTTACAGACCTCATTTATCTTCTTATCCCTAAAATCGGGTTCGGAGGTGCAATAGAGGTCTTCCCTGATATTAATACAGAGCAGATAATAACCTATACAGTTATATTCCTCGGAGTCCTTGCATTAGTCTTTGGAATAGCCCTTGCCATCACTGCTGCAAAATTCGCTGTAAAGGTTGACCCACGTGTGGAAAAGGTAAGGGATATCCTCCCCGGTGCAAACTGCAGTGCCTGCGGCTTTGCAGGATGTCAGGGTTATGCAGAGGCAGTGGTAATAAACCCTGAAATAAAACCTAATCTCTGTACACCCGGGAAGGAAGCAGTAGCAGAGGCGATAGCTGAGATAACCGGGAAAAAGGCTGAGAGGCTCGAGCCAAAGATAGCGAGGGTACTATGTCAGGGAGGGGATAGTTGCGCATCCAGAAAAGTTATCTACCAGGGGATTAGAGATTGTACCGCTGCCTTCCTTGCAGGCGGAGGGGATAAGGGTTGCTCATACGCTTGTCTGGGATATGGCACCTGTGTGAGGGCATGCCCATTCGGGGCTATGAACATGAGTGAGGATAACATCCCTCTTATAGACCCCGATAAGTGTACTGCCTGCGGGATATGCGCCCAGGTCTGTCCGAAAAAGGTAATCGAGATCCTTCCCATCGATAAAGAAGTACTTATAAGATGCAGTTCTAAAGATAAAGGTTCTATCACAAAGAAGAACTGTTCGGTTGGATGCATAGCCTGTGGTATCTGCGTCAGGACCTGCCCCTTCGAGGCAATAATCATGGAGAACAATCTTGCCAGAATAAACCTCGATAAATGTCGTGTCTGCGGTCTCTGCGTACCTA
>CAKKRL010000112.1 GCA_919902655.1 Thermodesulfovibrionia bacterium
TAGTCTTCTGCTTCTTCATGATGAAAATGATGAAGGGCATGGGTGGTTGTATGATGGGAAGACATAACATGCAGGATAAAGAAAATCTGCAGACGGGAGATAATAGCCACCTCAGAGAAAAATAGGGGAGGTTTCTTATGGATAATCGGATAAAAGAATTGATAGCAATTGGGGCGTCGGTCACAGCAAATTGCCAGCCCTGTTTAAAATACCATATCAGCAAGGCACAAGAAAGTGGAGCCGATAAACTGGAAATCTCAGAGGCAATTGCAGTGGCAAGGATGGTAAGAAAGGGTGCAATAGCCAAGATGGACCAGTTTGCTTCGACTATATTTGAAGCTGAGAAAGTTACTGTGAGTGACTCAGAAAAATGCGGATGTGGTTAAATTTGATTTACGGCTGAGTGCCTTAAGGCACTCAGCCGTCGTGTCATCCTGAACCCTGGCCTGACGCCAAGACAGGCTTGATTCAGGATCTCATGAGATCCTGAAATAAATTCAGCATGACATCGGGAGGCGAATAATGAAAAAAGAAAAAATAAAGAAGTTTGTAAGGAAACGCTATGCCATAATTGCGAGAGAAAAAAGTTCCTGTTGCGGAAGTGTAACCACCTGTGAAACTACAGACCTTCGTGAGGATATAAGCAAAAAGATAGGTTACACAGATGAAGAACTCAATGCAGTTCCTGAAGGCGCTAACCTTGGCCTTGGCTGCGGGAATCCTGTTGCCCTTGCCTCTTTAAAAGAAGGAGATACTGTCCTTGACCTTGGTTCTGGCGCTGGAGTTGACTGCTTTCTTGCTGCAGAAAGGGTTGGTAAGAACGGTAAAGTTATCGGAGTTGATATGACGCCTGAGATGGTTGAGAAGGCAGAAGGGAATGCTAAGAAGGGCGGCTATGAAAATGTTGAATTCAGGCTCGGCGAGATAGAAAATCTGCCAGTTGCAGATAATTCTATTGATGCAATTATTTCAAACTGTGTCATCAATCTTTCGCCCGATAAAAGCAAGGTCTTTCAGGAGGCATTCAGGGTGCTAAAGCCGGGCGGCAGGCTGATGATTTCTGATATAGTTTTATTGAAAGATCTTCCGGATTTTATAAAGGGCTCTATTGAGGCATATGTAGGTTGTATTTCTGGGGCAATGATAAAGAACGAATATATAGAGACTATAAAATCCGCAGGTTTTCAGCAGGTCAAAATAATTAATGAAACCTCTTTCCCTATAGAGTGCATGGCGAATGACCCCACTTCAAAGGCTATAATTGAGGGTTTAAAATTACCATATGGAAAAGTAAAAGAGATTGTAAACTCGGTGGTAAGTATAAAAGTTTATGGAGTTAAGCCAGATAAGGCACATTAGTAGGAATTGAACAAGAATAACATCGTTTTCACGCTGTTGCAAAAAAAGATTAAAGATAAGAAAATAGTATAATTTATAACCCCCTTTTGCTAAAAATAATTCCAGGAATCGTATTTCTTATGATATAGGTCATAACGCTACCTTACCTCTTAATTATATACTGTCCTAAAATAAGACCGAGACGGAGGCTTTTTGAAAATGGAAAATATGGAGAATTATTTGAATAAAAACATAAAGGATATAATCAATCAGTTCCCAAAGGTGGCTGATGCCCTGAATGAATATAGTATCGCCTGTGCACCCTGCAATGTTGGGACATGCATGTTAAAGGATGTAGTCGAAGTCCACAACCTTTCTTATGAGGCAGAGCATGAATTGCTGAGAAAGATCTCCCGAGTTATCTTTCCCGGTAAAGAGGTTGAGATACCGAAGATAAAAAGAAAGGTAGTCCATGCTGCAGGACAGATCAAGTATTCGCCACCAATTAAAAAGCTTGTAGAAGAGCATGTATTTATTAAGAAACTCCTCGCATCAATACCGCAGATTATTGAATTAACAGATGTAACCCATATCGAGGACAGACAGCTTATCCTTGACAGCGTAGACTTTATCCGCTCCTATGCAGATAAATATCATCATGCAAAGGAAGAGGATATACTCTTTA
>CAKKRL010000113.1 GCA_919902655.1 Thermodesulfovibrionia bacterium
CTGCTGATCATTGCACTCCTTTCGGCATCAGAGGCATCGATAATCGCTGTAAACAAGTTCAGGATAAGGGGCCTCATAGAAAAGGGGGACAAGAAGGCGAAGATTGTCCAGAGGATTATAGACCAGCATGACCGTTTCTTCGGAGCAGTTATCCTGAGCGGTAATTTCTTTACAGTCCTTGCTACCTCTTTGGCTACAGCCGTTGCCCTGAACCTCTTCGGTAATGACGGGGTTGTTGTGGCAACTATTCTTATGACAATCCTCACCGTCCTGTTCGGTGAACTAACACCGAAAACTATCGCTGTATCCTATTCAGAAAAAACAGCACTCATCCTGTCAGGCCCTGTTGAATTCCTCATGATACTTATGAGACCTGTTGTGTGGGGTTTCACAAAGTTTATGGATTTGATAATGGGGTTATTCGGTCTGAAGAAAAAACCGGGTATACCTTTTGTGACAGAGGAAGAGATAAAGGCAATGATAAGTATCGGGAAGGAGGAAGGCACACTCGAGGAAGAGGAGAAGGAGATGCTCCATAAGGTCTTCGAGTTCGGCGATACAACTGTCTCCGAGGCAATGGTACCGAGGACAGAGATAGTATCGATACAAGAGAGTGCAACTGTTTCCGATGCCCTCACCCTCGTATCGAAAGAGGGATATTCCCGCTATCCTGTAATCAAAGATACAGTTGATAATATAACAGGCATCCTCTATGTCAAAGACATATTGATAAAGATGTCAGAGGAAAAACTTGACAATACTGCCCCTATAACAAATCTTATCAGGGAGGCATACTATATACCTGAAAATAAGATGGTCACTGAACTACTCGACGAGATGCAGAAGAATAAGTTTCAAATTGCAATCGTTGTGGACGAATACGGCGGTACCTCTGGTCTTATCACCCTTGAAGACCTTATAGAAGAAATAGTCGGAGGGCTTCAGGACGAGTTTGAGGAAATGGAGGCCGAGAAAGAAGTCGAGGTTGTCGATGAGAGAACCTTTATAGTCTCAGGCACCACCGGACTCGATGAAGTGAATGAGCTTGTGGGTGTTGAATTAAAAAGCGAGGATTTCAATACAATCGGCGGTCTTCTCTTCGGTCTCTTCGGAAGACTTCCTAAGATAGGCGAACAGCTCCGCTACCATAACCTCAGGTTCCTCGTCCTCGAGATGGACGGTAGGAAGCTCGAGAGGATAAAGATAACGAAGCTTTGAATAAAAAGATCACCATAGCCGGCGCAGGAAATGTGGGCGCCTCCATAGCCCAGATGATACTTTCAAAAGGGATCGGTGATGTTGTACTTTTAGATATAGCTGAAGGAATCCCTCAGGGAAAGGCCCTGGACCTGAGACAATCTATACCTCTATATGGCCATGATTGCAAAATCACAGGCACAAACAGCTATAAAGAAACTGCAGACTCTGACATTGTCATCATAACTGCCGGCCTTGCAAGAAAACCCGGGATGAGCCGTGATGACCTCCTGAAGGCAAATGCAGAGATAGTAAAATCTGTGACACGGGAGGTTGTAAGGCAATCCACCAAATCAATAATTATAATAGTTACTAACCCACTTGACCTTATGACCTATATTGCCTCTGAGATTAGCGGTTTTCCTAAAAACAAGGTATTAGGTATGGGTGGAGTCCTCGATTCAGCACGGTTTATCTCATTTATAGCAGAGGAACTCAATGTATCCATCGGGAAGATAAATACCATGGTCATCGGCAATCACGGAGACATGATGGTCCCCCTTCCGAGATATACAACTGTTTCAGGAACACCTGTAACAGAGCTGCTTCCCGGAGAGAAGATAGAAAGGCTTGTAGAAAGGACTCGTAAGGCAGGGACAGAGATCGTAGGACTTCTTAAGACAGGAAGTGCTTTTTACGCACCTGCTGCTGCAACAGTAGCAATGGCTGATGCCATACTTAACAACAAAAAGAAGACCCTCCCCTGCTCTGCCTATCTTGATGGTGAATACGGTGTAAAGGGAATCTATGCAGGAGTTCCTGTTGTTCTCGGAACTGGAGGGGTGGAGAAGATAATTGAACTCGAACTTACAGAAGAAGAAAAGAACTCCTTCCACAAATCAATAGAGGCTGTGAGAGAGGGAATGAAGTTGTTAAAAGGGCTTGCATAGAGCTAAAGGAGGACACTTTGGAAAGGACACTTTCTATTATAAAACCCGATGGGGTGGCTAAGGGACTAATTGGTGAGGTTATTAAAAGGTTTGAAAATAACGGGCTCAAAATCAGGGCGATGAAGATGCTCCATCTCACCAAGAAAGAGGCTGAGGGATTTTACATAGTCCATAAGGACAGGCCCTTTTACATCAGTCTCACTGATTTTATGTCCTCAGGCCCGATAGTCGTCATGGTACTCGAGGGAAAGGATGCGATAAAGAAAAACCGGGAGATCATGGGCGCAACGAACCCGAAGGATGCGGCACCGGGGACGATCAGGAGAGACTTCGGTTTAGAGATAGAGAAGAATATAGTTCATGGTTCTGATTCACCTGAGTCAGCGGCCTTTGAGATAGGTTATTTTTTTAATTCTCCTGAATTAATCCCCCTCACCTTAATCCTCTCCCCTCAGGGGAGAGGATTAAGGTGAGGGGTGGTCTGTGGCTAAATCTTAACATAGGTCTCAAAGAGGAGCTTATATGCTGTTAACATACGGGAACTCAAGTCCTTCTTTAACCACAGCGCCATAGATGCCTTCTGTATAGCCTTGATCCTGTGGATCTCCACGAGTTTTTCCCTCATGGTATCATCTAAGTAAAATATCTCATGAAGCCTCTTCATAAAATCGAATCTCTTTTCGTATAGTCTGTTCCATCTTTCCTCATATCCATTAAGGTCCCCGGGATTCTTTGATTTCATGATCTCCTCTGCTGCCATTTCTCCACTCTTCATCGCATAATATATCCCCTCTGCAGAAACAGGCATTACAAGCCCGGCAGCATCGCCGCATAAAAGTATTTTTCCATGGACCTTCCTGTGTGCAACCTCAACAGGCCCGGGGGATGCCTCCCGCCTTATTACAGAAAAGCCATCTATCCTTTTCCCGAGTTTTTCCTTGAATTTCTCGAGATGTAAGGGTAGACGCTTTGAGTCTCTGAAATCGACCGCTGTTCCTATACAGAGGTGATCCCCTTTCGGAAAAACCCATCCATAAAGGCAGGACGAAATCTCAGAGCCATACCAGAACTCGCATCTGTCCCTGTAATAATCCATCTGTTCAGAAGAGACCCTTATCCGCTCCAGAATAGCCAGAAACCTTTCGGGGTGTTTTAATCCAATAGCACTTGCTACAGAAGAATTTGTTCCGTCTGCACCGATCAGGAAATCTGCGCTCAATCTTTTTGTGATTCCCTTTTCTCTGTACTCTATCCCAATCCTGCTCCCGATTCTCAGGTTCAGGAAAAGACCTTCTATAAGCTCAGCTCCTGCCCTTTCTGCCTCCTTCCTGAGATAGGCATCAAAGACCTCTCTCCTTACCATAGCGAGATAGCCGCCTTTTAATGGTATCGTTATCTCTTTAAGTCCGGGCGATACAGCCCCGATCTTTGTGATCTTTCTCTCAATAACATCCTCGGAGATCTTAAACTCTTTAAATGCAGTAGAAGGGATACCCCCACCGCATGGTTTAACCCTGCTCAGATCCCTCTCTATCAGGAATGTCCTTATCCCTGCCTCAGCAAGCGTCCTTGCTGCTATCGCCCCTGCAGGGCCACCGCCTACTACGATTACCTCCATAACCTCTTTAAATCCATTTAATCTTTACTAACTGTTCTACCTGCTTAAATTCCCTGTCACCGGTTACTATAGTTGCTCTATGTTCCAGCGCCGAGGCGAGAAGGAAACAGTCAGCATAGGAAATATTAAATTCTGCCTTAAGTTCAGCAGCTCTAAATATAAGATTGTTTGGAACAGGAAGAACCTTAAACCCTAACCGCTCTATATGTGCCAGGGTCTCTATCTTTTTCAACTCTCCAAATTCCCTTTTGATTATATAAATAATCTCCCCCAGGTTAATGGCGTTTATATATTTTTCTCTCCCTGCCCTCCTTATTCTCTCAAGAAGGGCAGCAACTTCATTAGCCCCCTTTTCTTTCTGAAATAACTTCAAAAGGGCATGGCTGTCAAATATATAGCTCTCCTCCATTTTA
This sequence comes from Thermodesulfovibrionia bacterium, assembly GCA_919902655.1. Classification (GTDB taxonomy): domain Bacteria; phylum Nitrospirota; class Thermodesulfovibrionia; order JACRGW01; family JACRGW01; genus CAKKRL01. Next base: position 4,179 of record CAKKRL010000113.1, read on the forward strand.
CCTAAAATCCCTTTTTCGTTCTTTAAGAAGAACCTCTGAAAGGGAAGGTTTAGATGGTAATGCCCCCATTGCTGCTTTTATCGGATTATCAACAGGTGGTATGATATAGATTATTCCACCATACTCCATTATCTGGAGCTCTGAGCCCGGCTTTATATTGTATTTTTTCCTGATCTCCGAAGGGATTACTATCTGACCTTTTGATAGAGTCTTAACAGAGGACATATTTAACCTCCTGATAATTTGTTTAACTTTTATTTGAATTGTATTACTATTTTTATATTTTGTCAACTATTATGATTATGAATTATCTCGATCTTTTCTCATCCGTCCTACCGGGATGGGCTGATGCTTTTTGCGGGAGCAGGTTTGCAACCTGCTCCTTAATTTTTCATAGCAGAACCTACCCTACTTGGTCAAAATTAAATATAGGTTCAAGTTACAAACTTGAACCCACAAGAAAATTCCCCCTCACTTAAATCCTCTCCTCTACGAGTCATAGCACCTGGGGGGAGAGGGATGGGTGAGGGGGTTAGTGGGCCTCGCTCCAGTTCCTTCCTACCCCGATATCTACCTTTATCGGTACTGCGAATTCAATAACTCCTTCCATCTCCTCTTTAACTATTTTCTTAATCCTATCAACCTCTCCCTCAGGAACTTCGAATACGAGTTCATCATGGATCTGTAGTATCATCTTTGCAAGGGAACCTGTCTTCTTGAACCGCTTTGATATATTTACCATTGCAAGCTTTATAAGGTCTGCTGCAGAACCCTGTATGGGTGTATTGATTGCAAGTCTCTCTCCGAGCTGTACTACATTTAAGTTTTGATTCATGAGTTCGGGTATAGGCCTCTGCCTGCAGAGTATCGTTGTAACATAACCCTTTTTCTTAGCCTCCTCGAGGTTTCTTTCTATAAAATCCTTTACACCTCTATGTGTCTCAAAATACCTGTCTATAATTTCCTTCGCCTGGCCCGGTGTTATCCCGAGTTCTACCGACAGGCCATATGGACTCATGCCGTAGATTATTCCGAAATTGACTGTCTTTGCCTGCCTCCTCATATCAGGTGTTATTGACTCAGGAGGAAGTCCGAATATCTCTGTCGCTGTCCTTGTATGGATATCCTCCCCTTTTCTAAAGGCATCGATCAGTATTTCATCCTGTGCAAGGTGTGCAAGTATCCTCAGCTCTATCTGGGAATAATCTGCTGAAAGAAGTAAGTTTCCCTCCTCTGCAATAAATGCCTCCCTTATTCTTTTGCCGAGATCACCCCTTACGGGTATGTTCTGCAGGTTCGGTTCACTGCTACTCAGTCTCCCGGTCGCTGTTACTGTTTGATTCAGAGATGTATGTATCCTGCCTGTCCTCGGATTGATGAGATCGGGGAGTGTATCGAGATAGGTAGATTTTATCTTGAAGAGGTTTCTGTATTCGAGTATCTCCCTCGGAAGTTCATGCTGGATGGAAAGCTCCTCAAGGACTTCAACATTCGTTGAATACCCTGTCTTGGTCTTTTTTAGAGGCTTGAGGCCGAGCTTCTTAAAAAGGATCTCAGAGAGCTGTTTCGGTGAATTGATATTGAACTCCTCTCCTGCCAGGAAATAGACCCTCTCGATTATGGTATTTAGCTGGCCTTCAAGTTCTATAGACATCTCGTGGAAAAGTTTCTTATCGATCCTGAATCCATTCATCTCTATCTCGGCAAGTACCTCGAGAAGAGGCATCTCCACATCATAGAAAAGGGTATTCAGACCCTTTTCATTAATAAGCGGCAAGAGCATCCCTTTCAGTCTCAGTGTTATGTCTGCGTCCTCGCAGGAATATTTCGTTGCTGTATCGACAGCTACTTCCTCGAACCCTATCTGTTTCTTCCCCTTACCGACTACCTCTTCATATGTGAGGATCTTGTAATCGAGATAATCCAGTGCAATATTCTCAAGGTTATGGGCAGGCTTTATGGGATTAAGCAGATATGAGGCAATCATTGTATCAAAACCTATCCCCCTAAGATTAATGCTATTATTCCTGAGGATCACAACCTCATACTTTATATTCTGCCCTATCTTCTTTATGCCCTCATCTTCAAGAACCGGCCTTAGCCTTTCCAGAACAGATTCTCTGCCGAGCTGAGGAGGGGAATCTAAATAGATATGGCCGGTTGGGATATAATATGCGATATTTGGTTCGGTTGAAATAGAAATCCCGACTATCCCTGCGATCATCGGATCCTTACCTGTTGTTTCAATATCTATTGAAATCTCCACTGCCTTCTTTATCTCTTCAAGGAGAGCAAGGAAATCCTTTTCTGTTGTAACAGTCCTGTAATCCTTCTTTTCCAGTACAGCGTGTGGTGTGAGGGCCTTGAGAAGGCTTGTGAACTCGAGTTCCTTGATTAGCCCCAGAAGGGTTTCGTTATCCGGGTCTGTTAAGGAGAAATCTTTGAAATCAATCTCCATCGGGAGGTCGGTATGTATTGTTGCAAGTCTATGGCTCAGACGCGCAAGCTCTGTATTTGATTTAAGGGCCTCTTTCAGTTTAGGTCTCTTTACATTCTCTAAATTCCTTAGCAGGTTCTCGATGCTTCCGAACTCTTTTATTAGTTCTACAGCGGTCTTTTCCCCGACTCCCGGAACTCCGGGGATATTATCTATTGCATCTCCCATGAGCCCCATTACCTCAACGACCTTATCAGGCCCTACCCCAAGTTTTTCCATTACATCCTTTTCTTCATACACCTTATCCTTCATTGTATCGTAGGTCCTTATATTCGGGCCTACGATCTGGTAGATATCCTTATCCCCTGTCACAATCGTTACATCAAACCCTTCCTTCTCACCCCTCTTAGCAATAGTCGCAAGTATATCGTCTGCCTCATAGCCTTCCATCTCGAGGACAGGGATCCTGAAGGCGTTAACGATCTTCTTTATATAAGGGATCTGACCAACAAGTTCATTAGGGGCCTTCGGTCTCTGGGCCTTATATGCCTCAAAGAGTCTGTGTCTCTCTGTAGGTGCGGGTGAGTCAAAGGCAATTGCCACATAATCAGGTTTTTTATCTTTTACTACTTTAAGGAGCATATTTGTGAATCCATAGATCGCATTTGTCGGAAGCCCCTTTGAATTAGATAGTCCCCTTATGGCGTAATATGCCCTGTAGATATAGGAATTGCCGTCGATGAGATATAGTGCAGGTCTGTCTTTCACCATGCCATTATTTCCCGAAATCTACCTTTGGCACCTCTTTGGCCGGAGCTGCAGCCTCGAAATACGGTCTTTCTTTAAAACTGAATATCCCTGCAACCATATTAGACGGGAACCGGCGTCTGAGCTGATTGTATTCCTGCACCTTCTCATTATACCTCTTCCTCTCTACTGAAAGTCGGTTCTCTGTCCCTGCCAGTTCATCCTGTAGCTTAAGGAAGTTCTGGTTTGCCTTGAGGTTGAGAATCATCTGACCTTTCCTTTAAGGATAAGGCTGTCCACTTTTTCAACAAGTCTCTCTATCTGGGACAGGTATTCTCCGAAGAGTTCTATCACCTCCTCCTTTATGAGTTTTGTCTTGCCTCCCTTAATGTCCCAGACCCTGAAGAAAGGCCTTTCATCAAGACCTACCTCTGAGCAGAAGTCCCTGAAAAGTGTACCCCTTGAGACAGGGACGCCCTTCTCCATAAGTCTCAGGACATTCCTGAATATCGGGACAAAGGCGATCAGGGATGAAGTCAGGAGTCTTTCGAGATACCCCTTCCTTTCCCCGGAATCAAGGAAACCACCTCTCAGGTGCAGGAGTTTTCCTTTAAGTTGTTCCTCCACCTGGAGCTTCAGGTTTTCAAGATCGACTGTAAGGTCTTTCAGGATATTTTTGCCGTAGAGAAGGACATGGTTTTCCTTGAGTTCGAGGAACTCGATAGGGAAAACATCTGCGGAGTTAAGGATATAATCCTCCGTAAGTATAAGGGGTGTGGCCACCTTCTTCTTCTGCCATTTCCCGGAGACACCTGTGTATTTCCTCAGAATGTCCATGTCTATCTTCGAAAAAACGATAAGGAAATTAATATCTGACCGCTCCGGGTCAAAATTATCTCCTACTGCACTGCCGTAAAGCAGGATGGATATGATATTCTTCCCGAAAACGGACCTCATCTCTTCAGAGAATTTCTGTATTGTTTCCCTCGCTTTTGGATTGAGATGTGACAGGGCTTCCATTTTGCCTCCTTTAATAGTGCATAATAAATTGTTTTAACGATGCAGGGCAGACCTTCAGGTTCGCATTAGTAGGGGCGTATGGCCATACGCCCCTACAGCCCTGCCCTACAAGTGTAAATTGTATAACAGAGAGTATAAGAAGGCAAGAATTAAACAAGAATTTCTGATATATGCAACCCCCTTGATAATCTAAAGTGATTTAGTATATAATTACAATTGTTTTTAACATGTTAACAGGCTACAATACTGATATAAAGGTAGATGGTGAGATCTATCATATCCAGACAGAGGACGGCGGAACAGGTAATCCTGTCATTGTAACCCTCCTTTATTCAAAAGGTGCTATTCTCTCTTCCAGAAAAACAAGCTATGCCGATATTGTAAAGGTCGATCGTTTTCAGAATGTCGTCAGAGGCCTTATGGAGGAACAACATAAGGCGATGATTAAGGAGTTGAGGGAAGGGAAGTTCAGAAAGGCATCTGCCGGGACTGAGAAAGAGGAAGTCATCGGAAAGAAGGATGAGGGGGAAAAAGAGGAACCCAAAAAAGAAAAGAGTCTTGACGATATGATCCTTGAGTATCTCTCAAAGGGAGAATAAAAATAAGTCAGGCGAGACGCCTGACCTACTTCGTTGTAGCGTAGATATTTACTGGTAGGACAGGCGTCTCGCCTGTCCAAAGGAGATTTTCAGATGGAAATAACAGTAGATATAAAGGCATTAGAGGATAAGGCAAGACTTATAAGAATATCCATATTAAAGATGCTCACCCTTGCAGGTTCAGGCCATACAGGTGGCTCACTCTCTGCTGCCGATATAGTTACTGCTCTTTATTTCTACAAGATGAGATACAATCCCAAAGAACCTTTATGGAAGGAGAGGGACAGATTTATCCTCTCAAAAGGGCATGCAGCCCCGCTTCTTTATGCCACCCTCTCAATGGCTGGTTATTTCGACGCTCAACTCCTTAAGACACTCAGGAAGATCGGCAGTCCGCTTCAGGGTCATCCGAATAGTAAGAGCCTTCCTGGCATTGAGATCTCTACAGGTTCGCTCGGTCAGGGTTTATCAGTAGCAAATGGTATCGCCCTCGGGCTCAGGCTCGATGGCATCAATTCAAGGGTATACTGTCTGCTCGGAGACGGAGAGATACAGGAAGAACAGGTCTGGGAGGCAGCCATGACCGCGGCCCATTATCACCTCGACAACCTATGCGCTATTATAGATAACAACGGCCTCCAGATAGACGGCCCTGTAAAAGAGGTTATGAGGATAGACCCTCTCCCGCAAAAGTGGGGTGCCTTTGGCTGGCATATCATTGAGATAGACGGTCATAATATGGAAGAGATAGTTAATGCCATGGATGAGGCAGAGACAATAAAAGGAAAGCCTGCAGTAATCATCGCCCATACAACAAAAGGTAAAGGTGTCTCTTTCTTCGAGGGCCGTGTTGAATACCATGGCATAGCACCAACACCTGAGGAGCTTTCAAAGGCCCTGAAGGAACTCGGAGAAATCTGATGGATAAGGCAGAGACAAAAATAGTTAAGGCAAAGGCAACAAGGGTGGCCTATGGTGAGACCCTCCTCGAGCTTGGCAAGAGGAGGCCTGATATAGTAGTCCTTGATGCTGACCTGTCCGGCTCTACAAATACCGGAAAGTTTGGTAAGGCATTTCCTGAAAGGTTTTTCAACATAGGGATCTCAGAACAGGATATGATGGGTACAGCAGCAGGCCTCTCCCTCACAGGAAAGCTACCTTTCGCATCTACCTTCGCAATCTTCGCAACAGGCAGGGCATGGGAACAGATAAGGCAGACAATCTGTTACAGTAACCTGAATGTAAAGATAGTCGCAACCCACGGAGGAATCACAGTTGGGGAGGACGGTGCATCACATCAGGCTATCGAAGACTTAGCCCTTATGAGGGTGCTGCCGAATATGACGATAATCGTGCCTGCAGATGCAATAGAGACGGAAAGGGTTATCGAGGTTATCGCCGAAGAGTACGGCCCCACCTATGTCCGTCTCGGAAGGGTAAAGGTACCTGTTATAATGCCTGAGGATTATAGGTTCAAAACAGGAAAGGCCTATATATTTCATATCGGGAAAGATGTGAATATTGTAGCCTGCGGAATTATGGTGGATAAGGCCCTCAGGGCATCGGAAATATTAAAGGGGGAAGGTCTTGATGCAGGAGTAATCAATATGTCTACCATCAAACCGGTTGATGAAGAGGCAATAATATCGGCAGCAAAGATAAGCAGGGCTATGGTTACTGCTGAGGAGCATTCGATTATTGGTGGCCTCGGTGGTGCTGTATCCGAGGTCCTTTCAGAGAAGTACCCTGTCCCTGTCAGGAAGATCGGCATCAGGGATTGTTTCGGATGCTCCGGTGACCCTGAAGGTCTGCTTAAACTCTACGGACTTACGGAAGAAGACATCATCAGGGCTGTGAAGGAAGCAGTAAGAATGAAAAATTTTAATATCTAAATTCTAATCTCCCTATGGGTCGTAGACTTAACTATCTGGGATTTTCAGTTTAAGTTATTATGATAGAGATGCTCAATGTCACAAAGTATTATGACGGGAACTCGACCGCACTCGTAGATGTGAACCTGAAAGTAGAGAAGGGCGAATTCATCTTCATAACCGGGCCGAGTGGTGCCGGCAAGACAACCTTACTGAAACTCCTTTTTTACGCCGAGATAGCAGATGAAGGCCAGATCCTGATTGCAGGATGGGACCTCTATAAACTCAGTAAAAGGAGTATCCCCTATCTCAGAAGGAATATCGGTATAGTATTTCAGGATTTCAAACTCCTTACCAATATGACTGTCTTTGAGAACGTGGCATTTGCGATGAGGGTTGTGGGGACTCCTTATAAAGAGATCAGGCAGAAGGCACTTAATGTCCTTAAGCTTGCGGGTCTTGTTCATAAGGCCGATGATTACCCTCTCCGCCTCTCCGGAGGAGAACAGCAGAGGGTGGCTATAGCCAGGGCAGTGGGAAATGAGCCCACTATTCTCCTCGCTGATGAACCTACAGGCAACCTCGATAACAGGTCTGCCTCAGCAATAATCGAAATCTTTAAAGAGATTAATTCAAAGGGAACAACTGTCCTGGTTGCAACCCACAATGAAAATCTCTTCACATCTTCCGGAAGAAGGGTTATAACACTGGACAGCGGAAGGGTGGCAGGGGAAGGGCTCCGTTGATTTCTTATCATCTAAGTGAAGGGCTGAGAAATATCAGCAGGAATAAATTACTTACACTTACAGCCATCTTTACTATATCTGTCTCTATGATGATCTTCGGAATTTTTCTCATCCTTTTTCTCAATCTCAATCTTTTACATGAGGGATGGGGAGAAAGGATTCAGATAACTGTTTATCTAAAAGATGATACCGACAAAGATGGTCTGATAAAGGAAATAAAGAAAGAGAAGGAGGTCGCAGAGGTTATTTATACGTCTAAAGAAAAGGCCCTTGCAGAATTCAGAAAAGAACTGGGAAGAGAAAAAGAGGTTCTTGACAGTATCGGAGAAAACCCCCTCCCCGCATCCCTTGATGTCTCGGTTAAGAAGGAATACAGGTCTTCAGAATTTATAGAACCGCTTGTGGAGACTATCAAGATGCTCTCCGGTGTTGAAGAGGTCCACTACGGTGAGGAATGGGTAAAAGACCTTACATCCCTTCTGAAAGGTCTCAGGGTCACAGGTCTTTTCCTTGGATCCCTGCTTGCATTGGGTATCATATTTATCACATCGAACACAATAAGACTTACCCTTTATGCCCGCCAGGAGGAAATAGAGATCATGAAGTTCATAGGTGCAACAAAGGGATTTATCAGAGGGCCCTTCCTCGTAGAGGGTGCACTGCAGGGGTTTGGCGCCGGGGTTTTATCCGTCCTGCTTCTCTATCTATTTTACAGTATAGCGGCATACGGGATCGATTTCAGGCTGCCGGGATTTAATCCGGGCTTTCTCGCTCTTTCTGCACTTATCCCGATACCTCTGTCTGGTTTTCTGCTCGGGCTTTTGGGCAGTTTATTTTCTATGGGGAGGTTTCTGAAATAAGTGGGAAGTGAGAAGTGGGAGGTGAGAAGTGAGAAGTGGGAGGTGAGAAGTGGGATACTTATCATCTTACTTCTTACTTCTTGCTTCTTACTTCTTACTTCTCATCAGGCCTGGGGTAAAACGAAACAGGAAGAACTAAAGGGATACAGGGACAGGATAAGGGAAGAAAAAAAAAGGATCAAGAAGGTCGAAAAAAAAGAGAAATCGGTACTATCAGAACTTGAGCTGATAGAAAAGTCGATTAAAGAAAAAGAGGATGAATTTAAGTATCATGATTCCAGGCTCAGGGACACCGAAAAAAAGATCGAAAAGACAGAAGAAAAACTTACCCTCCTTCACAAAAGAATAGAAGAGGAGAAGAGTAATCTGAGGGGAAGGCTGAGGTCGGTATATAAACAGGGAAGAAGGGGTTATTATTATGGCGTCCTTATAGGGGCTAAGGACTCTGAGGACCTCTTCAGGAGATATAAATACCTGAAGGTCATGGCAAATCATGACCGTCGCCTTATAGAATCTTATAATGAGGACAGGGTCCAATTGAAAATGGATATGACATCACTTGAAAAACTCAGGGAAGAGGTATCGTCATACAGGGAAACAGTAAAGAAAAAAGAGGACGAACTGAAGACCGAAAAGAACAAGAAACTCATTCTTCTGGGTTCGTTCAGGACAGAGAAGTCAACCCGTGAGAAACTTATCCAGGAACTTGAAGAAGCTGCCAAGAGGGTAGAGGCGCTGATTAAGGACATGGACAGGAAAGCAGATATGCCGATAATACCTGGACTTGGTTTTTCAGGCCATAAGGGGAGGCTTCCCTGGCCGAATGATGGGAAACTCACAGGACTTTTCGGCAGACAGACAGACCCTGAGTTTCATACACCAATCTTCAAAAGAGGGATAGAGATACAAACCCGGAGCGGTGATGATATCAGGACTGTTTATAAGGGATCCGTAATATATTCCGACTGGTTCAAAGGGTACGGAAAGATGTTGATTATAAACCACGGAGAGAGGTATTATAGTCTTTATGCCCATGCCTCAGAGATATTTCCAAGGGTCGGAGAGACCGTATCTGAAGGCCAGGTAATAGGAAGGGCAGGGGATACAGGTTCCATCCGTGGGACGATCCTTTACTTCGAGATCCGGTATAGAGGTGAACCGCAGGATCCTTTAGTATGGTTGAGGAAAAAATAGGAATCTTTTATGATTGTCATTCTGAGGCGAAGCCGAAGAATCTGACTGCAAAACAGTCATCCTGAGGGCGAATGCCCGAAGGATCTAACAGCGGGACGAGACCCTTCCCCTGACTTGATCAGGGGTCAGGGAGAAACAATGAAAATCAGGAGGATAGAATGGAAAAGATGTCAAAGAGAAAAATAGGTTTTATTTCCCTCATCATCACGATTGCCCTGATCGGGGTTTTCGTTGGACGATGGACTGCAGAGGGTGTCAAAACAGAGGGAGAGACATACGAGAGCCTGAAGATCTTCACAGAGGTTCTCTCCCTCGTACAGAAAAATTATGTTGAAGAGGCAAATCCGAAGGAATTGGTAAGGGGCGCTATAAAGGGGATGCTCAATTCCCTTGACCCCCACTCCTCGTATATGACGCCGGAGGCATATAAGGAGATGCAGGTTGAAACAAAGGGTGAGTTTGGTGGTATCGGTATCCAGATAGGAATTAAGGATAGCCATTTAGCTGTTATAGCCCCGATCGAAGGAACCCCGGCGGATACTGCAGGTATAAAGGCAGGTGACAGGATCGTAAAGATAAACGGAGAGTCCACAAAGGATATGTCCCTTCAGGATGCAGTGGGAAAGATGAGAGGGCCAAAGGGTACCTCTGTCACAATAACAATCCTGAGAGAAGGGCTGCAGGAGGCAAAGGATTTTACCATCGTCAGGGATATTATAAAGATCCAGAGTGTACGGTCAAAGATGCTGGAAGATGGAATCGGATATGTAAGGATCAGTCAGTTTCAGGAACGGACCGGGACAGACCTTGCAGATGCCCTGAAAAATCTCGAGAAGGAAAAGGCAAATTCGCTTATCCTTGACCTCAGAAACAATCCCGGAGGCCTTTTGAATGGTGCAGTCGAAGTATCAGGCGAGTTTATACCGCCCGGTAAAATGGTGGTCTCCGTAAAGGGCCGCAATGGAGAAAAAGGAGAGTATATAACAGACTCAAAGAGGCCATATTATGAGCACCCCATGATTGTGCTTGTGAATGAGGGGAGCGCCAGTGCCTCCGAGATAGTGGCAGGGGCAATGCAGGACTGGGGCAGGTCTATGGTCCTTGGTACCCAGACCTTCGGAAAAGGTTCTGTCCAGACTGTAATACCTTTGAGCGATGGCTCGGGGCTAAGGCTTACAACAGCAAAGTACTATACGCCTAAGGGTAAATCTATACAGAATACCGGGATCACCCCTGATATCGTAGTCAAGGTAAAGGCTGTCAAGCCGCGTACTGCCATAAGGGAGAAGGACCTCGAACGTCATCTAACAAATGAACAGAAGAAAGAGGATGATATCGAGAAGAAACCTCCTGATGAAGAGATACTTCCGGAGATTGAGGACAAAGAAGGAAAAGAAGACATCCAGCTTCAGAGGGCTATCGATGTCCTTAAGGGATGGAGGGTTTTCAAAGGAATTAAGGAAAAAACTTAAATATTCAATAATAATATTGATAATTTCTTATTCCTCGTTTATAATAGCTCAAATCAGGGATTATCCTGCATTTTCTGCTTAGAATAGGATTTGCCTTTTAACACCAGATTAATTATATTAGCACTCGCCCGTAAAGAGTGCTAACAATTTTAGTCTAAGACTCGTAGAGAAAGGAGGTACTATGAAATTTAAACCATTAAAAGACAGGGTTTTTGTCAAATATTCAGAAGAGATCGAAAAAACATCTGGGGGCATTTATGTGCCTGATGTGGCCAAAGAGAAACCACAGAGAGGTATTGTTGAGGCCGTAGGGAAAGAGGTGAAAGAGGTTAAGGTGGGCAATACAATCCTTTTCGACAAGTTTTCGGGCTCAAAGATAAACATCG
>CAKKRL010000114.1 GCA_919902655.1 Thermodesulfovibrionia bacterium
CCTGAGGGAAATATCCAGATAGAATCACCTCTTATTGGGATACATAATGTCTATAATATCCTTGCCTCAACAGGTGTGGCACTGGGCCTCGGGATTTCACCATCTGCGATAAAAGAAGGGGTTACAAAAATGAAGGGCGTTCCCGGGAGGTTCGAAAAGATAGAGGAGGGACAGGATTTTGCCGTTGTAGTTGATTACGCACATACAGAGGACGCATTAAGAAGGGTTATTACTGCAGCGAGAGAACTCTTAGATATGGGACAGGGTGCAAGGGAAAAGGGTAAAGGGGCAAGAATCATCACTGTCTTCGGATGCGGTGGAGATCGGGACAGGGGAAAGAGGCCGAAGATGGGAGAGGCGGCATCCACACTCAGCGATATCGTGATAATAACATCGGACAACCCGAGGAGTGAAGATCCCCTTAGGATTATAAATGAGATTGAAGAAGGGATTAAGGCGGCAGGGATGAAAAATTATGAAGTGGTGCATGAAAGGGGTGAGGCTATCGGAAGGGCCATAGGTTTGGCAGAAAGAGGAGATTTTGTCCTTATAGCCGGGAAAGGACACGAAGACTACCAAATTATTGGAGATAAGAGATACGCCTTTGATGACAGAAAGGTAGCAAGGGAGTTGATATTAAGAAGGATTAGAGGGGGTAAGCAATAAAGGAGCATGATACAGGATGCATGACGCACCGCACCGCTCCCCACTTAGCAAGTGGGGAATTTAAGGGGGGGCATCATAAAACTTGCGCCATGCATACTGATGATACGGCGATGTTTACTTTAGAGGAGATATTAAAGGCAACAGGCGGCAGGATTATGACCGGAGAAGTGGAAACAGTATTCTCGGGTATTACCACGGACTCAAGGGTAGTGAAGGATGGTGATTTATTCATTGCCCTGAAGGGTGAAAAGTTCGATGGCCATGATTTTATTGAAGACGTTATCTCTAAAGGTGCAAGGGGAGTGATTGCAGAAGGAGAGTTCACAGTTCACCCCGGCCTCGCTCCGCTACACAGGATCCTACGGAGAAGCGGGGCGGGCAGTTCGCAGTTCACGGTAATCATGGTTCAGGATACACTCAGGGCCCTTCAGGATATAGCACATTCCGTGAGGATGAGATATGACATGCCTGTAATAGGCGTAACCGGTTCTAACGGTAAAAGCACTACGAAGGAGATGATCGCCTCGATCCTCTCAAGAAAATGGAATACCCTTAAGAGCGAGGGAAATATAAATAATCATATAGGGGTACCTCTTACACTCCTGAAACTTATCCCCGGGCATGAGGCTGTTGTTACGGAGATGGCGATGAGGGCAGAAGGAGAGATAAGGAGGCTTGCAGAGATAGCGGTGCCGACGATAGGGGTGATAACGAATATAGGCCCTGCGCATCTTGAGACCCTCGGAGGGCTTGATAATATTGCAAGGGCCAAGGCAGAATTACTTGAAGTATTAAATGAAGAGGGGACAGTTGTCCTTAATAACGATGACCCCTATCTAAATCGGCTCGATCTTTCGAAATTCAAGGGCTGGGTGGTGAGTTTTGGATTCGGGGATGATGCCGATGTAAGTGCCATAAAGGTCAGGTATGAAGGCCTATCATCGGTATTCTCAATAGTTGTTAGGACAAATATCTTTGATTACCTCCTGCCATCGGTAATGATTCCTTCAACAGCACCTGTGATCGGAAAGAAAAGGGAGATCAAGATAGAAGGGATACATCTTACAGTCCCCGGGAGGCATAATATCTATAATGCCCTGGCAGCTGCCTCTGTAGCGATCTCATTGGGATTTGATGAGGAGACCATTAAGGAGGGCCTGGAGCGTTTCAGACCCCTTCAGATGAGGTCGGAGGTGATGGATATTGGCGGGAGAAGGGTTATAAACGATACCTATAATTCGAATCCTGAATCCCTGGAGGCAGCCCTGCATGTACTTATCAGCATCGGCAATAGAGGGAGGACAATAGCTGTTCTCGGTGATATGCTCGAATTAGGTGATTATAAAGAAAAGGCTCACAGGGAAGTGGGTTCCAAGATAGTTAAGATGGGTATAGATAAGTTCGTAGCAGTGGGCGACCTCATGAGGTATGCAGCTGATGTTGCGTTGAAAGAAGGGATGGATAGAGAGAGAATCCATATATGTAAGGACGCCGAGGATGCAAAAGTTGCTCTCAGGGATATATCGAGGGAAGGTGATACAATACTTATCAAGGGTTCAAGGGCCATGGGAATGGAAAGGATTCTTGCCGGAATCGATTCGTTCCGAGAAGGGGGGCTCTGATGATATATCTTCTTCTTTACCCCCTTCATGAAATCTTTTCTCCCTTTAATGTGTTCCGCTACATCACCTTCAGGACTGCCTGGGCCACAATCACTGCCCTTATGATTGCCTTCCTGATGGGGCCATGGCTTATAAAAAAACTTAAAGAGTTTAAGGTCGGTCAGCAGATAAGGGATGACGGCCCCAAGTCACATTTTAACAAGGCAGGTACACCTACGATGGGCGGGATACTCATTGTTGGGGCTATAGTGATCTCTACAATTCTCTGGACAGACCTGAAAAATAAATACGTATGGTTGCTCCTTTTTACTACCATAAGCCTTGGGATCCTCGGGTTTGTTGACGATTATTTAAAGATAAAAAGGGCGGAATCAAAGGGACTCAGGGCGAGATATAAGTTTCTCTGGCAAATAATTATCGGGTTGATTGTTGGTCTCTTTCTTTATATTGATCCGAAGGACCCCAACAGTTCAATGCTCAGCATCCCATTTTTTAAAAGGTGGCTTATCGATCTCGGATTATTCTATATACCTTTTGCAGTGATTGTGATAGTAGGGGCATCGAATGCGGTCAACCTTACAGATGGTATAGACGGACTTGCAACAGGTCTTGTTGGTATTGCCGCTATGGCGAATGCGGCCTTTGTATATATATCAGGCCATGTACAGTTCTCAAAATACCTTCAGGTTCTCTATCTTCCGGGAACAGGGGAACTTACCGTCTTCTGCGGAGCAATGCTGGGGGCATGTCTCGGGTTTCTGTGGTATAACTCCTTTCCTGCCGAGGTATTCATGGGGGATGTGGGGTCCCTGAGCCTTGGAGGAGCGCTGGGTGCTCTGGCAGTAATTACGAAGCACGAAATAGTACTCACACTTGTTGGAGGGATCTTTGTAATCGAGGCGCTATCAGTAATCTTCCAGGTAGGCGCCTATAAACTTACAGGCAAAAGGGTCTTTAAGATGGCCCCGATACACCACCATTTTGAACTTAAGGGCTGGCCCGAGCCAAAGGTAATTATAAGGTTCTGGATCGTAGGGATAATACTTGCCCTTTTAAGTTTAAGTATACTGAAACTGAGGTGATTATGAGACAGTCATCAGTCAATAGTCGAGAGTCGTCAGTCATGAAAATAATTTTTATTATTTTCTTTTTACTGGTCACTGGTCACTGGTCACTGGTCACTGACGTTCATGCTGATGAACTTACTGCAAAGGCGGCCATTGCGATAGATGCCGATACAGGTACAGTCCTCTATGCCAAAAATCCTCATTTGAAGAGACCACCTGCGAGTACGGTGAAGGTGATGACTGCGCTTCTTACTCTGGAAATGTCCAACTTAGAAAGATTAGTCGTAGTGAGCGCAAATGCGTCCGCAGCATCAGGGTCGAGACTGAAACTGAATGGGGGTGACAAGGTAAAGACCGAAGAACTTCTCTACGCCCTCTTACTCAAGTCTGCAAATGATGCGGCAATTGCACTTGCAGAAAGCGTATCCGGAAGTGAGGTGAGTTTTGTCAGGCTCATGAATAAGAAGGCAAAGGAAATCGGTGCAAAGGATACGCATTTTATTAATGCGAGCGGATTGCCGGGGAAAGGACAATATACAACAGCCTCTGACCTCTCCATTATTATGAGGGAGGCACTAAAGGAAGAATTCCTTGCTGATGTATTGAAGACGAGGGTTGCGGTTATAGACATGGAAAACGGCGCAAGGAAGGTTGCCCTGAGGAACCATAATAAACTCCTCTGGATGTATGAAGGGGCTGAAGGGGGTAAGACAGGATACACTGTTAGTGCGAGACACTGTTTTGTGGGTGAGGCATCAAGGGATGTAAAAAGGGTTATTATAGCTGTCCTCGGCAGCAGAAGACTATGGGACGATGCAATCTTCCTCTTTGATAAAGGATTCAGGATACTTTCGAAGGAAGAAAATCCAAGGATCTATGTCACCAGGGAAATGAAGAATAATGAGAAGCCCAGGGTGAAAGGAAAGAAGGCAAAGGTCAGGACTTAATTTAATGCTAACAGTTATGGATATATGGATCAGACGGGCATGATACTAAAGGGCAAAAAGGTAACGGTTGTAGGTCTTGCACGAAGCGGGGTGGCGGTTTCTAACCTCCTGTCTTCGCTCGGGGCAAAGGTTATTGCAACAGACACCAAGGGTCCTGATGAATTGACAGGATCGATTGGAAGACTTGAAAGATCGGTCCACCTTTCGCTTGGAGGACATCCTGACATAATATTCCTTGAACCAGACTTCATTGTAGTGAGTCCTGGTGTTCCTATGGATATAATGCCCCTAAATCTTGCAAGGGAAAGGGGGATACCGATTATAAGTGAGCTTGAACTTTCCTATCTTATTTCGGATATCCCTTTTATTGCCATAACGGGGACAAACGGAAAATCAACGACTACAACACTTGTGGATCTTATACTGGGTAAGGCGGAACTTAAAACAATCCTCGGAGGCAATATCGGAAAGGCGTTGACGGAGGAAATACAAAAGATAGTCGTCAGTCAGCAGTCGTCAGTCAACAGTCAAAAGACCATAGACTATGGACTGTCGACTGTTGACTATGTAGTCGCAGAGGTGTCGAGCTTTCAGCTCGAGGGGATAGATACATTCAGACCGAAGATAGCAAGCATCCTCAATATAACGTCAGACCATTTAGATCGTTATAAGAGTTTCAATGACTATACTAATGCAAAGGCAAGGATCTTTGAAAATCAGAAGGAGGGTGATTTTCTCGTTCTTAATGCAGACGATCCTGAGACAGTAAGGTTATGCGGTTCAAGGCTCACGGGTAATAATCCGGATCTGCCTGAGGTATTCTTCTTCAGCAGAAAAAAAGCAGTTGAGGGTGTTTATTTAAGAGATGGGATTATCTATTGCAACTTCCCCAAACTACCGCTTATCACCTGTCCCCTGCCGCTTATAGATTCGGATGAGATAGGAATCAAAGGTGTACATAACCTTGAGAATGCTATGGCAGCCACAGCTATAGCCCTGCTCGCAGGCTGTAACCTCGGTGCAATAAGGGAAACTCTTGCCGGGTTTAAAGGTTTAGAACATAGACTCGAATTTGTCGAAGAGATAAGAGATGTGAGGTTTATCAATGACTCAAAGGGGACAAATGTTGGGGCTTTACTTAAATCCCTTGAAAGCCTTAACTCTCCAGTAATCCTTATAGCAGGGGGGCTTGATAAAGATTCTGACTTTACACCTTTGAGGGGTGCTGTAACGGAAAAGGTGAAATCCCTGATCCTGATAGGCAAGGCTAAGGACAAGATCGCAGAGGCACTTAATGACTGTACAGAGATATCCTATGCCTCAACAATGGATGATGCCGTGTTTTTGGCCTTCGAAAAGGCGACAGCGGGTTCTACTATTCTACTTTCTCCTGCATGTGCGAGTTTCGATATGTTCAGGGATTTTGAGGATAGGGGTAGAAAATTCAAAGAGGCCGTAAGGAGGCTTAAAGATGCCTGAAAGAACAGGATACGACAGGATCCTTATGATACCTGCCCTTATACTCGTAGTTTTCGGTATTGTTATGGTCTACAGCAGTAGCAATTTGATTGCCATTCGGAGATACGGTACTTCTTTTTACTTCCTGAAGAACCAGATTGTCTGGGCTGTCACAGGTATAACCGGGATGCTCGTTGCAATGAATTTTGATTATAAAAGACTCAGAAGGCTGTCCCTTCCTATGATAATTATCTCGGTACTTCTCCTCATCGCAGTCCTTATCCCACATATAGGGACAGAGGTAAATGGTGCAAAGAGGTGGATCAGGTTTATCGGACTTTCTTTCCAGCCCTCAGAACTTGCGAAACTTACCATAATTATAACCATATCGGCCTATATATCAAAAAGGGCCAACAGGATGGAAGATTTTGTATACGGATTTTTACCGCCTGTTGTCCTCCTCGGGTTATTCCAGATGCTTATAATGCTCCAGCCAGATATGGGTACTGCTATTGCTATGGGTGTTATGGTCTTAACCCTGCTCTTTATCGGTGGTGTAAGGATTCCACATATATTTTCCCTGACGATCCCCCTTATTCCGTTTATCGTAAAGGTCCTCTTCAATGCAGGTTACAGAAAGAAGAGGTTGATAGCGTTCATAGATCCCTGGAGTGACCCGACAGGGGCCGGGTTCCAGGTGATTCAATCATTGCTGGCTCTCGGAAGCGGAGGACTATTCGGGCTTGGCCTTGGCGAAGGGAAACAGAAGCTGTTCTTCCTGCCTGAGCCGCATACAGACTTTATTTATTCTCTCATAGGGGAAGAGCTTGGATTCGTCGGGGCATCCCTTGTGATATTCCTATACCTTCTGATCCTCTGGAGGGGTGTAAGGATCGCCATCAGGATAGACGATCCTTTTGGCAGGTCATTAGCTACCGGGCTTACATTTATGATCGGTATCCAGGCACTGATAAATCTTGGCGTTGTAACAGGGCTCTTACCTCCGAAAGGACTGCCCCTGCCGTTTGTGAGTTTTGGAGGGACAGCCCTTTTGATGAATATGGTTGGCCTCGGGATACTTCTTAATATTTCGAGGAATATCAATAAGGTGTCCTTGCCTAAGTCCTCTGCAAGGGGATGGGTGAAGCCAGAATTTAGAGGAGAAAGGGGTCCGGTTGAACCATGAAAGTTCTGATCGCAGGTGGAGGGACAGGAGGGCATCTGTATCCTGGCATAGCAATAGCAAGGGTCTTTAAGAATAACGGGGCAGAGATCCAGTTTGTAGGGAC
Source organism: Thermodesulfovibrionia bacterium (assembly GCA_919902655.1). GTDB lineage: Bacteria > Nitrospirota > Thermodesulfovibrionia > JACRGW01 > JACRGW01 > CAKKRL01. The sequence continues at coordinate 7,050 of CAKKRL010000114.1, forward strand.
AAGCAAAGGGATAGAGAGCAGGGTCCTGCCTAAAGAGGGGTATGCCCTCAGGACAATAAGGATTAGACCCCTTGCAGGGCGTAGGTTCCTGAGGATGCTGTCATCACTGAGAATATTTCCACTTGCCATGATCGATTCATTAAAGATAATAAAAGAGATAACACCGGACATAGTGATTGGGCTCGGAGGTTATTCCTCAGGACCTCTTGTTATTCTTGCAGCATTAAGAGGGATACCTACACTTATTCTTGAGCAGAATATCATTCCGGGATTTACGAACAGGGTCCTGTCACGATTTGTTGATGCTATAGCGATAAACTTTAAATCCTCGGAATGTTTTTTCCCGAAGCAAAAAACCCATCTAACAGGCAATCCGATCAGGGAAGAGATAACCTCAGGGGTAAAAGAGGAATCATTGAGGGTTTTCGGATTGGAGAAGGACATCTTCACTATTCTCGTCTTTGGCGGAAGTGCAGGGGCCCACAGGATAAACAAGGCGATGACCGAGGCCCTAAGTTATCTGGATGTCTATAAAAATAGGATCCAGATCATCCATCAGACAGGGGAAAAGGACTTTGAAGAGGTGAGCGAGTTCTATGGGTCAAGAGGGGTCAGGGCTGTTACCCTTCCGTTCATAGAGAGGATGGCAGATGCCTATGCAGCAGCAGACCTTGTTGTATCACGTGCCGGGGCCGGGACACTTTCAGAGATAACTGCCTGCGGCAAGGCCTCAATGCTGATCCCCTATCCCTATGCTGCAAAAAACCATCAGGAGATCAATGCGACAGTCCTCATTGATGCAGGCGCTGCAGGGCTAATACCCGACAGGGATCTCGACGGGAAGAGGCTTGCCTCTGAGATCAGGTTCCTGATGGAGGACCCTGAAAGATTATGGCAGATGGAGATGGCGAGTAAGAGACTCGGAAACAGAGACGGGGCAAGGAAGGTAGCAGATTTGTGCATGGACTTAGTCCGGGGACAGAGGTCAGAGGTTGATGTTTTATGTTCAAGAAGGTAAGGAATATACATTTCATAGGTATCGGCGGTGCAGGGATGAGCGGGATAGCCGAGGTCCTTTTGAACCTTGGATACGTTGTGACAGGTTCTGATGTCAAAGAGTCTGAGACAACAAGACGACTCAGTGGATTGGGTGGTGGAATACATATAGGTCACAGTGCTGGGAATATCTCAGATGCGCATGTCGTTGTGGTTTCTTCGGCTGTAAGAAGGGATAATGTGGAAGTGATAGCTGCGAAGAACAGGGCAATACCTGTCATCCCCAGGGCAGAGATGCTTGCGGAGCTTATGAGACTTAAATACGGTGTGGCTATTGCAGGTGCCCATGGTAAGACAACCACGACTTCGATGGTCGCTACAGTTCTTGCGAAGGGCGGGCTTGATCCTACAGTTGTTATAGGAGGAAAACTTAACAGCCTCGGCAGTAATGCCAAACTCGGACAGGGCGAATTTCTTGTAGCAGAGGCAGACGAGAGCGATGGCTCATTCCTGAAACTCTCCCCCACGATAGCTGTTGTAACCACTATAGATAAGGAACATGTAGATTACTATGGCAGTATGGAAGAGATAAACAATGCCTTCCTCTCCTTCATAAACAAGGTGCCGTTCTATGGTCTTTCTGTTCTCTGCCTTGATGACCCTTACATAAGGGAGATGATGCCCAGAATAGAGAAGAGACATCTCTCTTATGGACTTGAGTCAGGAGCAAACCTTACAGCAGAGGGGGCCCATCTAAAGGGTATGGGCTCCCATTTCGAAGTAATTTATGAAGGGAGGTCATTAGGATCTTTTGAACTGACAATGCCCGGGGTCCATAATATCTCCAATTCATTAGCCGCCATCGCTGTAGGGATAGAGCTCGGTATCGATATCGAAATTATAAAAGAAGCCCTCAGAGGGTTTAGCGGTGTTGAGAGGAGGTTCCAGATAAAAGGGGATGTGGATGGGATAATCTTTGTTGATGACTACGGTCATCACCCTACAGAGATAAAGGCTACGCTTTTGGCAGCAAAGGCAGGACTTGGGAAGAGGTTAGTCGTCCTCTTTCAGCCACACCGTTATACAAGGACAAGGGATCTTCTTGAAGAGTTCACTGTTTCCTTTAAACAGGCCGACAGGGTGATCATTACGGACATCTATCCTGCAGGAGAAAGCCCTATAGATGGTATTTCAGCTTCCCTTATCTATGAGGGGATAAAGAAGAAAGGTCACAGGGATGTTGTTTATATCCCTGACAGGGAGGCGATAATAGAAGATCTTATGCATAGCCTCAGGCCAGGGGATATATTCCTGACCCTCGGTGCAGGTAATGTGTGGAAGATAGGGGAAGAGTTGTTAAGATTAAAAATGAAAAGTTCGAATGTCAAAACCCAAAGCTCAAATTTGGTATTTGGATTTTGACATTTATAGATTGGTGGTTTGGTTGAACAAGAAAATATGGACGGAAATATTTCACGAGGAAAAACTGAAGGGTGATGTAAGGTTTGATGAACCTATGACAGAATATACATCTTTCAGGATAGGGGGACCGGCCGAGGTTATGTTTTTCCCGGAAGATTTATCAGATTTAAGATCAGTTCTCAGGGGGGCGAAGAGAAACAACATTCAATTATTCATCCTCGGGCTGGGAACAAATCTTCTTGTGAAGGATGGGGGAATACCCGGGGTAACGGTAAATCTTAAGAATCTAAATAAGATTGAGATAGTCGGTAGTCAGGGGGCAAATCCCCCCCTACCCCCCTTTACCCTCGCCCCTCTCAGAGGAGCGGGGTTTACTAAAGGGGGGGGTGGGGGGATTATTTATGCTGAGGCGGGTGTCCCTCTGCCGATGCTCCTCTCCTTTGCAGCGCGCAATGGCCTTGAGGGTCTTGAATTTACGGCAGGTATCCCTGGAGCCCTGGGAGGGGCAATAATCATGAATGCAGGGACGAAGGATGGGGAGATGAAGGATGTGGTGGATACCGTAACCCTGATGGATAGTGACGGAGAAATAAAGACTGCAAAAAGGGATGATATCTCCTTTGGCTACAGGAGGTCAGGCATTGAAGGAATGATTGTGGTCAACGCAAATCTTAAACTCAGAAAAGGAGACCCGGAGGTAATTAAAGAGGGGATAAAAGACCATATTAAAGAGAGGAAGAACAGGGAACCCTCAGGGTTACCGAATGCAGGGTCGGTCTTCAAGAATCCTGAATCGGTTCCTGCTGGAAAGATTTTAGAGGAACTCGGATTCAAAGGGTTCAGGGTCGGTGATGCTGAGGTATCCCGGGTTCACGCAAACTTTATAGTTAATAGAGGGAAGGCAAAGGCCTCCGATGTTATTTCTATTATAAATGCAATTAAAGAAAAGGTTTTAAAAGAGAGGAAGATCGTCCTTGAACCTGAGATTAGGATCGTTGGGATTAATGGTAACTGATAAGAGGATAGGCGTGCTTATGGGCGGTGTTTCATCCGAAAGAGAGATTTCTATAAGAAGCGGAGAGGCCATTCATAATGCCCTCAAGGAGATGGGCTATGATTCTGTAGCGATAGATGCTGGGAAGGATGTGGCTGAGGCCATAAAAAGAGAGAAGATAAAGGTGGCATTTGTTGCGCTTCATGGAGGATGGGGAGAGAACGGTGCAATACAGGGACTGCTCGAGGTCATGGAGATTCCATACACAGGCTCAGGGGTTCTCGCCTCGGCCCTTGCAATGGACAAGGTTTCTTCAAGGAAGATCCTTGAACAGGAGGGATTGAATGTTCCTCCATATATAGTACTTGACGAAAAAGACTCAAAGCTTAAGGTTAAAGATTTAAGGTTAAAGACGCCACTTGTTATTAAACCATCGAAGGAAGGCTCAAGTGTAGGGGTGAGTGTCATATATAAGATTGAAGAATTAAAAGGCGCTGTTGAGAAATCCTTTGATTACGGAGACAGGGTGATTATTGAGGATTTTATAAATGGGAAGGAGATACATGTCGGAGTACTGGGAGACAGGGCCCTGGGAGCAATTGAAGTCAGGCCAAAAGAAGGGTTTTATAGTTATGAGGCAAAATATACCCCCGGGCTTACGGATTATATCTATCCACCAGACCTTACCGATGAAGAATACCGATATGCCCTCGAATCAGCCCTCAAAGCCCATATTTCACTTGGATGCGATGGGGCAACAAGGGTTGACATCATGGTGGATAAAGATGGTACACCTTATGTCCTTGAGGTTAATACCCTTCCCGGGATGACTGCTACAAGCCTATTGCCGAAGATCGCCAAGGGAGCAGGGATAGGGTTTGGTGAACTTGTTGAGAAGATCCTCGAGATGGCATTAAAGAATAGTGAATAGTGAATAGTGAATGACCTGTTCACTGACAAGTAATGAATATATTGCGGAAAAAAAGGTCTAATAAAAAGAAGGTCTCAAAGAAGGAGAGGGTGAAACAAAATTTAAAAAAGGTACTTTTATCGCTCTCTGTCATCGCTATCTGTGTCTTTCTTTTAGACCTTTACAGAACCGTTTCTGAGTTAGAGATAATGAGGGTGAGGGAGATTGAGATAAGGGGTAATAATCATCTTTCTGAAGAGGTCCTCTTAAATATAACCGATTTAAAAAGGAATAATATCCTGAAGATAAATCTCGAAGACATGAGGGTTAAGTTTCTGAAATCACCGTGGATAAAAGAGGCGGTGATAAGAAGGGAGCTTCCAGGTACGATAAGGGTCCATCTCGTCGAAAGGATCCCTGAGGCTATTATTGATTATAGTGATTCTTTTTACCTTGTGGACGGGGAAGGGGTGATTATAGAGAGGGTAAAGGACAGGGGAAGGTATCCCCTCCCTGTGATATCAGGTGTTGATCTGGGTGAAAGCCGGTTGGGAGAGAAGAGTCATTCGAAGGGTCTTTCAGAGGGATTGACCTTAGTGAGGTTTTTGGGGCAAAAAGGTCTTGGTATCGACGATATAGAATTAGTCGCAAAAAATCCTGATGAGCTTACAGTCAATCTCTCTGGGAGACAGATAAAGGTTGGTTCTGGTAATTATCAGGAGAAGTTTAACAGACTGAACGAGATTGATAGAGAGCTTAAGAGGAGAGGTGTCCTTGCAAGTTCGATAGATCTCAGGTTTACAGGAAAGGTGATTGTAATACCTATGGCCGGGGGCAGACTCTGAATCCGCAATTTTATAGCGAAAGGAGGTGAAATTGGGGAAGAAGGAAAATCTGGTAGTAGGTCTTGATATAGGTACTACCAAGATATGTGCCATAGTTGGTGAGGTGAAGGAGGGCGGCAGGGTTGATATCATCGGTATAGGTAGTCACCCTTCGAGGGGGCTGAGGAAAGGGGTCGTTGTCAATATTGAAAGCACTGTGGAGTCGATAAAGAAGGCTATTGAAGAGGCTGAACTCATGGCAGGTGTGGAGATTAAGGCCGTCTATACAGGTATTGCAGGAGGCCATATAAAGGGGTTTAACAGCAGGGGTGTTATTGCTGTCAAGGACAGGGAGATAAACAAGGCTGATGTAGAGAGGGTTATTGATGCTGCCAGGGCTGTCGCTATTCCGCTTGACAGGGAGGTCCTGCATATACTACCCCAGGAGTTTATAATCGATGATCAGGACGGTATCAAGGAACCTCTTGGGATGTCTGGTGTGAGACTCGAGGCCGAGGTTCATATAGTTACCGGTGCGGTAACTTCTGTCCAGAATATCATAAAAAGCTGTCAGAGGGCAGGGCTCGAAGTCCTTGATATTATCCTTGAGCCACTTGCCTCAGGCGAAGCAGTCCTCACACAGGAAGAGAAGGATCTTGGTGTTGCAGTAGCTGATGTAGGAGGAGGGACTACAGATGTCGCCATTTTCCTCGATGGTAGCATCAGGCATACTGCTGTCCTTGCTATAGGAGGAAATCACCTTACAAATGATATAGCCATAGGGCTCAGGACTCCAGGTATAGAGGCCGAAAAGATTAAGAAGAAATACGGTTGTGCCCTTACGTCTCTCGTTATGGATGATGAAACGATAGAGGTTCCGTCTATGGGTGGGAGGGAACCGAGGATCCTCTCAAGACAGGTCATTTCAGAGATCATCCAGCCGAGGGCTGAAGAAATCTTTGATTTGGTGAACAGGGAGATAAGGAAGACAGGTTACGAAGATATGATCGCCTCCGGTGTTGTGCTTACGGGGGGAACAGCAATAATGGAGGGGATCCCTGAGGTCGCTGAGAATATTATAGAATTGCCTGTAAGAAGGGGAAAACCTATCAATATAGGTGGACTGGTGGATATTGTGAACAGTCCTATGTATGCAACAGGTGTCGGCCTTGTTCTCTACGGTGCTAAAGAGGAAATGTCCGGCAGGCCGAGGAGGTTTAC
>CAKKRL010000115.1 GCA_919902655.1 Thermodesulfovibrionia bacterium
ACGGCGGAAAAAAGAGCCCTGCCCACCAGGCGGCTGTGACAGGCGACACAGTTGGGGACCCTTACAAAGACACTGCAGGTCCAGCAATCAACCCTATGATAAAGGTCATTAATATCGTTGCCCTGCTGATCGTCCCGCTTATTTAGTTTTTAATTATCTTAAAGGCCGGCCCCGATTCATCGGGGTCGGCCTTCTTTTTAAGGAAAGAATATGAGACCGGATATGAGTTCTGTGGAACATCTAAAGCTCGGCCTGAACACCAGGTTCAGGTTCAGATGCTATAAAGGTATAGACTGTTTCACAAAATGTTGCAGTGGCATAGATATCTTTCTTACCCCGTACGACATCCTGAGAATAAAAAACAGATTAAATATCTCATCGGGCGAATTCCTCGAAAAATATACTTACACCCATATTGATGAAAAATCCTCGTACCCCTTTGTAATGCTCAGGATGCTCGATGATGAGAAGAAAAGCTGCCCCTTTGTTACACCTGAAGGATGCACAATATATACAGACCGTCCCTCAAACTGCCGTTATTATCCTGTTGGTCAGGGGATACTAAAAAGGAAAGAAGGCGAATCAATCATCGATGACGAATTCTATTTTTTCATAAAAGAACCCCACTGCCTCGGTTTTAAAGAAAACAAGGAATGGACAATAGAGGAATGGAGGAAGGATCAGGAGGCATCTCTTTATGATGAGATGAACAGGGACTGGAAGATGTTCCTCTTGAGAATAAAGACCCCTGGACAGACAGAACTTGACGACAAAAGACAGAAGATGTTCTATATGGCAAGCTATGATATAGACAGACTCTACCGCTACATTTTCCAAAGCAGGTTTCTTGCTGTCTTTGAAATAAACGAGGAGGAAATTGAAAGATTAAAAACCGACCAAATAGAACTGATGAAGTTCGGGTTCAGATATATAAAGTATATCCTTATGATTGAAAATACACTGAAATTAAGGGACGGATCATTACAGTCCTAACTCTTTCTTCAACCACTCTTTAAGACCATCATCTATAGGATACATCCCAGCCTTGCACTCCTCAGACTTGCTCCTGACAGCACCTTCAAGCATCCGGTTTTCTCTCAGATCATCACGATTTAAGGCTTTCATCTTTTCTTTTTAATATACTTGTCATCTCTTCATAAATAACATTACCTATCTTTATTCCCATATCAATAAATTCAGGGCCATACCTCTTGCCTGTCCCTGTCCTGAATGTGTCCTTAATCCTTTCTATATACCTCAGGTTCTCTATAAAATCCCTGCATAGTATTTCAACTGGCGTCTTTGCGGAATCAAGAATTAACCAGACAGTAGTTGTAAAATTGTCAGGGCCCCACCTGAATTTATCTGCATCGTATAAGGAATCGCTGATAAGTTTCGCTATCTCGTCCTCAGACTCTATAACCTCCTTGAATGCTTCATGGTTCCTTATTGCATTTACTATATACCGTTTATAGTTACTTCCTATCCTGATATTTTCTAATATTCTCCTGGCCTCATCGCTCCCGCGGACAGTATGGTCTTTTTCTTTCCGTCTTATGTCATGCAGAAGTCCTGCTATCTGCACATAAACAATCAACTCCTGTACAAGTTTACTGTCAAGATCAGATAACCTGCTCTCTACCTGTAAAATCGCCCCAGCTTCCTTTGCCACTACCTCTGAATGGGCAAGGCCATGCCCTATACCCATAAATGACTCATCAAGGTAAGACCGGCATTTTCTAAGAATACTGTTCGTTCTTAGCATTTCATGGGCTGTCTGTAGCTCATTTCTGTTATCGGTATAGAAGGATGGGTCACCAAGCCGCTCTGCTGTCCTGAGTGCCTTTTGTTTAAGCCTCGAATAGTCGAAATTGCTCAATTATCCATTCCACTCTCTGAGGTTTTATATATATTAAACCCTTAGTTTCCTCCCTTGTCAAGTCTGTTGGAACTCCATCTTCATCCCATGGAACTGTTATAATACTATAATATGATTTGAATCATATCAAAGAGGCCTCTATCCCTTTATAGTCTATATACCCTGTATTCTGATATATCATAAAAAAATATTTGTTATTGAATATCTATCCGTTAAAGTTATAAAATA
>CAKKRL010000116.1 GCA_919902655.1 Thermodesulfovibrionia bacterium
TTCAAAGTTTGAGGAATACAGGGACATCCCTGAAGGTGTCTCAGGTGAAGTGGATGTTAAATACAGGAGAAAGGATACCTTTTTCTTTGAGTTCAAGGCAAAGGATATAGCAGAAGATGACCAGAGCCTGAAATTGATGACTGGCAGATACGGGAAGTACAGGATAGAGTTAATTTATGACCAGATCCCCCACAGGTTCGCCTATGACGCAAAGACACTCTATGGAGGGGTCGGTTCAGGCAATCTGGTGCTGGGTGACAGGATGCAGTCCGACCTTCAGGGTTCAACATCTTCAACAGACCTTGCCGGCAGGATTAACAGTTACTTTGCTGGCGCCTCTTCCACAGACCTCGAACTCTTCAGGAAAACCGGCAAGGTGAATATAGACCTTGTTGCATTAGACCCGATCAACTTCAGGGTTGAATTCAAGAGGGAAGAGAGGGAAGGGACAAGACCTTTCTCAGGTTCATTCGGATTTGGAAATATGGTTGAGATACCCGAGCCGATAGATTATGAGACAACATCCCTGAAGTTGATAGCCGAGTATTCAAAGAAACAGTTTTACTTGAATGCGAGCTATTACCTCTCTATATTTGAGAACAACATAAGTACACTCACATGGGATAACCCTTACAGGGTAACTGATAGTACTACTGCAACCGCCTATTCAGCTTCATACGCTGCAGGTTCATCTAAGGGATTGATAGACCTGTATCCCGACAACAGGTACCAGAATATAACACTTTCTGGTTCATTGAAGAACCTCCCTCTTAAGAGCAGACTTTCAGCAACCGCATCCTGGGGGTGGATGGAACAGGATGATGAACTTGTGCCTTACACAACGAATACAGCTATAAAGAAAGGTGCTGCTAACAGTCCTCCTTTTGATGCATCTAACCTGGCCAGTCTTCCTGAAAGTAAGATTGATGCAAAGGTAGATACTTCTCTTTACAATATCCTGCTCACATCGAGGCCTCTGGGCTTCATGAATCTTAAGGCAAGGTACCGCTTCTATGAATATGAAAACAAGACAGAGGAGATACATTTCCCCGGCTATGTGAGGGCTGATGCTGTATGGGAGCCTATAGCTGAAGAAAATCTTTCCTCAAGCTATAAGAAAAATACAGCAGGTATAGACATCGCTTTTGATCTATTAAAGGCGACAACCCTCACCCTGGGTTACACATTTGAAAAGACAGAGCGGGAACACAGGGAGGTAGCAGAATCGGATGACAATATCTATTCTGTTTCGGTTAATACCACACCTCTTTCATGGTTAGACCTGAGATTATCCTATGAGAAGTCTCAGAGAGAAGGGGACTATGACTACACTGTTCCTTTTGAAGGCGCAACCGTCACTGCTCAATTACCATGGCTCAGGAAATACGATGAGGCTAACAGAGACAGGGACAGGGTTCAGTTCCTTGCAACAGTCAACCCAATAGAGCCACTCACATTAACAGGCTCTGTCATATACGGGAAGGATGATTTCAAGGATTCTCCATTCGGACTCCTTGAAGACAAACACAACATCTACTCCATCGATGCAGATTATGCAGTCTCAAAGAGATTGAATCTCCTTGCCTTCTATAGCCATGAGGAATATAAGAACAGGACGAAGGCAAGACAGTGGACTCCCAGTAGTATCGGTGACCCTTACACAAGAGAGAAAGCTTACGAATCGAACAGTAACTGGGAGGCAGAAAACGAGGATAAGGCAGATACCTTCGGAGGTGGTCTTAACTTTGCTGTCGTTCCAAAGAAGCTCGATTTCAAAATATCCTATGCTTATTCAAAGACAGATGGGACAATCAGACTTTCAAGTCCTGCCGGGACTTCGGCAAACGATAATAACCCCAGTGCGCCGATTGACTTCACAGAAGTCGATGATATCAAGCGCCAGACCATGCATGCCAAACTGAAATACTACCTTGCAAAAGGCCTCTCTGTTGTTCTCGGATATATGTGGGAGAAATTTGATGTGAAGGATTTCGATAATACAGGATTCACTTATATCCCTACGGATGCTTCAGGGGCATACAATGGTGCACTATTGATGGGGACCATTCCTAAAGACTATGATGTGAGTGTAATATACACAAAACTCACCTATAGTTTTTAGAAGGACATCGGGGGATGGGGGACTTCGGCCCCTATCCCTCTTTTCTATACCTCTGGTAATACGATATTTATCTGGGCGCCGGGAAAAGGTATAAGTCCTGTATCCCTCTCCCTCCCCCTTGACCATGAAGGTACTATCGAAAGTCTTGCAGTACCTGAACGGATCGAGATCTTCCCGTTCCACTCCCTGACAAATTTCCTTACAGCCCTTAACCCATGACCCCTTCCTATATCTGCATGACGTGAAATTCCATGGAGTAAAGCCTTTTCCATGGCATCGAGGTCATCCTTTAACGGAAACCTTTTCTCAAGGGATTTCCTGAATCCTATTCCTAAATCCATCACAGCTATCTTCACCACGTTCTTATTGAGCCTCTTATGGTAGAAATACTTCTGGATACCAACAAAGCCGGTGTTTTCGCTGTGCTCGATGATGTTCTGGCAGACCTCTGAGAGGGATACTAAAAAATCATTTATTGTCTCCCCGGTATAATGGAGGTGCCTTTCGAGAATCGTATGTGCCCTCTCCTTTACCCTTCCGACAATATAATGTATGTCATCCGATTTCTCTATCCTCGTTATCTCAAGGAGGACATCGGATAGCGGGTTTCTTGAAAATTTCTCAGGAGGTTCAGGGATTATATTGAAATAATCATGTGCGAATCTGAAGAAATCCATCCTGCTGAGGTATCTTATAATGTCCTCTGACTCAGGAAGGTAAAGGGTGATATTTTCCCCCTCATGTTTGAAAAACCTTCCGAGTTCAAGGAGACCCACCATACCGTAGGGATCGATAAAACCTGCTTTTCTCAGATCAATAACTTTTAACTCCGAAGATTTTAGTCCTCTCAGGATAAGATCAAAAGTGGTATCATCAATAGATTCAGGGGGGACCATCAGGCTTATTTACAGGTACTGCAGTTTGAGGAACTACAGGTTCCACACGAATCAGAAGAGGTATCTCCTCCTCTTGATTCAACACCTGCCATTCCGAAGACAGAAAACTTCTTCTTTACTTCCGATGCCCCGCACCCCGGGCATTCTACAACTGTTTGACTGAAGACAAGTTTCTCAAAATCCTCACCGCAATGAGGGCAATGATATTCAAAGATAGGCATGTCTTATTATAACATGCAACTATGACGCTGTCATTACCTCTTGGGTACCTTTTCCCAGTCATCGAGGAACTTCTTTATCCCTATATCTGTGAGCGGGTGTTTCAGCATCTGCTCTAATACATTAAAAGGGATTGTCGCAACATGGGCGCCCATCATTGCAGCCTCTACAACATGGAGGGGGTTCCTTATGCTTGCTACTATAACCTCTGTCTCAAAGGCATAATTATCGAATATCTCCACGATCTGCCCGACAAGGTCCATCCCCACATGGCTTATATCATCGAGCCTCCCTACAAAAGGGCTCACATAGGTCGCACCTGCCTTTGCGGCAAGCAGGGCCTGGTTCGGGGAGAAGATAAGGGTCATATTTGTCTTTATCTTTTCAGAGGAAACCTTCTTAACAGCCTTAAGGCCTTCCTTAGTCATGGGGATCTTGACCACGATATTCTTATGAATCTTTGATAATTCCCTTGCCTCCTTGATCATCCCATCCGAATCCATGCTGACTGCCTCGGCACTTATCGGTCCATCAACGATGGAACAGATCTCATCTATCACCTTCCTGAAATCCTTTCCCTCTTTCGCTACGAGGGAGGGGTTTGTAGTCACACCGTCTATCACACCCCAGCCATATGCCTCCCTTATCTCATTTATATTCGCTGTATCTATGAATATCTTCATTACATTCCTCCTGTGATTATTATTACCGAAAGGAGTTTAGGATATTCCATCTTTAAAGTCAACCCAAATTCTAACCAGACCATTGACCATATAAGCACATTTCTGATAAAGTAGCCTCATGCATAAAAAAATATTTGTTTTCCTCTTACCTCTTCTATTCATTCCTCTTTTAAAGGACCTCAAGGCAGAAGAAAGGCCAACGAAACCCCTCGCTAAAGATATTATATCCTGGCAGGATGCTGATAAATATTACGGCCAGCATAAAACAGTTGATGGAATAATTGTAAAGACCAATAATACAGGGAAGACAGTCTTCCTTAATTTCCACCCGAACTGGAAGAGATACTTTACTGCTGTAATCTTCGATAGAGATTTCCATCTCTTCCCCAATAATCCTGAGAAATATTACCTTAATAAGCATGTCAGGGTGACAGGGATCATAAAGGAATATAAAGGTAAACCTGAAATTATCCTCACTTCTCCAGACCAGATCAGGATATTGAATAAGTAGAAATGAAAAAAGCCATTTTTATCCTTACCCTTATTTTCTTCGGAATTAATAATGTCTCCGGAGGCGAACTTCAAGGCCTCTGTATAAAGGTCTTTGATGGAGATACAATTCAATTGCGGATTGTCGAAGACCCGACCCATAGGGAGGATTCCAGATTGGGGATTGAAAAATCAGAAATCCGAAATCAACAATCCGAAATTACCGTAAGACTTATCGGTGTGGATACCCCTGAGTTAAGCCATCCCCTGAAGCCAGTCCAGTATTTTGCACAGGAGGCAAGCTCTTTTACAACAAGGATGGCTTTAGGAAAGAAGGTGAAATTAAAATTCGATTTAGAGAAGGAAGATAAATATGGACGTGTCTTAGCCTATGTCTTTCTCCTTGATGGTCGGATGCTTAATGCAGAAATAATAAAGCAGGGTTATGGGTTTGCTTACACAAGATTCCCCTTTCGCTATATGGATGAATTCAGGCGTTACGAAAGGGAGGCAAGAGAAAAGGGGCTTGGACTCTGGAAGGGTGGTGGTAAGACTGAGTTAAGATGGCTTATAAATGAGAAAAGGATTCCCTTTAAGGTTTATGAAATGGCAAATAATCAATGGGCGATTGAGTATCAGCGATACATAAAGACGAGGCTTACCGATGAAGAGCTTATCTCTGTACTCAGTAAATTGAGGGTTTGGGTCCATGAACTAAGTGAAAGAGATTTAAGGACAACGCTCCTCAAAGAGGGATGGGAGGAAATGGAATAGTAATTCAGGGAACACCATACCTAATTGCTTGTGAATTAAGTAAGCTGTCCCTGAATTCTTGTTTTTTGAGTTATTGAAAAAGGCAGAATAAGTGGAGATGATTGAGGAGAGGTAGATGGATTCTTCTGATTTTTCAAATAAGCACGAAGAAGATGAAGACATAAGGCTTTTTCGAGAAGAGTATCCTGATATTTACGATTTTGTCCTGAGACTTATAGACAGAGTGTGTGATGAGCAAGAAATACGGAAATTTATAGAGGAATACGATAAGGAGACCTTTGACGACATCAAGAAAATGATTGTTCTGAGAGAAGATGACGAAGATACAGAACGACTTAAAGAGGAGTACCCTGAAGAATTCTATAATGCCATCAGAAAGATGGTTCATAGAAAAAAGAAACATCCAATACCTGCTCAAGAAGATCGAAAAATAACTACATACAAAAAAGGTGATTTTATTGAGCAGAAAGATGAAATCTTCGATGTTCTTGGTAAAGGAGGGTTCGGAAACAAAAGAGTTAGAATTGATGGCATTCATGAGTATGAAATTGAAGCTATTAAAGAAGGTGGCATGGGAAGGGTTCTAATCCTGAGTCGCGCATCGGATGATTTTGTAGATCCTTTTGTTGAATCGCTCATTAAATATACACCACGACTTGCTGATAAATTATCACTCATACCCAGGGGAATATTGGCCGCCAAAACTTTTAAGGATGACGTGATTATTGAAAATAACAAGGCTCTATTCGAACGTGAACTAAATATATGGATTAATATTAATGCCACAAATGTCGCTAAATTGCTAAAAATTGTATTTATTAATGGGAAATTGTTTGCATTAATGCCTTACTACAGTAGCAATCTCAGGGAAATTATTAAAAAAGGACCCCTTGAAATAGATGATGCGAAAATTATAATTATCAATATTATCCGCGGGCTTTATGAGACACACAAACAATATGGGATTGTGCATCAAGATTTAAAGCCAGAAAATATATTAATTAGCCATGAAAAGGATAACACTTATTTCTTTGTAAGTGATTGGGGCATTGCCAACCTGCAAAAACGATACTGCCCAGAGTTTCTATCAAAGGAATTAGTTAATTCTTATGCTGAGACAATGACCGGAATGGGCACGCTCCCATATATGAGTCCTGAAAGATTTATAAAATATTCATCACACATGACTGCTGATGTTTTTAGTTTAGGCATGATATTTTATGAACTATTGTTCGGTTATCTTCCGTATGATTTAACATCTAGTAATCCATTGGTATCTCAAATAATTAACCAAGATTATTTCCGTTTAGCCGAATATAAACTGAGGAAGAATTATAACGACAAAATCGCGGATGTGATTCTAAAATGCATTCATCCCGATATGTCGAAAAGATATACTGATTATGAGAAATTGGTCATGGAGATATACAATGTCAACATAAAGAGAAAATTCTTTATTTTCTAACACAAGGAGGAAGAGATGGGAATTTTTGATTTTGGCAAAAGAAAGAATAAATTGGACAACGATGTGAATAAAATCTTTGCAAAATATTCTGATGAACTTACTGCGCAACAGATGACTGATCAGGCTATATCGTATCGAAACTTAAAACAGTATGATAAAGCTATAAGCTTATTGAAGAAAGCAATAGATGAATATCATTATTTGCCTGCCAACTCGATCCTCGGAAATACATTGGCAATGAAAGGCGACATAGACTCAGCAGAAGCACACTTTAAAAAGATGTTATCTGATTGTATTAAAGGAGATGATTATCCCTTAATTGAAATTTATGCTAATCTTGGAGCGCTTTATCATAATTATCGAAAAGACGACAAAACCGCTTTGAAATATTACGAATTAGCACTCAATGCCCCTATACCAAAAGCAGATGGTGTCAGTGAAATTGGGTATGACCTTATGGTTTCAAATGTTTACCTTGATCTGTGTGTCATCCATTTCCACCTGCAAGAATTTTCGCTGGCCCAACAGTATGCTTTAAAAAGATTACAAACCGTAAAGGATTGCCCATCTACTGCGAGGGTATATGGTTGTTGTTTATTTTTTGAGTTGCTTCACAAAGGTATTAATATTGACAAAAATGAGAGTGATACAGAACTTGAAACGATAATTAAATATCTGCAAATCGCTGCAAAAAAGAATCCCGATGACTATGCTATTATCTCTTATATTGCCTTGGCCCCTTTCTACATGAGCCAAATGATTTTCTATCAGAAATATCTGACATTGATCAATTCAATTAAGCAAGAGGAAAAGGAATATATTCAATTCCTCGAAAAATGTTCTAAGCAATCAGAGAGTGCAAAAATAGGTCTCAAAAATTATCAAGATATTGTTAATTCTTTTCTTGCCAGTGGATAGATCCATTATATTATCGTAAATAAATATAGGATGATTTATCTTAATAGAAAAGATATTACAACTCCAAGAACTCCAATAGAATTGGCTCATTTTATTGAGAAGACGTATGAGATAGTAATGAACGACGATGAGACGAGACATAGGGCAAGGCTTAAGGAAGGGTTATATAAGAAGTTCTTAGAAGAATTGATGCTTTTATCCATATATAGTGATTGGAAATATTCAGAAAATAATGTCCTGTGTCAACTTGTCATTGATAAGCAGGAGTATGATGCGATAATAACCAACTTGCCTGCTGACTCTCACGAATACCAAGAATATATTGAAATAACAAGCCCTATTGATGGACGCAAAGAAAATGAAATCAGTAAAATAGTCAATGAAAAAGGATTTCATGGAGAGGTATTCGATTATGACACCTCAGCTCAAAGAAAAGAGGCGACTGAAAGAATAATTAAGAAGGTTTATGAGAAAGCCGTTAAAGACTATCAATATCCTAATTCAGCACTATTAATCGGATTAAACCTTTTCCCCTTCTTTGATCTAAAAAGGGATGACCATAGGGCTGACATTACGAACCTTGTACAAAAGTTAAGACAGATTAGCTATAAAGTCAGGTCTGTTTATTTGATTTTACTAAACGCTCAAAACTTGCCAGCCCAAGAAAGGATATTAGCGATTATTGGTGGCTCGACATAAAGACCGATTTAGAAAATCAAACAAAAAAGAAGATGCGTATAGGGTTAAGGGGACGGTTCTATTTAAATATCTGAAACCAATAAACAAATAAACCAACATTAATAAGACAGTGTACAACAAATAAATCGAGGCGACAGGGAATAGCTACCGCGGTTTTTGCAGAGGTGGTTGCCCCAGCGGGTTATTTAAGTTGTTAGCCTGAGATAATAAAAGAGAAAAAGAGGGTCAGGTCTTTAATCTTGCTATCATCATGCCTCATTTTCTTCCCTTATCCCACCTCGTACTAAAAAACACCTCCCCATCTTCTTACTCTCCTCGTTTTCCTTAAACTCTCTCCAGCAGTTTAAAATATTTTTCTCTGCTTATGTTTGCGGTTCTCAGATTGTTTTTGATTATGAATACCGGCACTGCTGGCCAATCGGGGATTACAACAGGTCGGATAATTCCGGGCTTTGTATACACAAAATGGTCGCCTTCTGTTCTTAAGCATTTAAAACCGGCTTTTTCAAATACCCTGCGGAGCTTGCTTGCAGGAATGGCGACTATTCTAGACATGAGTTAGATGCTGGCGAGTTCGGTTGCAACCAGTTTCGGAGGCATCCATTTACCGCTTGCATCTTTCACATAATTCGCCTCCTCAAGGATATCTTTCAATGTCCCCATTTTTTCTGATTCTTCAAGAAAAAGCCTTACAGCAGTCTTAAGCATTTCTTTGGCATGTTCAATGCTGTTGCCGCAGCTCGATATATCGAGTTCCGGGCAGTAAGCAACATATGTCTCGTTTTCCTTAAAAACGATAATGTCAAAATCTATCGGTATCATAATTCTTTCCTCCCTTCAAACCATATTATACCAGAGATTTTCTAAGCAGAGACCAGATTTACAAGTTAAAGCCGAACAATCGGCTTTCATGATTGATAACTCCTGCGAAATCACCCCATTATCTTAAACATCCCCATCCTTATAAACTTTACCGCTATTGCGGCAAGAAGCAGGGATGCTATTTTCGCGAAGGCTCTTGCACCATTAATCCCGGTTAACCTGATTATTATCTCTGCCCTGTTAAAAATTATCCATGCAAGAATCAGGTTCAAAATGAGTGAGAGTACCACAGGCAAATAACCGTAATTTCCTACGAGCATAAGTGTAGTTGTCAGGGTGGCAGGGCCTGCGAGCAATGGAGTTCCTAGTGGGACTACTCCGAGTGTAGGAGGGATCTTTGTCCATCTATCTTCCACTCGCACTATATCCGCAATTGAGATTATGAGGAGTAGTATTCCACCTCCTATCATAAAATCCTCGACCTCTATCCCCAGGGCATTAAATACCGCCCTTCCGAGGAACATAAATGCCGTTGCAATAAGAAATGCAGTAAAAACAGATTGGAGTGCTATCCGTTTTCTTTCATCCCTTTCCATCCCCTCTGTCATCCCGATATATATCGGTAGCACACCAGGGGCATCGATTGCGACCATTATAGGGATGATACTCAGCAGAAATGACCCTAAGATGTCTGTAAAATTAATTGCCATGTGTTTTAAATTTTAGTTTCCCACCGTATTCTGACATTAATTCTTGGAACTTTTTTATTTTCTTCTTTTTTGATTCCACCAGTTTCACTGCAAGTTTTAGTGCCTCTATAAGGCTTGCAGGGTCTGCAATTCCTTTCCCTGCAATATCATATGCTGTACCGTGGTCTACTGAAGTCCTTATGATCGGGAGGCCGACTGTGACATTCACGGCCTTACCGAAAGAGAGCATCTTTAAAGGTATCAAACCCTGGTCATGGTACATAGACACAACTACATCATACTCTCCTTTATATGCTTTATGAAACAGTGTATCAGGAGGGACAGGGCCTATGGCATTTATCCCTTTCTTCCTTGCTTTTTCGATAGCAGGGATTATTTCCTTTTTTTCCTCCTTCCCGAAGATACCTCCTTCCCCTGCATGAGGATTGAGCCCTGCTACTGCTATTCTCGGATTCTCTATGCCGAGATCAAGCATGGCCTTATGTGCGAGAATAATAGTTTTTAGAACTTTATCTTTTTTTATCAAAGAAGGAACTTCCTTTAATGCTACATGGGTAGTAACGAGGATAACCCTCAATGGGCCTCCTATTAACATCATCCCGAAATCCTTTGTCCCTGTAAGTTTTGCAAGGAGTTCGGTATGGCCAGGGTATCGAATTCCTGCCATCTTCAGGGTCTCTTTATTTATCGGTGCTGTAACGATTGCATCAACCTCCCCTTTCACGGCGAGTGAGACAGCCCTTTTTATATATTCGTAAACAGCCTTTCCTGCAATCGCTGATGGCTTCCCATGAAAAAATCTCGATATATTTTTAAGATCAATGATCTCTATTACACCTTTTTTCGGTGATGATTCTTCTGGCCTATTAATCTGTTTAAGTTTAAGAGGAAATTGGAGGGTTCTTATCGTTTTCTCCATTACACCCGAGTCTCCGATTACTGTTGGTCTCATGGTTTTTCTTATATCACCCATGAAGGCCTTGCATATAATCTCAGGCCCGATCCCTGCAGGGTCTCCCATAGTGATAGCTATAAGGGGCTTGTACTCCATAAAAATAGAATGTTATTGGAAGGTCACTCCTCTGAAGCTCTTCCTGTGTATCTCTGAAGGGCCGTGGATTTTCAAAAGATTCAGGTGCTCTTTTGTGCCATAGCCTTTATGGATATGGAAATTATACTCTGGATAGACCTTATGATAATCCATCATAAGTCTGTCCCTCGTTACCTTAGCAATGATTGATGCCGCGGCAACAGAGGCGCTTCTCCTGTCACCTTTTATAAGGTACCTCTGTGGTATATTGAGCGGTATGTGGAGGGCATCGGTAATCAGAAAATCAGGTTCGGTATTAAGGGAGATGACAGCCATTTCGGCTGCCTTTATGGTAGCCTTCAGGATGTCTGTTTCATCTATCTCCTTTGCATCAATAATGCCTGTGCCAACACTGAGTGCGGTCTCAATGATTTTTATAAAAAGGGACTCCCTTTTCTCCTCAGAAAGCCTCTTTGAATCATCAAGCCCCTTAAGGAAGACCCCTCTGGGGAGTATCACTGCAGAAGCTACAACAGGACCTGCCAGAGGTCCTCTCCCTGCCTCATCTATACCGGCAATACTGTTATATCCTGCCCGGTATATCTCCTCCTCATAGAGGAATATCTCTTCGGTAGTTCCGGGAGGGAAAATTGAGAGTTGCCTCTTTGTCATTAGCAATCAATTTGACTTCTATCGGGTTTCAGCCGTTTTTTCCCTGACCTTTGCTGCCTTCCCTTTTTTCTCCCTCAGGTAGTAAAGCTTTGCCCTTCTAACATCTCCCCTTTTTACTACCTCAATCTTGTCGATCATAGGTGAATGGAGGGGTAATATCCTTTCAACACCTACTCCGTATGAGACCTTCCTTACTAAGAAGGTCTCTCTGCTCCCTGCACCCTTTCTTCCGATCACTATCCCTTCAAAGACCTGTATCCTCTCCTTATCCCCTTCAACTATCTTTAAATGTACTTTCACGGTATCCCCGATACTGAAGGGTGGGATCTCTTTCTTCTGGGATTCCTCTATCATAGCTATTGGGTTCATGATTATTCCTCCTTGTCGTTTACGATTTCTTCTAACAATCTTTTATCCTCATCTGAAAGGTTTGCCTTCTCAATGAGATCAGGTCTCCCATCCAGCGTCCTCCTCAGGGCCTCCCTCCGCCTCCATATCCGTATCTCTTCATGGTTACCTGAAAGCAGAACCTCAGGCACCTTCATCCCCCTGAATTCAGAGGGTCGCGTATAATGAGGGTAATCAAATATCCCCCCTGAAAAGGAATCATCAATTGCAGACTTCTCATCACCCAGTACTCCTGGTATCAATCTGGCTGAGGCCTCGATCACTACCATAGCTGCAAGCTCCCCTCCTGTAAGGACATAATCCCCGAGGGATATCTCTTCGTTCACTATCGACCTTACCCTTTCGT
Organism: Thermodesulfovibrionia bacterium; assembly: GCA_919902655.1. Classification (GTDB taxonomy): domain Bacteria; phylum Nitrospirota; class Thermodesulfovibrionia; order JACRGW01; family JACRGW01; genus CAKKRL01. Next base: position 12,254 of record CAKKRL010000116.1, read on the forward strand.
CAATCCCTTCGTAATGTCCGCAGATAAAGACCAGTCGTTTGGACTCAAGAGAAAGCCTTTCAGCCATTTTCTGTTTAAAGGGCATTCCCTGAGGGGAAAGAAGGATTATATGTCTCTCCTCTCTGTTATTTTCCAGGGAATCTATTGCCCTGAATATCGGCTCTGGTTTAAGAACCATCCCTGCCCCGCCACCATAAGAGTAATCATCAACCACATGGTGCCTGTCCTCTGTAAAGTCCCTTATGTTATAAACCTTAACTTCAAGAAGACCCGCCTCTACCGCCCTCTTGAGGATGCTTTCGGAGAGTATGGCCTGTATTACCTTCGGGAACAGGGTCAGGATATCGCACTTCATTGTAAATTTTAAAATTAGCACTTCAAATTTAAAATTTAAAATGCTAAATTTAAAATGAATTTAAATATGATTTTTTAATAAAATCCAAATATTAAAAATTTGGGCTTTGACCTTTGACATTTGAGCTTTAGAAACTTAGTCTAATAACCCCTTCATCGGATGAATTACCATCCTTCTCCCTTTCATATCTATTTCCTTGATGACATCTTTTATGGCAGGGATTAGATACTCCTTTTCACCCTTTTTTACCACATATACATCATTGCTTCCGGTAGATAATACATCAGTAAGTGTTCCGATATCTTCTCCTTCATCAGTATAGACCGTAAAACCGATGAGCTGGAATATATAATATTCACCATCAGGAAGGGGGTCCAGATCTTTCTCAGGGATTTTTATAAGGTGATTTAGAAGTCCTGATGCCTCCCCGGAAGTACTGATCCCCTCAAAGGAAAGGATTACCCTTCCCTGCCAGGACCTGACCCCTCTTATCCTTCTCTCAGACCCCTTCCCCTGTGGGGAGACAATAAAAACTGATAGGAGCTTTCTAAACCTTTCAGGGTTATGGGTAAGGGAGAGTACCTTAACCTCACCCTTAAGTCCCAATACCTTGATTATCCTTCCAATCGTAATGAGGTCATCGGACACAGGGTGCTATTCTAATATCTCGAGGACACACCTTTTACCGAGCTTTGTCCCTGCGGCATTAAGGATAGTCCTCATCGACCTTGCAGTCCTGCCCTGTTTGCCTATAACCTTCCCCAGGTCACTCGTGGATACCCTCAGTTCATAGACTGTTGTCTTTTCTCCTGCAACTTCATTTACCGCTACCTCTTCTGGCTTATCCACCAGAGCCCTCGCCATATATTCGATTAACTCTTTCATCAGAATCCACCTCCTTGTTAGGTCGTAGACCTTCGGATTTATGAGGCCTCTTTAGGGGCCTCCTCAGGCTTAGAGATCACTCCTGCTTTTATTAAGAGATTCTTAACTGTATCTGATGGCTGTGCACCCTTCCTGAGCCAGCTCAGCACCTTCTCATTATTTATTTTTATCTCTGCAGGTTCCTTTAATGGATTGAATGTTCCGAGGATTTCTAAAAATCTACCGTCCCTCGGCATCCTCGTGTCCGCCGCCACTACACGGTAGAAAGGCTTCTTTTTAGCACCTACCCTTGTTAATCTTATCCTTACCGCCACTTCATCACCTCCCTTGCAATATTAAGGCCTCCCTTTCCACTGAAGACCTTCATCATCTTCTTTACCTGTATGAACTGTTTCAAAACCCTGTTAACGTCTGTAACCGTTGTACCGCTACCAAAGGCTATCCTCTTCCTTCTGCTTCCGTTTATTATAGCATAATTAGATCTTTCTTTTCTTGTCATTGAATCTATGATCGCCTCAACCTTCATAAACTCCCTGTCATCTATATTAATCCCGGATTTTATCTTCCCTATTCCGGGGATGAGGTCAAGGATCTGGTCAAGCGGCCCCATCTTCTTCATCTGCTTAAGCTGTGACCTGAAGTCTTCAAGTGTGAATGAATCTGTCCTGAGTTTCTTCTCAAGCCTGAGCGCTTCCTCCTTTTCTATCGATGCCTCGGCCTTCTCAATAATCGAAAGTATATCTCCCATCCCGAGTATCCTTGATGCCATCCTTTCGGGATGGAAGGGCTCCAGAAGGTCGAGTTTCTCACCTACACCTATTAGCTTTATAGGCTTCCCTGTCACAGCCATCATGGAAAGCGCCGCCCCTCCCCTTGCATCGCCGTCCATCTTGGTCAGGATTATCCCTGTAAGATCAAGGGACTCATCAAACCTCTTTGCTATATTTACAGCATCCTGTCCTGTCATTGCATCTGCAACCAATAATATCTCCTGAGGAATAGTCTTTTCCCTGATCCTTTTCAGTTCATCCATGAGTCCTTCATCTATATGGAGCCTTCCCGCTGTATCTATAATAACAGGGTCAAATCCCTCTCTCTTCCCCTTTCCGGAGGCATTCTCACAGATATTAATCGGGTTATCTCCCTCTCTTGTTCCGTAAAAATCTACCCCGATCTGTGAACTTAAAGATAATAACTGCTCTATTGCAGCAGGCCTCTGTGTGTCAGCAGCAACGAGCAGGGGTCTCCTGCCTTCCTTCTTAAATATCCCTGCCAGCTTTCCGGCAGTTGTTGTCTTACCTGAACCCTGTAGTCCGACAAGCATTATAACAGTAGGGGGGTTCGGAGAGAGATAGATCTTTTTCTGGGTCTCTCCCATAAGACGCGTGAGTTCCTCATGGACTATCTTGATAACCTGCTGGCCGGGTGTAAGGCTCTTAAGCACCTCCTGTCCGACAGCCCTTTCTCTGATTCTCTCTACAAGGTCTCTAACAACCTTGAAGTTTACATCCGCCTCAAGGAGCGCCATCCTTACCTCCTTGAGTGCAGAAAGGACATCTTCCTCTTTAAGGGTCCCTCTTCCCCTTAATTTTTTAAATATGCCTTCTAATTTATTTGTAAGTCCTTCAAACATTAAAACACCTTATTGATAAGTTAGCATAAAAATATAATCCCCTATCACCCAACTTTAACCCCTCTATCTCCCCCCTTACCAAGGGGGGAACTGAAGGGGGTGAGGGGGATTTTGAAAAAGATAATATTAAATATTACTCTTTCTTGTCAAGCCTTCTTCTGACCTTCTCTATCGTCTCTTTATAATCCTTCGTCCCGAAGATAGCTGAACCCATTACGAGGATATCTGCCCCTGCATGTGCAATCTTATCAGAGTTATCGACCTTAACACCTCCGTCAACCTCTATTAATATCTTATGGCCGCTCTTTTCTATCATCTCCTTTAACCTCTTAATCTTCGGGATTATCTGGGGTATAAAGTCCTGCCCGCTCCAGCCGGGGTTTACTGACATGAGGAGGACCATATCAATGTCCTCAAGGATGTAATCGAGGGCAGTAAGAGGAGTTGCCGGATTCAGTGAAACACCAACCTCTATCCCCATCTTCTTTACGGTATGGATTATCCTGTGCAGATGAGGGCATACCTCCACGTGGACGGTGATTATCTTTGCCCCTGCCTTTCCGAACTCAGTTATATATTTCTCAGGATTTGAAATCATGAGGTGGACATCGAGCGGAATGCGGGTAACCTTCTTTAATGCCTCTACTACAAGCGGGCCAATAGTGATATTGGGGACAAAATGGCCGTCCATAACATCTATGTGGATAAGGTCCGCCCCTGCCTCCTCAACCTTTTTAACCTCTTCCCCGAGACGGTTGAAGTCTGCTGAAAGTATTGAAGGTGCTATCTTTACCATTTCATTTCTCCGTAACTGTTAGTTCTATTCCGTCACCTTTTCTTATAGGAAATCCTGTTTTAGGTTTCTGACCGATTATACGGCCAGGTTCTTCTCCTTTAGCCAGTACAATCGTAATCTCTATCCCCATCCTCTCTAAAATAGCCGATGCCTCCTCGATCATTTTGCCTGAAAGAAAGGGAGTCTTAAACCATACATCCTGAGACCCCGAACTTATTAAAAGTTCAACCTTTTCTCCTCTGTCAGTGACAGAGCCTGGTTGAGGGTACTGGGCTATAACTATATCTTTCCCTACCGATGAATTAGCCCTCGCAATACTACCAATATCAAGACCATTCTCTCTTATAGTCTTTTCTGCTTTCCTCAAGTGTTCCATCTCCAGTCTCGGGACCGTTACCTCCTGAGCGCCCTTGCTTACAATAACACTGATGCTCCTTCCTTCTTTTATGACAGCCCCTGCCACCGGGTTCTGGGAAATAATGTGGTCCTTTCGTATAGCAGGATGGAACTCCTCCCCCTCGATACTGAATTTTAGCCTCAAATCCTTGAGTATCCCCCCTGCCTCTACTATCTGCTTATTCATAAGATCGGGCACAGAGACCGTTTTCCCCTTTGTAAGGAACTCCATAGTAACAAAGGCAGTTGCTACTATTATCACGAAAAAGATACCTGAATAGAGCAGTGCCCTCAGGAGTTGCCTGAAAAACATATTCAGACCCTTCCTATCCTTGCTGCAAAGAATCCGTCAGTACCATGGATATGAGGGTAGACCCTTAAAAAACCTTTACCCATAACCCCTGCAGGGAGATTTGATGAAGGGTCATCAAGATAAAAATCCGGATTCTCCTTAAGAAAATTTTCTATCACATTTTCCCCTTCTTCTGGCTCTGTTGAGCACGTAGAGTAAACTATCTTCCCCCCCTGTTTGAGGAGAGAAGAAACACTTTTAATTATTGCTGACTGAATCCTCCGGAATTCCTTTATTATCCCCTCCTTCTTCCTCCATTTACCTTCAGGGTGTCGTCTGAGGACACCAAGATCTGAGCAGGGGGCATCCACGAGGATTCTGTCAAAAGTTCCAAGATGGCTGAGGTCCTGAGTGGCATTGGCCTTAGCTATATTTATTATCTTTATCCCGAGCCTTTCTATGTTTTCTCTGAGAAGCTTAAGTCTCCTGTCATTTATATCAAGGGCTACTATCTCCCCTTCGTTCCCCATGATTTCTGCTATATGAGTCGACTTCCCTCCCGGTCCTGCACAGGCATCAAGGACCCTCTCACCAGCTTTTGGATCGAGCATAGGGGCTATAAGCTGTGCACCTTCATCCTGTACCTGAAAATACCCCTTTTTATAAGACTGAAGTTCAGTAATATGAGGAAATCCTTTGATCCTTATGCCATAAGGTGAGAGGTTAGCGGCCTCGGCATCTTCAACCTCTTCTCTGAGTGCATATAGAAGTTCTTCCCTGCTT
>CAKKRL010000117.1 GCA_919902655.1 Thermodesulfovibrionia bacterium
CTGCCGGACATATCGATCATGGAAAGAGCTCCCTTGTTGAAGCCCTCACAGGTATCAATCCTGACCGACTCAAGGAAGAGAAGGAGAGAGGGATAACAATTGACCTCGGTTTTGCCTTCCTCGATCTGCAGGATGACCTGAGGATCGGGATTGTTGATGTGCCCGGTCATGAAAAACTTATAAAGAATATGCTTGCAGGGGCCGGAGGGATTGATATTGTCCTTCTCGTTATTGCAGCAGATGAAGGCATAATGCCGCAGACAAGGGAACACCTGGCCATATGTGATCTCCTGAGGATAAAAAGGGGTCTTATAGCCATAACAAAACAGGACCTTGTCGAAGAGGAATGGCTTTCCCTTGTTACAGAGGATATTAAAGAGTTTGTTAAAGGGAGTTTCCTTGAAGGTTCAAGGATTATCCCGGTTTCCTCAAAAACAGGATATAACCTGAATTTACTTAGAGATGCGATAAAAGAGATTTCTCTTCAGGTTGAACAGAAATCTTCCGGAGGTCTTTTCAGGCTACCTGTTGACAGGGTCTTTACCATGAAAGGCTTTGGCACTGTGGTTACAGGTACGATTCTCTCGGGAAAGGTCTCTGTTGAAGATACGGTTGAAATTCTCCCAGCGGGTATAAAATCGAGGGTGAGGGGGATACAGTCGCATAACCAGAAGGTTCAGGAATCGGTTGCAGGCCAGAGGACTGCACTTAACCTGCAGGGAGTTGAGAAAACGGATATTATCAGGGGAGATGTTGTAACGCTCCCTGATTTTATACTGCCATCAACTCTGATAGATGTTAAGATTGAGTTGCTTAAAGATGCCGTGCCACTAAAGAACAGGGACAGGATAAGGTTCCATACAGGAACTACAGAAGTGATCGGCAGGGTTATACTTATTGATAGGAAGGAGATGAGTCCCGGCGAAGATGGATATGCCAGGATCAGGTTTGAGAGTCCTTTAGCTGGCATGTCAGGGGATAGATTTATTATAAGGAGGTTTTCTCCGCTTGAGACACTTGGCGGAGGGGTAATCCTTGATACAGGCCCTGAAAGAGGGAAGGCAAGACTCAAGAGACAGAAATCAGACATTATAAATGAACTGAAGGTTTTTGAAAAGGGTTCTCTCGAGGAAAAGCTTTCTCTGAAGATCTTCTCCAAAGGGTTTTATGGTATAGATAAAGAAAGCCTTAATGGATGGATAGATTCTGATATAAAGGATACAGGGCTTGTCCTGAATGGACTTGAGAAGAAAGGCGAAATAATCTTTATCGATGGCAGGTATATACACAGGAGGATTTTTGAGTCCCTTAAAAAAGATATAGTATCGTCATTAGAAGAATTTCATAGACTAAATCCCATTAAAGGTGGAATGCCAAAGGAAGACATAAGTTCAAAGTTCAAAGTTAAAGGTTTAAAGTTGGAATTAAGGAAAACCATTAACAGGGCGTTAGAGGAATTTGAAAAAGAAGGGAAGGTAATCCTTGAACAGGAGAGGGTGAGACTCTCCTCATTCAGGGTTGAGATGAAGGATTACGAAGGACAGATGGGTAAATTACTTGATCTTTATAAAAAGACAGGGACACAGCCTCCCATAAAGGAGGAACTTAATGGTATACTTCAGTGCGATAACAAGACGATTTCAGATCTGCTTAAACTTGCAGTAGAAAAAGGCAGGCTTGTTAGAATCAATGATTCCCTTTACATTGATGCCCAGACCTTTAATAATATATTAGAGGAATTGAAAGGATTTCTCACAGAGAAGAGGGAGATAACTGTGGCAGAATTCAGGGACATCTTCAAGACGTCAAGGAAGTATGCAGTTCCTTTTCTGGAATATTTTGACGGGATAAAGCTTACATTAAGGGTAGGGGATAAAAGGGTTCTGAGGATGACCCATGGAGAATACAGGACCTCTTCAGGGGTTAAGGGATGAAAGGGGGTAATGGTTTATGGAAGATCTCTTAGGGAAACTGAGAAATGGAAGTCCTCCTGTAAGGTATACTGCAGCATTGAAACTCGGTAAGCTAAAGGATAAAAGTGCGGTTGAGCCACTTCTGGAAGCCCTGAATGTAGATGATGATGAGTGGGTGAGAGACAATATAGTGTTTGCTCTCGGTGAAATTGGCGATCAGAGGGCAGTCTTTCCTATAATAAGAATTTTAGAAAAAGAGGAAAGCCCCCGTCTGAGAAAGACTGCTGCCAAGTCATTAGGTCTGCTAAAGGCAAAGAAGGCTGTCCCGTCCCTTATAAAGGCCCTGAATGACCCTGATTTCAGGGTGAGAAAAAATGCGGCAAGGTCCCTTGGCCAGATAGGTGATATATCGGCAAGGGGGCCGCTTACGGATGCCTTAAAAGATGGAAGCAGCACAGTAGCAAAATTTGCCGAAGAGGCAATCTTACGCTTGGAAGGACTATGAGAAATAAAAAGAGACTCGGTGAGATACTCCTTGAACAGGAGCTAATAAACGAAGAAAAGCTCGAGCAGGGACTGAAGGATAGTGTCCTGTCCGACTGTCCGCAAGGCTCCAGCTACATAGTTTTTAGCTATTTCTTCAGGAATTTGCCGTCATTTTAACTTCTTCGCCTTAATTTTTTTTCTCAACTGTATTTTTATTGCGTCCGGATAACATTTTAGGCCCGATTCAGCCTCTGAACACAGACTTCCACGGACACCCTCTTTTTTACTCTAATTTCAGCATTGTCCGGATAGATATGTTAAAGCTTCAAATAAAACCCGCTCAGCAATCCATCCCATGCCTCCCTGCCTGTCGGCAGACAGGAAACCAGTATTCCTGCTTGTGCCCTTTTGTGAAGATGTCGATTCCATTCCAGACTTCTGCCGGAGTCCTTCCATACAGGTTTTGATGAGGACGGACATGGTTATACCAGAACTGGAACTGAGCGAGCGCCCCTCCAAGTTTTTCCGAATTGTTGGCCTGCCACTGGTCAAGCTTCTCTTTCAGCGTGCCGAAGAACCGTTCAATTCTTCCGTTCTGCCATGGACAACCCTTGTCTATAAGCTGATGACGAACCCCTAACAGTCATAACCCGAATCTGAACAGGCGCGAGGTAAAAACAGGCTCATTATCCGTCCGCAAAAACCCTGGTTTGCCGTAACGCTCAACCGCATCGAGCAGGAAACGCAATATTGTGATAGAGGCTTTGTCTTTCAAAGCCGCTAGGCCAAGACTCATCCTGCTTTTGTGTTCAACAATACCGAGTATGTGATAAAGATTTCCATGAGAATCTTTCTTGCCTGCTAAATCTATTCCCCATATAAGATCTCCCGGAATGCCTTTCGGTTTACTGTTTTTAATCTTTTTCCTTAAAACTTGAATCTCATATTTCTGCTTTCTAATAATCTCATTCACAAATGTCTTGCTTACAGTCATCTGCCTACTCTGTGCAAATCTACGATTAAAAGTATATGCAATCTTTCTACATCCTGTTTCAGGCATGAGTGTCTTAAGGCGGATTACTTCATGTCTTACCCATGCAGGCTTGGGTTGTGGAAAGGTCCGTCTTGAACTTCTGAAAACCGAGGCCGGTGCTCAAGGAGATTCTATTCCCTTTATTTGGGAGAAAGATGTCAGATAAAATCAAATAGATAATCAGTAGGATTTTTCCCCCACCCTGAGGCATATTCAAAAATTGCATCTGCAATTCCCTTAAAGTCATTTAGCTTATAGGTTGATGATACGATTAATACACCCTTATGTGATGAACCATTTGAGAAGAATTGGCGGGTGAGGATGATGTAGTCGTTTCTGTTTCTGGTCACGAAGCAACGGCCTTCAGAGGATGCATATTCTAACTGCTCCTGATCAGTTAATCCTGTGCGTCCGATTTCATGCACACTCAGGGCATCTATCCCTTTTTCTCTAAGAATTACCGCTATCTTCGGGCTAAGGTCTTCATCCAGAAGGAACTTCATCCTTTCTTCCTGGCAAAGGGCAGTTCAGCGTGAGCCTTTTCTTTACTCCATGCCTTGTTCATTTTTATAAGCCTTTTTATTTCTTCGGGATAGGTCTTTGCATAACCAATTGCTGCCATAATCTGTCTGTCTGTGAGCCAGTGAAATGCCTTTTTTAAGGCGGAGAGGTTATTATTAAGCTCCTGATATGCAGAAACGAGTTCCCATACGTCTATCCCTGTTCCCTCAATCCTTGCACGCCTTCCTGCAGGGCCGTCAACAAAGACTATTCCCGGGCACTTCCTCATTTTCACAGATTCGGCAATTAACTCGGATGTAAGACTTGAGAAAGTCTCCTTTTTTGTTTGTAGAAGGCTTTCTACCTCAGATAGGGTCTTTTTATCAATTCGGATGCTTTTTACAATACTTCCCATCGGTTCCTCCTTTGTATACATAATATTACAATGTAATATATTTCCTGTCAAGCTATAATCTTCACAATCTTTTATTATAGTGTCAGAATGTCAGAAGGTGGGTATGTAATACTTGGCTGACAGGATGCCACTCCTGTCATACCTAAATCCTAATTCAGAGGCGTATATAGAAATGTGTTAAGGACGTGTGCTGGTGGATTTTAGGGCGGGGCATATCTTTCCGAAGCCCCCCTTGCCCCGCCGTACCATGCACATCTTATGGCCTTATTAAGTTCGGGGGACTGGTTAATTTAATTATACCAGAAAAATAATTGCTGTCAAGGCCATGTATAGGTTAAAAAACCACTGGAGTTGGAAGTCATATTAATATTACAATACAACCGGAGGGACAAAATGAAAAAGAAAAAACTTGAGCCTAAAGCAACAATTGGCGTGATTACAATAGAGAAATATGAAAACCCAAGACTTGAATCTTTAATAGATAAATTTGAAAAAGAACTCAGGAAGGAATCGAAGCTTTCAAAATTAATATTCAATGGCTCTATATGGATTTATCCGCTATAGCTTAGCATCCCTATGGCCTATCTTTTAACGATAATATTGTTCTTTGCCCCGCCCCTCTGTTAGAAGGGCGGGGATTCTAATTATTACCTTATGATGATTTCCTGACCAGTTCCCTTGCCCTCCTGATATAAATCTCCCTGCCCAGGTTATCCCTGTAGCCTCTTTTCTGCTTGCATCTCTTACAGAACCTGTTGTCAGGTCCGCTGGATGATTTTGTTCAAAATAATTCGGCTGGGAAACTCTCTTAGAACAGCGAACAGGTTACTATTCTGGCATGAAAATCTTAACCGTTAAATAAATTGTGAATTTATTGAAGGCTAAGCCTTCTACCATTTATGCGTGGGCTGAGCAACAAATTATTCCATGCATAAAACTCAATGGCCTTTTGCGTTTTAACGCTGAAGATATTCAATTTTGGATAGAAAAACACAAAAAGGTGGCTTCTTCATGTTATAATGAGCCTACCCAGGCCAGAGGCCCCAGGAAAGGAGGGAAATGAATATGGGGCTTTACCGTAGGGCTAAAATCTACTGGTTCAGTATCATGGCAGAAGGTAAAAGGATTCAAAAGTCTACATAAACAAAAAATAAAAAGTTAGCAGAACGTATATACGCAAAAGCTCTGAATGATATTCAGGAAGGGAAGTGGTTTGAAAATCAGAAGGCCAGGACAATCACATTTAGCGAGCTTTGGATCAAATATAGCGAAAAGCACCAAAAACAGAGAGATCCCTATACAATAAAGCGTCTAATGCCATAGAGAAGGAAGCTTTCAAGGATGCCTTTGAACGTGCAGTGAATAAGGCAGAGCTTGAAGATCTTCACTTTCACGACTTAAGGCACACCTTTGCAACGCGTCTTATTCAGGCTGGGGAGGATCTCTACAAAGTTCAGAAGCTCCTTGGCCATAAGTCAATAAAAACAACTGAACGGTATGCACATCACTGTCCTGAAAGCCTGAGACCTATTGTGAAGGCGCTTTACGATTGCTACAATTTTGCTACAGTGGGGGATTTTGGTACTTGCAATAAGACCGAAAAATCTAATAAAATCAACGAGGGGAGTGGATAGGGTTCTGGTGTCTCTCCTGGACTTCAAATCCAGTGTATCCCGATAAAATCGGGATTGGTGGGTTCGATTCCCACCCGCTCCCGCCA
>CAKKRL010000118.1 GCA_919902655.1 Thermodesulfovibrionia bacterium
AGGTATATCAGCAGTTCTTTAACAACGGTTATTAAAAAGATATTGAAGGAGAGTGAACAGGCATTGACCGCTTTAACAAAGTCACAATCTCCTTCTCCTGATTTACCTCCTTCTCCCCCGCCGATAAAAACATCCACTTTGCCTCCACAGAAAAAGGGGAACGAAACCACATCCAATGGTACCCTGATAGTTACCAGCACACCACCCGGAGCCAGATTCTATATAAATGATACTTATTACGGTAAGACCCCTATTACTGTGGAACTTAAAACAGGGGTATTTGAAATTACAGTAAAATTAAAAGGATTTAAGGATGAGAAGGAAAAGGTGGCAATAAGGCCGGGGATTTCAACGGAGCTTGAGGTTTTTCTCGAGAGTGAGAAAAGATGATTCAGCCCTGGCCGGTACTGTTCCCTTTCAATTCAGATGCAAGGTCAATGCATCTGAAGATTATTTAAAGAATTGACAGAAAGGAGGTGGTTAAAACTTTTTTGGAGTAGGGCATTTAGGGATCTTTGTAGGCAGTTAAAAATAAGAATTGGAGGTAAGAGATGAAAAAGGGTATTAGTATTTTTCTGATGGCCATTGTGGCCATAATCAGCACCATCTTCATCGCCCCGCAGGAGAGCCAGGCCGTTCCGGCCTTTGCACGTCAGACAGGGCAGGCGTGTCAGGCATGCCATTTCCAGCATTACCCCGCACTCAATGCATTTGGCAGAGCCTTCAAGGCAGGCGGATTTACAATGGTAGGCGGTCAGAGCCTTATAGAAGGAGATCTGCTGTCTATTCCGAGCGTACTGAATGCATCTATCGTTTTAAAGGTAAGGTATCAGAAGAGCAACGGCAAAGGTAAAGAAACGACAGAGACAAAAGAAGAGTATGTTTTAAATCCTGAGACCGGGCTAATAGAACTTAAGACAACGACAACAACCGAAGATACACATGATACTGGCACAAATAAAGGTGAGCTACAGTTCCCTGACGAGGCAGCCCTTTTCTTGGGTGGCCGCGTTGGTGAGCATGTTGGCTTTGCCCTCGAGGCTGGACTTGCTGGAGAAGGAGCTGATAATTTTACCTCCTTCAAGATGCCCATCGTGTTTAAGGCAGGTGGTGTAAATCTCAGCTTAATACCATTTACTACTGATGCACTTGGCGCCTCCTTTGGCTTTGAACTCCTGAATACAGGTGCCGTAAGGAATCAGAGAATCTTAGAACACAGGAGTGATATATCTGCCCAGCAGTATATAGGAACTGCTACGGCTGCAGAGGGTTTTGCATTTGTTGCTGCCCATGATATGGGCTTTGTAAACTTCTCGATCTGGGGACCTTCCCATTATGCGTCTGATGTCGGCCCTCTATCACAATACTTCCGTGCTGCAGTAACGCCTAATTTTGGCGGATGGGACCTTGGAGCAGGTGTCCAGTACTGGGGAGGAAAGACCAAGGTAGGGAGTGATGCTGATGATGCCCCTGCAGGTGAATATAACACAAAGGCATGGGCTGTAGATGCACAGGCTCAGGGCAGTGTTGGTCGTATGCCCCTCGGTATCTATTTAACATATGCAAGTGCCGAAAAAAGCAAGACAGGAGAACCGGCAAATGTATTTAACTCAGGCACAAATGGCGCTAAAAAGGCATTGGCTGGTTTAGTCGAACTCGGGGTACTTCCAAACAGGGTAACTGTGGCAGTAGGCTACCGTGCAGGCGATACAGGAGCGGCCTCCAATAACAAACAGAACGCTGCAATACTGGGCCTTGCATACCAGTTTATACAGAATGTACAACTCCAGTTAGACTATTCACGTTATAGCGGCTCTTACTATGACCTTGCTAAAAACAATGAGGAAAAAAATGGCGACCAGCTCATCACAGTTATGCTCTTTACTGCTTTCTAAAGAACTATCCTTCTGAAGAATAGGTTGCTGAAACTGGCATGAGATACAACATCTCATGCCAGTTTAACTCTCAATGTTTTATCATAGATCTCTCTAATCTTATCCCTGTGTATATTTAAGGCCCTGAGAAATTTATCTCCATTATCATAACCAATCCCCCTGGCAAGGGGAAGGAGCCTTTCGTCCTTTATATGGAGGAGGCTGGATGGGAGGTTCCTCAAAACCCTGAGACGGCTTTCCACACCCCTTAGGAAGAGATAGGCATCTTCCATTGTGGAAGCATCTTCTCTTGAGATGAGATTCGATTTCCTGAGCCTTTTGATAACGGTTAATGTATTCGGGACCCTTAACTCAGGGTGTAAATTACCGTTTATAAGCTGAAGGGCCTGGACAGCAAACTCGAGTTCAACAATTCCTCCGGGCCCGAACTTGAGGTCTATTTCCTCAGATCCCTCTTTTGATAATTCCTGCTCTATTCTCTCCTTCATCTCCTTTATCTTATGGAAGGTGGAAGAGTCGTAGTGAAACGAATAAATTGTTTCTTCGGCCAGCCTGAGAAATTTTTTACCGAGGTTTCTGTCACCACAGATGAACCTTGTTTTTATGAGGGCCTGCCTTTCCCAGAGTTCTGCCTTATCCCTGTAGTAATCCTCGAATGCCCTGATTGACTGGGCAATGGGTCCCTTTGAGCCTGTTGGCCTGAGCCTCGTATCTACCCTGTAGGCAGAACCCTCTGATGTATAGGCGCTCAGGGTATAACATACCCTCTCTGCAAGCTTAGAGAAGTATTCGTGGTTACTTATAATTTCGGGGCCTGTTGTATTTCCATCACTGGTATAGACGAAGAGTATATCGAGATCTGATCCATAGGTGATCTCAGACCCTCCGACTTTTCCAAGACCTATGATAGCCATCCCTGCCTCATCTTTCGTCTCTTGTCTGTCTCTCGATTCTATCGGCCTGCCGAACCTCTTTTTGATTTCCTCTTCTGATAACTCCAGTGCCTTCTCTATGCAGACATCGGCCACCTTTGTCAGGTCATGGGATATTTCAACAAAACCCCTTTCTCCGGCGAGATCCCTGATTCCGATCCTTATTTCTTCAAGGTGTTTAAACCTTCTTATACTGTCAATATTTTCTGCAGGTATGGCAGAGGATTCAAGGAGAGAGTTAATATCCTCCCTGAGTTGCTTGTGGGTCTTTTTGCCTAATTTGGAATCTATCAATAACCCTATCAGGCCCGGATGTCCTATGATTATCCTCGAAAGGTATTCACTGTCACTGAAGAGGGCTATCAGAAGGTCTCCGAACCTCGGGTTTTCGATGAGCAACCTGAAGAATGCATCTTCCCAGCCTCCTGCGTTCAGGAAAGACTCAAAATTCCTGAGTGCAAGGTCGGGGTCAGGCGATTTAACGATCCTTTCGAATATATCGGGCAAGACATTGGAGAGCATCCTGCTCCATCTCGGGGTATGGTGGGCCATTGCCTCTCCGTCTCTGATAAGTAAGAGATTCTTATATGCCCTCTCAGGGTCTTTGAAACCCTGCCCCTTTAATATCCGTATCGCCTCTGATTCATCATACTCTCCTTCCATCAGAAGACTTATCTCAGAGATACCCGGTTTTTCCTCTACATACTGATAGAAGAGGTTATCGTATATCCTGTGCACAGCCTTTGTATGGTAATCGTAATCCTTTAAGAGGCTCTCCGATGCATTTTCCCTGTAAGCAGTCCTCCTTGCCAGTGCCTCAAGTTCTTTCCGGCCATCAGGGATTGTATGGACCTGTCGGTTATCAAGTATCTGGAGCCTGTGTTCGAGTATCCGCAGGAAAGTATATGCGTTGGAAAGAAGAGAGTATTCGTCATATGAGAGAAGACCCTTCTGGCCGAGCCTGTGCATAGATTTCAGGGAGTTCCTTTCCTGAAGACCTGTTTCTTTGGCTCCATAGATAAGCTGTAATGCCTGGATGAGAAACTCCACCTCCCTTATCCCGCCGTAACCTCTTTTCACATCTTTGCCTTTAATGTATCCTGAGCGGTCAATCTTTGTCTTCATGTCCCTGATCTCTCCGATAGCTCCAAAATCGAGATATTTCCTGTAAATGAAGGGTCTGATAGTCTTAAGGAACTCCTTACCTAAATCTTTGTCTCCTGCTACAGGTCTTGTCTTGGTAAGGGCAGCCCTCTCCCAGGTCTTACCCCAGGACTCATAATAGAGTTCATAACTCCTGAGAGAGGTCGCGATGTCGCCTCTGCTTCCCATGGGTCTGAGTCTTAAATCCACCCTGTAGGCAAATCCGTCCTCTGTGCTTGCGCCAAGTACCTTTGTAACGAGTTCTGAGAGTTTGGTGAAGTACTCATGATTGGATATACTGTTTGTCATATCTCCGTATGGGCCAGGTATACCCGTAGTTTCACCCTTGTCAGAAGAGTAGAGGTACATAAGGTCAATGTCTGAGCTGAAGTTGAGTTCCTCTCCGCCGAGCTTACCCATCCCGAGGACAGTGAAACGGCATTCCATTGTTTTGCCATCATCAGCATACATGGGTGTCCCGAACCTTTTTCTAAGCTCCCGGTCCGAGATCGCGCAGGCCTTTTCGACGATAACATCTGCAAGATACGAAAGTTCGTCCATGGTCTCTATAAGGGTGGCCTTTCCGGATAGGTCTCTTAGGCCGATCCTGAGTATCTCTCTCTTCTTGAATTTCCTGAGTATCCCCATTCCTTCTTCTAATGTGAATTGTGAACCGCCCGCCCCGCTTCGCGGAGCGAGGCCGGGGAGAACTGTGAACTGTGTTACGAGTTCCCTTGTAAAATCTTCCTTACTTCTTGGCGCATCAATCACCTGAGGATCAAGGAGCCACCTTATGAGTTCTTCAGGGGAGGTGAGGAGATATATCGTAAGGAACCTGCTTCCACTGAAAAGGGTTATGAGGAGCCTCAGGCTGTCTTCCCTCTTTGATAAGAGGGAAAGAAGTTTATCCCTTCCAGGTATGGAAAGGAGTGTCTTGAGGTTATTAAGGACGCGTTCAGGGTCAGGGGATTCTGTAATTAGGGTAAATACCTGTTTGCCGGATGCCTCTGAGATTGCCTCTATCTCACTGGATGTTTTATGGGGGTCTGCAAAGCCGAGGGATTTCAGAATCTCTATTCTGTCCATAAGACATTTTAGCCCCCTCCGAGGAGGGCTGTCAATTAGAATCAGGAATTAACAGGTATCTCCAGTTTAACCTACCTCAGCGTCTTTTTAATCTCATCATTTTAAAAGCCTGTTTCTTAAAAACTTGACGTAAAGTGATATATATAGTAGTATAATAATCAATACAATTGGGGACACATCCCATATATCTCCTCCAGAGTAAGCAAAAAATATGGGATGTGTCCCTGTATTTCGCTACCCATGAAAGGGTTATAAAGCTTGAGACAAAGTTTGAGGTATACGAAGGATTAAGCAAAAAATCCCTGACAAGACCTTAAAGTCAAAAAGCAATAAGGCCTTGATTCTTAACAAAATATCAAAAGCAAGACAAAACCCCGTTTCAGTAACCACATTTCAATGTGACCTCTAACAATTATGGACAAAGATCTCCGTAATAAAGCTCTTATACTCTCCTATATTACTGTAGGATACAATATTCTTGAAGGGATAGCCTCGATATTCGCTGGTGTTGTGGCGGGTAGTATTGCCCTTGTCGGGTTCGGTCTTGATAGCTTTGCCGAATCCCTTTCAGGCGGTATTATGGTCTGGAGGTTCAGGAGGAACGGTGAGATGTCAGAGAAGGAAGAGGAAAGGATAGAGAGGAAGGCAACAAAGCTCGTGGCCTATACGTTCTTTGTTCTCGGCGTCTATGTCCTTTATGAATCAGTGAAGAAATTATATCTCCGTGAGACCCCTGACCCGAGCCTCCTTGGAATAATCATCGCCATTATTTCTATAATCGTGATGCCTGTTCTTTTTTATATAAAATATAGAACAGGGAAATCGATGAAGAGCAGGAGCCTTGTTGCAGACTCAAAACAGACCCTTGCTTGTGTGTTCCTCTCCGTTGCATTGCTTATCGGTTTAGGGATTAATTATCTCTATTCTATCTGGTGGGCAGACCCGGCTGTGGGATTGGTAATTGTAGCCTATTTAATAAGAGAGGGCTATACAACCTTAAAAGAAGAGAAATTATGCAGTTGTTGATTTTGAAGAACCGGTAACTAATTCGATAAAATACTCACAGTTCTTAATCATGTCCGGGCTATGTGTGAAGAGAGCACCACCTATAAGGAAGATCACTTCCTTCCCGTAGACCTTAAGCATCTCCCTCACACTTCTCAGACTCATTCCTCCTCCTGGACAGGGGAATATAGGTTTAATCCTACCCATCCTGACATTAGTTCCTCTGACAATGTCCTTACATTCTTCTTTTGTGAATGAGAACCTTCCTCCGAAGTTCGGGAAGATTATTGCGTCTGCCCCTGCGAGCCTTGTGACCTGACCAAAGAGTGCATAATGGGATACTCCACTTTCAGGATTAATTACATATGTTCCCTGAAGGGAAGGATGGGAAAGGATAGGGAGGGCTATGGAATCATCTTCTGCAATCCTCCGCATCGTATCAAATCCAACAAGACCGGGTGAGATCAGAAGTCCGCCTGCCCCGTTCTTTTTGGCGAATCTTGCCCTTTCGATTATCTCATCTGAAGGGGCATTGATATTCGCCGCATATATAGAGTTCCTTCCAGTCTTTTTATTTGCCCTATGGACTGCATTGGCACAGAGTCTTACCCTTTCCCTGAAAGGGGAAAAGGTCTGATCTGCTATTCCGTGGTCGTCTTTTATTATGTCTATGCCGCAGATGGCGAACTGATAGGCAAGTTCAGCAAGGCTCTTTGAATCGAGGCCCATGGGTTTGAGCGGTGTGCAGAGAAGGGGCCTTTTCTTAACGTCCAATAATCTCCTCAGTCCTTCTCTGCCGTATCTCGGTCCTTTAAATACCTTTAACAGACCCGGTGAAAGGTCAATACTTTCTAACCTGATACCGGGTTTTATGCTTATATTTCCGTAGATAACATTTAATAACTGCGTAAGCTCGAATCCTGTAATCTCTACATTGTAACTAATCCTTGCAGTATAATGATTCCTGTCTTTTTTATGAAAAGATTCAATCCGTCCTAAGATATGATCCCTGATAATCCCATCTGGCACCGCCTCTTCAGGAAATTCAACTGTCTGTTCGATACAGATGTCCTTTGCTTTTGCGCAGGCGGTCTTTCTATTACCACTCAGAGAATAGAGGACAGAGAATCTCTCTTTAAGCATCAAAGGGCCTCTTCTTTATTGCTGTTTTGTATTGTGACAGAATCCTCTTTTTGCAGTTCCTCTGAGATATTGAATCTGGTATCCATCAGTTTTTCTATTTCCCTTACAAGTGCCATGGCATCAATCCCGTATTCCTTTATCAGATAATTACGGCTCGCACCGTGCATAAAGGTATCCCTGAGACCCAGGCGCACAAGCCTCCCCGATGACCCAATCTCTGCCATCACTTCAGCAACAGTACTGCCTAATCCGCCTATTATAGAATGGTTCTCCATCGTGATTACACCATAGCGGTTATTAGATACTGCCTCAATCACAGCAGGGTCATTGAAGGGTTTTAATGTGGAGATATGTAGATGATGAATTGAGACCCCCAGCCCTTTTAATGTCGGAGTTACCCTCATCGCCTCTTCTGTACAGATACCGCTTGTAAGCATAGTGATGTCATTCCCTCTTGAGATTAATCTCGGCTTTCCTAAGACCATTGGGCTTGATGGGTCAAAAAGCCGTGGGATATCTCCACGGAGCATCCTTATATATACAGGTCCGTTCACAGCATGGGCTACATCGAGCACTGATTCAACCTCAGTAACATCCCCGCATTCAAGCACAGTCATATTCGGGAGGGAACGCATAAGTGAGATATCCTCGATAGCCTGATGTGTAGCACCGCCAGGAGTGGTTACTCCGGGAAGGAACCCGAACATCCTGACAGGGAGATTCGGGTATGCGATAGACATGGCTATCTGGTCATATGCCCTCCTGTATATAAATACAGCAAAGGTGTGGACAAAGGGAAAGAACCCCTCACGGGCAAGACCTCCTGCAAAGCTCATCATGTTCTGTTCTGCTACCCCGAAAGATATAAACCTGTCCGGATAGGTATTACGGAAGAGGTCTATCTCTGTCGAGCTGGTCAGGTCAGCAGAGAGGACAAGGATCTCAGGTTTGTCTTTTGACCAGGTTACAAGATTCTTTGCATGGACCTTTGATAATATTTCCATCTGAAAATTCCCCTCACCTCAATCCTCTCCTCTACGAGCCATGGCCCAAAGGGGAGAGGGTATTATCTGAGGACTCTTAAGAACTCCTTGTAACGTCTTTTTTCCTTGTCGTCTTTAAAACGGATATAATGGAACTTCGGGGACATTTCCTTAAGTATCCCGATTCCCTGATAGGGGATTGTATAGCACAGGACAACGATAGGCTTCCCATCGAGCTGAAGTTTTGCAGGTGCAATCAGCTCATCTATATTATGTCCATCTACCCTGAAGACCCCTGCACCGAAGGATTCCAGCCTTTCCTTTATAGGTTCAATATTCATTACTTTCGATACCTCCCCGTCACACTGATAGCCGTTGACATCAACATATATACCGATATTGTCAAGTTTATAAAAGGAGATGGTTTGTATCGCCTCCCAGGTCTGGCCGATCTGGAATTCTCCGTCGGACATAAAGACCCAGACCCTGCCTGTTTCTCCCTTAAGCCTCCTTGCCATTGCGATACCTGCTGCCTGGCTCAGACCCTGGCCGAGGGACCCGCTCATGACTTCCATCCCCGGAGAATGTTCACCACCGATCATTTCAACAGTACTCCCATCTCTGTTAAACTGCTCAAGGCCATCAGGATGCATCCTTCCTGTCTCTATCAGGGTTGCGTATAGAACTAAGGAGTACTGTGAAGGGGATAAGAAAAAGCGGTCAAGGTGAGGGGCCTGGGGCCCGTTGAACATCGCTCCAGTTGAATAATCTGGATTGTCCGGTCCTGGTACTCCTGAAAAAGGCAGAGGTACTATCGGTGATTCGACCGGGCCGAGGTTCATGATCCTGAGATACAGTGCTGAGAGTATTTCGGCAGAAGAACAGGCCTGGCTGAGATACCCCCCGTTGTTCCTTATTGTATGCTCAAGCACACGCCTGCGTATCCCTTTTGCAACCCTTTTTATTTCTGAAATTGATATCCCCATTTTCAGATAAAAATTATATTAAGCTTCATCTTAATCCTTGTCAAGGATTTCCGCTTGAAATCAGCAAGAAATTCTATTAGAATGCTTTTAATGGAAGGTCTTCCGAAGAGTTTTCTCGAATATCTGACTGTTGAGAAAGGGCTTTCAAAAAATACGATTGATTCTTATAGCAGGGACCTGCGAGGCTATCTTTCCTTTCTTGAAAGGGAGGGGCTTGCGCCAAAGAAGGTTTTGAGGAAAAACCTGACGGACTATATCGGAGAATTAAGAAATACAGGGCTTGTCCCCTCATCTATAGCAAGAAATCTTTCCACTATCAGGAGATTCCATAGATTTCTCATATCCGAAGGGTTATCAGATATAGACCCCACAGAGAATTTAGAAACGCCGAAGGGGTTCATCAGGATTCCCAGAATCCTTACCCAGGAAGAGGTCAATTCCCTGATCAGGAAACCTGACCCTAAGAAGCCGCTTGGCCTGAGGGACAGGACAATGCTCGAACTGCTCTATGCAACAGGTATGAGGGTCTCGGAACTCGTATCTGTTAAGATTAAGGATGTTAACCTCGAAGTTGGCTATATCATAACCTTAGGGAAGGGTTCAAAGGAAAGGGTGGTACCTATCCATGACGCTGCAGTATTATTGATAAAGGATTACCTGAAAGAGGCAAGAAATAAACTACTCAGGTCCACAGGATCCTGCGGAAAAGGCGATTCCCCCTATCTCTTTATAAGTAAGAGGGGAGGGCCAATAACGAGGGAGAGGTTCTGGCAGATAATAAAAGGGTATGCCCTTAAAACAGGGATAAAGAAGAAGGTTTCACCCCATGTCCTGAGACATTCCTTTGCGAGCCACCTCCTCGAACACGGTGCAGACCTCCGCTCTGTACAGGTCATGCTCGGCCATTCGGATATCTCAACAACACAGATCTATACACATGTGACCGGTGAGAGGCTCAAGAGGATTCACAAGGAATTTCACCCGAGGGGGTAAAATGTCAGTGAACAGTAAACGGTGAATAGTGAACGGTTAATGGAGGTTGTATGGAGAAGAAAAAACTTACACCTGAGGATCTGAGATGGATCTGTAACCCTGATGAGTTTGGGTTCAATACAACAGAGGAGATACCCACTCTGGTCGGGACAATTGGTCAGGAGAGGGCCCTGAAGTCGATCGACTTCGGATTAGGACTGGAGAGTCAGGGTTTTAATATATATATCCTCGGAGAGAGCGGTACAGGGAAGACTACCACTATAAAGAAGATACTCGAAATGAGGGCATCGAAGGAAAATATCCCTGATGACTGGTGCTATCTTTATAACTTCGATGACCCTGACAGGCCCAGGACAATGAGCCTGCCACCTGGAATGGGGATAATACTCCAGAAGGATATGGATGAACTGATAAAGATCCTGAAGGTAGAGATCCCCAAGATATTCGAGAGCAAGGAATACGAGAAACACAGGAATGAGATACTTGAGGAATATCAGGAAAAGAGCAAGAAGATACTTTCAAGGATAGAGGCAGAAGCAGCAAAAAAGAGTTTTGGCCTGCGGAAGACGCCAACAGGCGTGATAATGGCCCCTATAAAAAAAGGAGGGGAGACAATAAGTCATGAGGAGTTCGAGACCCTTGAGGAAGATAAAAGGAAGAAATTTGAGGAGATAGGTAAAGATCTTCAGGACAAGCTGAACGACGCCCTCAGGTTAATGAGAGAAGAAGAAAAGGGATTAAAGGAAAAGATAAGCAAACTTGAGAGAGATACTGCCCTGACAATTGTCGGGCAGCTCGTCTCGGAGCTCGAGAGCAAATACAGGCTCAATTCTGAGATAATCAAGTATCTTGAAGATGTCAGGGAGGATATACTTGTGAACCTTGAGGATTTCAAGGCATCTGAGGAATCAATACCATCCCTGCCGTTTCTCAAGATGCCAAAGGTGGAGCCATCCTTTAACAGATATAAGATCAATGCGATTGTCAATAACGGCGGGGCAACAGGCGCGCCTGTAATTATAGAAAGTAATCCAACCTATCTTAATCTCTTCGGGAGGATCGAACATAAGATACAGTACGGTATTGCCATAACAGACTTTACTATGATAAAGGCAGGTTCTATCCACAGGGCAAACGGCGGGTATCTGATTGTTAATGCCCTTGATCTCCTGAGGAACATCTTCGTCTGGGATGCCCTGAAGAGGATGATAAAGAATAGGGAGATAAGGATAGAGGATATATGGGAGCAGTACAGGCTTATTTCAACTGTAACACTAAAACCTGAATCCATACCGTTGGATATTAAGGTTATACTCCTTGGCAGCCCCTATCTCTACTATCTCCTTTACAACCTCGATGAAGACTATAAGAAGCTCTTCAAGGTCAAGGCTGATTTCGACAGCAGGATGCCGAGGACTAAGGAGAACCTGCTTAAGTACGCCTCATTCATATCAACGAGATGCAGGGAAGAGAACCTGAAACACTTTGACAGGACAGGAGTGGCAAAGGTTATCGAATACGGGGCAAGACTTGCAGAGGACCGGAACAGGCTTTCTGCAAGATTCTTCAATATCGCTGATATAGTAAGGGAGGCAAATTACTGGGCATCTCAGGACGGCAATTCCTTTATTACAGCCAGGCATGTCGGGAAGGCCCTTGAGGAGAAGATCTACAGGAGTAACAAGATAGAAGAGAGGATACAGGAGATGATCGAAGAAGGGACAATAATGGTTGATGTTGATGGTGCTGTGGTTGGTCAGGTGAACGGCATCTCTGTTATAGACCTCGGTGATTATGGCTTTGGAAGGCCCTCAAGGATAACAGCAAAGACCTATATCGGGAAGGCAGGAGTTATAAATATAGAGAGGGAGACGAAGATGAGCGGAAGGATCTATGATAAGGCCCATATGATCCTTACGAGTTACTTCGGCAGTAAATTTGCACAGGACCAGCCTCTCACACTTTCAGGGTCTGTATGCTTTGAACAACTCTATGAGGAGATCGAAGGCGATAGCGCTACCTGCACTGAACTCTATGCCATCCTCTCAAGCCTTTCAGGGCTTCCCATAAAACAGGGTATTGCCGTAACAGGTTCGATGAACCAGAGAGGGGATGTCCAGCCTGTCGGAGGGATAAATGAAAAGATAGAAGGGTTCTTTGAGGTATGCAGACTGAAAGGACTCACGGGTGAGCAGGGGGTTATAATCCCCGGGAGAAATACGAAGAATCTTATGCTCAAGGAATCAGTTGTTGAGGCTGTAAGAGAGGGGAAATTCCATATATACCCTATAGGGGACGTGGATGAGGGGATAGAGATACTTACAGAGGTAGAGGCAGGGATGAGGAGGGAGGACAGAACATTTCCTGATGGGACAGTGAACTATCTTGTTGATAAGAGATTAAGGGAGCTCGCAAGGTCGCTGAAGGAATTCGACAAGGGGAAGAAAGAGGGAGAGGAGACCTCATAGAGCTTTTTATGGCTTGACACAAATGGGTTTTTCTGGTAATTTTATATCAAAATTAAATATTGTGAATGGAGGTGATTGTTCGTAGAGGGTAGACAGGATAGTATGGCATTCTAATACAAGGAGGAGGTTGCTTATGAAGAAATTGGTTTATCTTTTAGTTTTCGCATTTATTCTTTTTGGGATTAAGGAGATTTCTTTTGCTCAGAATATCCCTTTAGCACAGCCGAGGAGTTACCAGCCGATTGGAACTACAGGTGTCTTCTCCGTTTTTGGTGCAAAGACACTTAAGAAGGGGCAGATAGCTATAGGGGTTGCTGCAGACTTTGCAACTGCTATATATTATGACGATGATAGCCACCCTGACCAGAAGACCCTGGCCCTTCAGCTTGGCTATGGGATAACAGAAAAATTTGATATTGGACTTGATCTGCCCTTTACATGGTGGTATCCGGATAATGCAGGATTCCACGAACAGGGCCTTGACGATCTAAGTGCTGGCCTCAGATACAGAATCCTTGATGAGAAAGATGTAGCACCGGCATTGGCCATCGTCGGTGCCGTGATATTTCCTACAGGGGAGGAAGACAAGGGTCTGAGCACAGGCGGGACAGATTATGAAACGAAGTTAATCCTTAGTAAGAGGATAGGCCCGGTCAATAGTCATCTTAATGTAGGATATGCGTGGCCTAGCACAAAAAAATATGACCTGCAGGATGGACTTACCTATGGAATCGGGGCAGACTTCTCAGCCTCCAGTTCAGTGCTGCTCCTTGCAGAGCTTGCCGGTAATAAAAACAGGTATACTGAGGCAATTCATCCCGGGGCAGGCAAAGACCCTCTCGAATTAAGAGGAGGCCTGAGGATTATTTCTGATATTGGTTTTATAACTACCCTCGGGGTAGGTGTAGGCCTGAATGATGCAAGCCCTGATTACAGGATGCTTGCAGCCATCGTTTACACATATCCGCCTGAGGGGAAAAGGGTGATAAAGGTGAAAGAAGATGTCCCTGCAGTGCCAGGGGTCAAGCCGAAGGTACTGCCCGGGGGAGAGATCTTGAAGATTGTTCTCGATGATGTCCATTTTGAGTTTGACAAGAGTACCCTGACCCCTCTTGCCATGTCAATTCTTAATGAAAACGCTAAGATGCTAAAAGAGAATCCGGGCATTAAGGTAGTAATTGAGGGCCATTGTGATGAGAGGGGAAGCCGTGAATACAACCTCGCACTCGGGGAGAGGAGGGCTGTGAGCGTAAAGAAATATCTCTCAGGCCTCGGCGTTGAAGATAAAAGGATGAAGACTATGAGCTATGGCGAAGAGAGGCCTGTTGACCCCGGCCACAACGAGAGCGCCTGGTCCCTTAACAGAAGGGCCCAATTCGTGATAGAGGTAGAATAATCTTTTGAGGAATTTTAGATCCTGACCTGTCGTCAGGACAGGTTTCAAATGGAGGTATTCATGGGAAAACTTAATAAATTATTTTTAATAATGGTTCTTATTTTATCCCCTTCTTCTCTCCTCGCAGAGAAGGTGGGATCCTATGCTACATATAAATGGACATCAAAGACAGAGGTAACAAAGGATGTGCTTTATAAAACTGTCTCACCTGACGGGAAGGCAAGTTATAAGGTGGCAAAGGAAACTGTAAAGGCAAAACCAGTTTACCTTACATACTCAATCCTGAAGGCCACGAATAAGGATTATCTTGTCCAGATTGAAACCCGTTCAGAGAAGAATAAAGAGGCACTCTCTGTTACACAGGTACTTATGGACAGGAAGACAGGAAAAGGCATTAATGCTGTAATAAAATCTCCAAAGGATGTACCTGTCCCGTTTCCTCCGGGTAACGAACTCATCCATATTTCTGAAAAGGCTGTGAAGGATGGCAAGAAGGTGAGCGTTACAGTCGAAGGCGGGACATTTAACTGTCTTCAAGGGACATTTGAAGGACAGGATGTATGTGTGAGCGATGAAATTCCAACGCTCGGGATAGTCAAGGTCAACCTTAAGGATGGGGCAGCCGAACTCGTTGAAAGCAGCCCGACAGGCGCAAAGGATTTGATAAAGAAGAAATAGTTTAACGAAAACACCCTCGTGTCTGTCCGAAATAGTTCAAGGTATTGATCTTACTTTTTTTTTAGAAAGAGGTTCCTCCCCAGCACTTGATGCGGGGCTGTCATTGCGAACCCCGATTTATCGGGACGAATCAATCTCTATAGATATGGAGGATAAATGTTCGGTATAGGTATTCCTGAACTTATAGTTATCTTCGTTATCGCCCTTCTGATATTCGGCCCCAAGAAACTTCCTGAGCTGGGAAAGGCCCTCGGCAGGGGGATTGCAGAGTTTAAGAAGGCCTCTCAGGAGATAAAGGAGTCTATCGAGATGGATGCCCGGAAGGAAGACCTGAAGAAATATCTGGACCCATCTCTTTATGAAAAAGAGCCCCCCTCACCTCAATCCTCTCCCCTAATGGGAGAGGGTGGTGAGGGGGGAGAAGAGAAAAAGACAGAGGAGAAAAAGAAGTCGGAATCGACCAGTTCCGGGGAGGCTCATGCAGGATGAGAAGATGCCGCTTACGGGGCATCTGGAAGAACTCAGAAAGCGTCTCGTCATTATTGTCTCCTCTATCAGTATTGGTTTCTTCCTTTCCTTCTATTTTTCAAAATCCCTCTTTAGCTATCTCACAAAACCTCTAAGCTCTGAAGTCACTTTAAGACAGGAATTTCCTTTTATCTTCTTTATAGAGAAGGGTTCATCTTCCCTCGTCTTCCTCGCACCAACAGAGGCCCTCTGGATGTACCTCAAGGTCTCACTTATCGCAGGTCTTTTTCTTACACTGCCTATTGTTTTTTATCAGATATGGAAGTTTGTTGCACCTGGGCTCCTGCCGAAGGAGAAACACTATGGCCTTCCTTTTGTAGTTTTATCTACAACCCTTTTTGTCCTCGGTGCAGCCTTCTGCTTCTACTTAGTCCTTCCCTATGCTATAAGGTTTCTTCTCAGTTATGGCACAGATCAGCTCACACCCATGATCTCTGTGGGTAACTATATCGATTTCTGCCTGAAGTTTTTGCTCGCCTTCGGTCTTATTTTCGAGATTCCACTGGCAATAATCTTTCTCGCAAGGATCGGGCTTGTCACGCCCCAGTTACTTTCAAGGAACAGAAGATACTCAATCCTCCTTGCCTTCATCGTAGCAGCATTACTCACCCCGACCCCGGATGTCTTCAATATGACCCTGATGGCGGTTCCCATTATCATCCTCTATGAGGCAGGAATTATAGCAGCGAGGGTATTTACAAAGAAGAAAACCGGGAAGGCAGAAGAGGAATAAGTGTGGAAGGAGTTACTATATTAAAAGGCAGGGAGATATATATGGACTGTCGTCCCAAGGCCTGTCCTGGACTCAACGGATAAGAGACCTCCGTGTGCCTTTATGGTAGAATAACAGATTGAAAGACCGAGCCCCTGTCCTTTTTCTGAACCTACATCCTTTGTGGTAAAGTAAGGGTCGAATAGCTTCGGGAGATTTTCTTCGGATATGCCACACCCACTGTCTTCAATTGATATCTTCACGTAGTTACCCTCTTTCAATGGAAGACGGTTTTCTTTTGAGACAGAGATATTCTCTGCATAGACCCTGATGGTTCCTCCATCCGGAATGGCCTCTCTGGCATTGGTTACGATGTTCCTTAACACCTGTTCGATCTGCCCTTCATCTATCTTAACAGGACAAAGGTCGTCAGGGATGATGAATTCATAAGAGGCAGAAGAATACCCGAGCGTAAGGGTTACGGTCCTTTTCAGGATGTTTGAAATCAGAGTCTCTCCCTTTAATGGCTCACCCCCTTTAGAAAATGTGAGAAGGCGATAGCTCAGCTCCTTTGCCTTTATACAGGCATTCTCTGCATCTGTCAGCCTGTCGTATATCTTATGTTCCTTGCTAATGTGCATCTTTAGAAGAGAGATATTCCCGAGGATCACTGTCAGGAGGTTATTAAAATCATGGGCGATGCCTCCTGCAAGAACCCCGATAGATTCGAGCTTCTGCATCTTCCTTATCTCATTTTCAGCCTGTTTGCGGTCTATTGCTGCAGCAAGTATATTGGCAATATTCTGGAGGAAATTGACATCGTCCTGTGTAAATGTTCTTTGTTTACCGGTATGGGCACCCAGGATACCATAGGGCCTGTTGATGTCACCGATTATGACGCTCATACCACTGATAATTCCGTGATTGTGAAGTAATGGAGGCCCGCTGAATCGTGTTTCAGTACGCAGATCCTTTACTATCACAGGTTCATCGGATAGAAGTGTGTAGCCTGCCTGAGAATCGGTTCCAGCACCAATCGTTGCATGACCAATCAGCCCTTCCTTCCAGCCCACACCTGCACGCAGTATTAAAGAGTTCCCATCAGGAAGAAGTTCCAGAATCTTGCAATACTCCACACCAAGGGTTTTAACGGTAATATTGACAGATTTATCCATCAACATGGGCAGGTCCATATCAGCAAGTGCCCTCTGTCCCAGCTTTGATAAAACCGCCTGTTGGTAGGCACGAACCTCTAAGGTCTCTTCAACCTCTTTGAGCCTTGAGATATCTATACCCACACCTGCCAGATAGGGTTTATCATCTATATCGATACACACACCGGTAAAAAGAAAAGGGATGGTCTTTCCTTCTTTCGATATAACTTCCACCTCTGCAGAGGATTGACCCTTTGTTAATACCTCCTGCATTCTAATCATCGCCAGCTCTTTATCTTTATCGGCAACCAGATTCATGACATTTAACCTTGTAAGCTCCTCAGCCGAGTAACCATAAAACTCCTCAAGATTCCTGTTCCATCGTATTAATCTACCATTAAAATCTATAAGGTAAAAGAATCCCGGAAGGCTATTTATGAGAGCCTGGGAGAGGGTTATCTCTTTCAGCAAATTTTCTTCGGTCTGCCTGCGTTTTGTTATATCCGTGATAACTGAGACGAACCCTGCAAGTTTCCCATCAGCGTCATATTTGTAGTTCCAGTCAACCTGTATAATAACAGGACGACCGTCCTTTGTCCGTATCTTTGAGATATAGTGTGTGGGTGGAGGTTTTTCTCTGGCTATTTTCAGGAAGTATGCCTCAAGACCTCTCTGTTCAGATTCAGAGTCAAAGAAATCCCAGATCTTTTTCCCAGCGACTTCATCCATATCGTAACCAACTATCAGGCAGAATGAAGTATTACAGTATGTAATGGTTCCGGAGGCGTCACATTCCTGGATGCCGTGGGGGATTGTCTCGAGAAGTAAGCTATGGAGTTCCTTGCACTTCTTGAATGTCTCTTCTGATTGTTTTAGCTTATCTTTTAATGTCTTAAGATTCTTTTCCTGACGACGCAAGACTGCAGGTTCACGGCTTGATTCCTTTTTTGATTTTTTCCTGTCCTGCATCTCAGTCCCCTGAGGAGGGAAATTTCTTGTAGGAATTATATCAGAAATCTAATACAAGGTAAATAGAAATAAGGCTCTTCAGAATCTGAGAAGAAGTGAGAAATAAGGTCCGCTGATGTTGAGTTCACCTCTGTCATTATCCTTTTCTGCCTTAAGGTTTATTGTCTTATAACCCAGGGAAACCCCCAGATTCTCGATTATCCTGTAGTCTACTGAGACCTCTGATTCAAGATATGAACCCATATCGGATATCTGCATCCCCTCTATTTCACCGGAGAAGCTTAACCTGTTCGGGATTACGAAGACCCTTCCTGAAATACCTATAGCGGGCAGATAACCTGTTACGCTTCCGGATTCATAGAACCCGAGATCAGGGGCCTCAACTGTTGCTGATATATCGGCATAGTTAAGATCTATAAATACACCAAAGGAACCTACGGGGTTGCTTATAATGTCGAGTCCATAACCGATTTTATAGATCTTTGCATCGAGGCTTGAATTCACGAGCGTATTAACGGTATAAGTCTTTCCGCTGAAGTTGAAGGATTCTGTAATCACCCTGCTGCCATCTATGCTTAAGGGAAGGTATGAGAACCTTATCTTATTTCTTCCAAGGAATTTTAAAGTTAATTTCCCCTGAAAGAACTTCTGGTCTTCCTCGATACCGAGTGTTTCAGTGATATTGACATTGGTCCCTATAAGCCCGTCTCCCTTATTGATCATGCCTGAGAGTGTTGGCATCCAGTACCTGCCTTCAATCTCTACCATTGAGTTTTGCTGCGTCTGTGCCTGGGGACCTTTTATCTCTTCGGAAGAAGAGATGGAGGGGAAGATAAGTAGTAATGACAGAAAAAGTATAGCCCTGAGCCTCATAAGTATAACCTCCTTAGGTTTTAATTCTGCAAATTGTATCTTATTTTTAAAAGAATAGCAAATATTAAAAACCTCTTTACCCCCAATCTTTATGGTGGTAAAATATAATGTTGCCATGAAGGATAGTATAGTCATCAAAGGGGCGAGGGAACATAACCTCAAGAATATAGACCTTGAGATTCCGAGGAATAAGCTCGTTGTAATTACAGGGCTATCGGGTTCAGGGAAATCGTCCCTTGCCTTTGATACCATCTATGCAGAGGGGCAGAGGAGGTATGTCGAGAGCCTTTCTGCATATGCAAGACAGTTCCTTGAACAGATGGATAAACCTGATGTTGACTCCATCGAAGGGCTCTCTCCTGCTATCTCTATTGAACAGAAAACCACCACGAGGAATCCGAGGTCTACCGTAGGAACAGTCACAGAGATATACGATTATTTGAGGCTGCTCTACACAAGGGTAGGACATCCATACTGTTACAACTGCGGGAAAGAGATTACAGCACAGACAGTACAGCAGATAGTTGATTCTGTGATGACCTTCCCTTCGGGCACAAGATTTCAGGTACTTTCTCCGATTGTAAGAGGGAGAAAAGGGGAGTATAAGAAGGAACTCCTTGAAATGAGGAAGATGGGATATGGAAGGGCGAGGATTGACAGACGGATTATGGACCTTTCAGAGGACATAAAACTCCATAAAAATAAAAAACACACTATAGAGATAATCATAGACCGTCTGGTCATCAAGGAAGGGATTGAAAAAAGGCTTGCGGATTCCCTTGAAATGGCACTCAGGCTTTCGAAAGGGATAGTCGTTATTAACGAGCTGGATAAGGACATGGATACCCTTTATAGCGAAAAACTCGCCTGTATCCATTGTGGAATAAGTTATCCGGAGATGGCTCCGAGGATATTTTCCTTCAACAGCCCGCAAGGTGCCTGCCCTGAATGTGGAGGCCTGGGTGTTGAGAGGGTCAGGGGCTATGAAGACGAGGAAGAGATTGAAGGAAGATTCCCCTGCCCGTCCTGTGGTGGGAGCAGATTAAGAAAAGAGAGTCTTTTTATAAAGGTTGGCGGGCTTTCAATAGCAGATATTACCCGTATGTCCATAAAGAGTTGTCTGGATTTTTTTAACGGTCTTGGGCTTTCCCGGAAAGAGACGTTCATTGCCGAGAGGATTTTCAAAGAGATTAGGGAGAGGCTCGGGTTTCTTATGAATGTCGGTCTTGATTACCTGACGCTCGATAGGGCTGCTGCAACACTCTCAGCAGGTGAGGCCCAGAGGATAAGGCTTGCCACACAGATAGGGTCTTCCCTGATAGGAGTGCTCTATATTCTTGATGAACCAAGCATTGGGCTCCATCAGAGGGATAACAGGAGGTTACTTGAGACCCTCTGCAGACTCAGGGACATCGGCAATACCATCATAGTTGTTGAACATGACGAAGAGACAATGAGTAGGGCAGATTATCTTATAGACATGGGCCCTGGCGCAGGCATACATGGCGGAGAGGTTATCGCACAAGGCAGTATTGAAGATATAATGAATACCGAAAGGTCCCTGACAGGGATGTATCTGAAGGAAAAACTCACAATACCTGTACCTGAGATGAGAAAAAAACCAAGGGGCTTTCTCAGGATAATAGGACCAGGGGAGAATAATCTGAAGGGGATGGATATAGATATACCCATGGGGGTCTTTACATGCGTTACAGGGGTTTCAGGGTCAGGGAAATCAACCCTTATCTTCGAGATACTTTATAAGGCACTTGCAAGGACACTCTACAATTCTTCAGTAAGCCCAGGGAAACATAAGAGGATAGAAGGGATAGAACTGATAGATAAGGTTCTGGACATAGACCAGTCACCAATAGGGAGGACGCCGAGATCCAATCCTGCGACATATACAGGGATCTTCGGTCATATAAGGGACCTCTTTGCCCATCTCCCTGAGGCGAGGGTCAGGGGTTATAAGAGGGGAAGGTTCAGCTTCAATCTGAAGGGAGGCCGTTGTGAGGCCTGCGAAGGGGACGGACTGATAAAGATAGCGATGCATTTCCTTCCTGATGTCTATGTTACATGCGACCAGTGCAAAGGTAAGAGGTATAACAGGGAGACACTCGATATAAGGTATAAAGGGAAGAATATCGCAGATGTTCTGGATATGACCGTAGAAGAGGCATCGGTATTCTTCGAGAATATACCACACATAAAAGAGAAGCTTGAGACTCTGAAAAGTATCGGCCTCGGTTATATAACCCTGGGACAGTCTGCTACCACACTGTCAGGCGGGGAGGCCCAGAGGGTGAAACTCTCGAAGGAGCTTTCCAAAAGGGGGACGGGAAAGACGCTATATATCCTCGATGAACCTACAACAGGCCTCCATTTTGCTGATATCCAGAGGCTCCTCGATGTCCTTAATCGCCTCGTTAATGCAGGGAATACAGTCGTTGTTATAGAACATAACCTCGATGTTATAAAGACGGCGGATTATATCATTGACCTCGGCCCTGAAGGCGGGGATGAAGGCGGATGGGTTGTGGCCACAGGGACACCTGAGGAGATATCAGGGATTGCCGGTTCTTATACAGGACAGTTTCTTAAGAGAGTTCTCGAAAGGAAGGTTGAAGGTGAGAGAGTATTTGTCCATGCATAAGGATTTTTCTGCCAAAATAATGTCAAATGTCAAAGCTCAAAGTTCAAATTACTTTGATATTTGGATTTTGAAATTTGGATTTAATAAAATAAGGTTAGGCCTATTCATAATACCTGTTTTGATCCTTTTAATCCTCTCCTGCGCCAAAGAACCTCCCATCTTTAAAAAATCTAAATTCCTCATGGATACTGTAGTAACTATTACAGCGGTCGGTACAAAGGATGAGGTTGAAAAGGTCATAGATGCGACATTCTCTGAGATAGAGAGGCTTGAGAATCTGATGTCAGGGTTTAAAGAGGGGAGCGATGTAGATAGAATAAATAAATCTGCAGGGATAGGTCCTGTTAAGGTGAATAGGGATGTTATAAATGTGATAGCTAAAGCAAAGGAGATCTCAGAGATAACAGGAGGGGCCTTTGATATAACGATCGGGCCCTTGAGTAAACTCTGGGGTTTTGGTGTAAAAAAAGAATATATCCCACAGGAAGATGATATAAAAAAACTTCTCCCATTAATAGATTACAGGCAGATAAGTGTGGATGAATCAAAATCTGAGGTCTTTCTCAATAAAAACGGGATGATGATAGACCTTGGCGGGATAGCAAAGGGATATGCCGCAGATAGGGGGGTTGAAATTCTGAAGAACATGGGAATTAAGGCAGGTATAGTGGCAGTTTCAGGGGATATCAGGACTTTTGGTAAAAGGCCTGATGGTAAAGCATGGCATATCGGAATAAAACATCCGAGGGAAAGTGAGAAGGTCCTTACAGCGATAGATCTCGAAGACAGTTCTATATCCACTTCAGGTGATTATGAGAGGTTCTTCATAAAAGACAGGAGAAGATACAATCATATCCTCAACCCCAAGAGTGGTTATCCTGCAACCGGATGCCAGAGTGTAACAATTATTTCGAAGGAAGGTATTCTGGTTGATGCCCTTGCAACAGGGGTCTTTGTCCTGGGGACTGAAAAGGGTATGGAGTTTATTGAATCTAATAAATCAATAGAAGGGATAATCGTGGATTCAAAGGGAGAGGTTAAGGTATCCTCAGGACTCAGGGGGAAGGTTGGGCTTTAAAGATATTATAAAAGCGATGACATTCGGAGATAAGGTTCTCATTCTACTCCTTTCTGTAATTACTGTCCTTAGCTTCTACTATGTTAAGGTCATCTTCCCCGAAGGGGCAGAGGCATCAATAGAGATAGAAGGGAAAGCCCGCGGGTCCTACCTCTTGGCCGAAGACAGAATGATCGAGATAAACGGGTCATTGGGCACTGCAAAGATAGAGATCAAGGGCGGGAAGATCAGGGTCATAAGGGCCCCATGCAGGGATAAGATATGCATGAAAGAGGGATGGATATCAAAAGCCGGTGAATCCCTTATATGTCTCCCCAATAAGGTGATGGTCTATATTACAGGTGAGGCACGATATGATGCGATTAGCTGGTAGTAATCCCCAACCCTCCTTTAATTCCCCCCTTAGCAATGTGGGACACAGAGGGGTCAAATGGGGGATGGGGGGATTTAAGAAAATGGAACTCAGGGAGATGGTCTATCTTTCCCTGCTCGCAACATTCGCCATTGTAGTTCATAGCCTTGAGACGGTATTCCCATCACCTCTTCCGTGGCTGAGGCTTGGACTTGCGAATATAATGACACTTGTAACACTGATACTCTTCGGGCTAAAGGCCGGCCTCTATATTACGATTATCAGGGTTGTTGTGGGGTCACTCCTCACCGGTTCATTCATGAATCCGGGATTTTTTCTAAGCCTTTCAGGAGGAATCATGAGCACCCTTGCTATGGGTTTTATTATTTCAATATTTAAGAATGCCTTTAGTCCTATTGGTATAAGCCTAATAGGAGCCTTTGTCCATAACCTTACACAGATAGCCCTGGCGTATGTTTTGATAGTGGGAAGGAAAGAGATATTTCTCCTTACCCCGATAATCCTCGGCTTTGCTATCCTTACAGGAATATTTAACGGTATAGCCTCAACTATCGTAGTTAACCATTTGAAAAAGGTTTTAGGAGGGCAGGTAGGATTTAAGGGTTCGAGGGTTCAAGGAAGCGTGTGACCCAAATTTTCTAAAATTCTATTATCAAAGGCAGTATCATCGGTCTTCTTTCCATCTTCTTCATTATATGGACAGCGGCACAGCGTCTTTTGCGGCAGAGTTGGGGTGTGGGGAGTGGGGAAGGCTTGCGGGATTGTGGCATGAGATGGGGGAAGTATTCGTGATGAAAAGAATCAACTGGTGACAATTTATCACTGTTTTATGATGATAGGGAATTCAAGGAGAAAGTGCTTGAATATTCTGGTCCATAGTGGCAGAATGAAGGTGAAATAAATTTCTCGAAAGAGCAGAAAGGGGGATTTATGATACCAAAACATGAACTCGACAAGGCCGTATCAGTTGCCAAAAAATATGGAGTCGAAAAATTGTATTTAATAGGCTCTTCTCTGGCAAGAGATGTAAAAACCGTTAATGATTATGACTTTGCCGTAAGCGGCATCCCAAAGGGCAGTTTTTTCAAGTTTTACGGCGAGCTGTTCAGGACAATGTCAAAGAATGTAGACCTCATAGACCTTTCCGGCAAAAAAACAAAGTTTAAAAACATTATCGTAAAAGAAGGCAAGCTTATTTATGACAAAAAAGCAGCTTAGAGAATATTGCGAAGCGGAGTTCGAGAATATTGATTCCGTACTATCAGAGCTTGCCTTTGTAATAAAACCCAAAAAACAAAAATACTCTATTGCTGATCTGGCTGCAACAGCAACATTTATCCATAACTGCTACAACGGCATTGAGAATGTACTCAAAAGGATTCTTGTCTATTTAAATATTGATACAAAGGAAACACCGACCTGGCACAAGGACTTATTAAAGATATCTTTCGATAGAAAAATCATATCGGAGAGATTATATAACGCCTTATCAAATTATCTTTCGTTCAGGCATTTCTTTGTCCATGCGTATAGCTTCACGCTGAGATGGGAAGAACTGAAACCCCTCGTGAACTCGCTCGAAAGCACGCTAATAGAGTTCAAAACCGCAATAGATAAATACATCAACAATCTTGATTAAATAACTTTTGTTGATGAGTCAAATAGCTGATTTCCTGTTACTGGTGCTTTTCACCGATACTCTCACGTAGACCTGAAAGCTAATTTCTGGTATTTATGAAATTCTACGCCCATAGCATTGAAGGGAAGCCGAAGGGCGAATGGCAGGGGCTTGTCGAAGACTCGTAGAGAGGAGCATCTGCTGAATGTTACAGAACTGGAGCACGAGGGGACTGTCCCAGATTTACGGACGGAGCGAAGCGGAGTCGTAGAATCGGGACTGTCCCCGGCTAAAAGGAGCGTGGCGAAGTTCGGGGACGTATTCGGCTCAGGCGAATGGGCTTATCTGGCGGAGTTGTGGCATGATTTGGAGAGAAAAGGATAGGTGAAAAGTTTATAATCTTTACAATGAGTTTAAGATGTGATAAAAAAAGAGGTGTGTCCCAAGTTGGTTAACGATTGAGGTGAAAAGAGAAGATGCCTCCAACACCTGAGGATGAAGCTCGTGAAATAATTGATGGACTGCTTGAAAAAGCAGGCTGGCATGTCTGCAATATCAATGATGCAAATATTTACGCACATAGAGGCGTTGTCATAAGAAATTTTCCCCTGAAATCCGGCCATGGCTTTGCAGATTATCTCTTCTATATTGACGGCAAAGCTGCCGGAGTAATCGAGGCAAAGAGAGCAGGCGCAACTTTAACTGGCGTAGAAATCCAATCTGAAAAATATAAGCATGGTCTTCCCGACATACTGCCTGCCTGGTTCAGACCGCTTCCATTCTGTTACCAATCAACCGGAATTGAAACCCGCTTTACTAATGGACTTGATCCCGATTCACGGTCGCGTAATGTTTTTTCTTTTTATCGTCCAGAAACATTAGCAGAGTTACTTACTGAAGACTCACCTGTTGAGTTAGATAGAGCAGCAGAACAACTTGGGAAATATGTTCCTTCAACCTTCCGCTCAAGGCTTCGGAATATGCCTCTATTAAAAGAAGAAGGATTATGACCTGCTCAGATAACAGCGATTAAAAACCTTGAGAAGTCCCTTGCTGAAAATCGGCCTCGCGCCTTAATCCAGATGGCAACGGGCAGCGGAAAGACTTTTACAGCAGTAACAGCGATTTATAGGATGATAAAGTTTGCAGGGGCAAGGCGTGTTTTATTTCTTGTTGACAGGGGAAACCTCGGCAGACAGACACTTAAGGAATTCAAACAATACGTCTCTCCATACAGCCCTTACAAGTTTTCAGAAGAATTTCTTGTTCAACATATGAAATCCAATCAGATAGATAAAACCGCACGGGTCTGTATTTCAACAATTCAGCGACTTTATTCAATGCTTAAAGGTGAGGAGATCGATCCCGAGCTTGAAGAAGAATCATTATTTGACCATTCAGACCTTTTCAAAGAGCCGCCGCCTGTTGAGTATAATCCTGCGATTCCGATAGAGACCTTTGATGTAATAATAACTGATGAATGCCACCGCTCGATTTACAGTTTATGGCGGCAGGTTCTTGAATATTTTGATGCATTCATAATCGGTCTTACAGCAACCCCTAACAAGCAGACCTTCGGTTTCTTCAACCAGAACCTTGTGATGGAATATCCTCATGAGCTGGCTGTTGCTGATGGAGTTAATGTTAATTATGATGTCTATCGAATCCGAACACAGATTACACAGGCAGGCTCAAAGGTCGAGGCAGGCTATTACATTGACAGGCGTGATAGAGAAACAAGAGCACTCAGATGGGAGAGGCTGGATGAAGACCTTGAATACGTTCCTGAGCAGTTGGACAGGGATGTCGTTTCTATTGGCCAGATAAGGACTGTTATACAGACATTTCGGGATAAACTTTTTGCAGAGATATTCCCCGGAAGAAAAGATGTGCCTAAAACACTCATTTATGCAAAGGACGACTCGCATGCTGAAGACATCGTGAAGATTATCAGGGAAGAATTCGGGAAGGGAAATGAATTCTGCCAGAAGATAACGTACAAGACAACAGGCAAAAAACCTGAAGACCTCATAGCAGAATTCAGGAATAGTTATTTCCCCCGCATAGCTGTCACTGTTGACATGATAGCAACAGGCACAGACATCAAGCCTCTGGAGATTGTCCTTTTTCTCAGAACTGTTAAATCACGGACTTACTTTGACCAGATGAAAGGCAGGGGCGTGCGTGTAATAAATCCAAATGACCTCCAGTCAGTAACACCCGATGCTTTTGCAAAAACCCATTTTGTGATTGTAGATGCTGTAGGTGTATGCGAAGAGGATAAGACAGACTCAAGGCCGATGGAAAGAAAGCCGAGCGTATCTTTGGAAAAGCTTCTTCAGGCAGTGGCTTTAGGGAATACAGAAATAGATGTCATATCTTCAATAGCAGGCCGACTGGCTCGTCTTGATAAGAGATTGAACCCCGAAGAAAGGGCAGAGGTTAAGAAACTTGGCGGAGGGAAAAGCCTTAAGGAATTAACAGGCGAGCTTGTTCTTGCGATTGACCCTGATAAGCATATTGAGAAGGTTAAGAAAGATAACCCTGAAATTAAAGAGCCTGCACCAGACCAGATAAAAAAGGCTGCTGATAAGCTTATCAAAGAATCAGTAAAACCTTTGCACAATCCTGAGCTAAGAAGGAAACTTGTTGAGTTACATAAAACAACAGAGCAGACGATTGATACAATCAGCAAAGATGCTGTAATAGAGGCAGGCTTCAGCGCAGATGCATTGGAAAAGGCAAAGGGCCTTGTTACTTCATTTGAACAGTTCATCAAAGAGCACAAAGACGAGATAACAGCCCTTCAGATACTTTACAGCAGGCCGTATAAAGAGAGATTGCGCTTTGAAGAGATAAAGGCTCTGGCAGAGCTTATAGAAAAGCCTCCCTATCTCTGGCGCATAGACAGGCTCTGGGATGCATATGCTGCTTTGGAGATATCTAAAGTAAGGGGTGCGGGAAGCCACAGGATTTTGACTGACCTTGTTTCATTGATTAGATTTGCCCTTCATCAGGAAGATGAGCTTGAGCCATATGCAGAGCATGTCGAGACCCGGTTTAATAAGTGGCTCGCTGAGCAGGAGAGGACAGGGAAAAAGTTTAGTGATGAGCAGATGTTCTGGCTTGTGAAGATAAAAGAGCATATCACCGGAAGTCTGAGCATTGATAAAAAAGATTTTGAATATACGCCCTTTAAAGAAAACGGCGGAATCGGAAAGGCCTATCAGCTTTTTGGAGAGGATTTGTGGAAAATGATGGATGAGTTGAATGAGGTGCTGGCAGCGTGATAGAGGACAAAAATAGTACATTACCAAAATCTTGGACAAGATCATCTTTGCGTGAATTATTAAGTAATCTTGAGTCGGGAAGTCGTCCTCGGGGCGGGGTTAAACATATTGAGAATGGTATCCCCAGTATTGGTGGTGAGCATCTTGACTATAATGGTGGATTCAAATTTTCAAATGTTAAATATGTGCCGGAAGACTTTGCAGTTAAAATGACACGAGGGCATACCCAAAAAGGCGACATATTGGTTGTAAAAGATGGGGCTACAACAGGAAAAACGTCGCTGGTTAGAGATTCATTCCCATATAAAAAAGCTGTTATCAATGAGCATGTTTTTTTATGCAGGTGTAAAAATGGCGTTGAACCAAAATACGTTTTTTATTTTCTTTTTTCATCTGATGGTAACCGACAAATATTAAAAGATTTTAGAGGGGCAGCGCAAGGTGGAATAAGCCAAAGATTTGCAGATTTGGTAATGGTGCCGTTAGCGCCTGAGCCACAGCAAAAACTCATTGCCTCTGAAATCGAAAAACAATTCTCCCGTCTTGATGAGGCGGTGGCCGCGTTGAAACGGATTAAAGCTAATCTCAAGCGCTACAAAGCCTCTGTGCTCAAGGCTGCTGTTGAAGGGAAATTGACGGAGGAGTGGAGAAAGAATAATAAAAAT
>CAKKRL010000119.1:0-10105 GCA_919902655.1 Thermodesulfovibrionia bacterium
AGTGGTCATGGTTATAACACATTATATCGGTGACTGGATCGGTAAAACCTTCGGTGATGCAACATAAAAAACAATATTATGCATAATCAATCTAAAATTGTAAGTATCTGTATTGTGATATTAATATGTATTGCGGTTTTAATATGCGTTCCACCTTCTTGTTTTGCAGATGACTCGAAAACTTATGATCAAGTAAGAAAAAAAATTGATATTGGACAATCTAAACAGACAATTCGAGAATTGCTTGGCCCTCCCGACAGGATAATAAATTCAACTAAACGAAATAAATATATTTGGGGTCCGGAAGAGC
Source organism: Thermodesulfovibrionia bacterium (assembly GCA_919902655.1). Taxonomy (GTDB): domain Bacteria; phylum Nitrospirota; class Thermodesulfovibrionia; order JACRGW01; family JACRGW01; genus CAKKRL01. Next base: position 311 of record CAKKRL010000119.1, read on the forward strand.
TTTTTTGGGACGAAATTCCAATGGGAGCAAAGTTAGAAGTATATAGTTATATGTTTTCTGATGGGGGCTTGAACTTATACTTTGTTGATGGAAGCGAAGAGCTTAATTATATAGCATTTGCTCCTAAAGGAGTTGTATATTAGGCACAAATCCAGCGGACGGCAAAACGCGCCGCCGCTGATTTAGGCCGATAAGACTAAGCTCAAAGTCTACATTAAAAGAAATCTTCTAAAGGGAGTAAGGGATGAATATAGCTTTAATATCTCCATATCCAGACCTTCATGCTTTTGGGATAAGGACTATATCGGCATGTCTCAAACGAGAAGGGCATGACGTAAACCTCTTTCTTCTACCGAAACAATTTACGGAAAGGTATGAAAATAGAACATTGAACGAAATTGTTAATTTATCAAAAAAATCAAATTTAATTGGAATTTCATTGATGACAAATTTTTTTGATAATGCTATTCAAATTACACAAAAGTTAAAAGAGAATTCTGATATTCCCATATTGTGGGGAGGCATCCATCCAACTATACGACCTGAGGAATGCCTTAATTATGCAGATATGGTTTGCATAGGTGAAGGTGAAGAAGCTTTAGTGGAGCTATCAAATAAAATGGAGGATGGACATTACTATCATGATGTTCCTGGTATTTGGTTTAAAGATAAAGAAATAATAATCACAAATCCAATCCAACCATTAACCCAATCCTTGGATCATATACCATTTCCAGATTATGACGATAGAACTCATTTTATATTGAATAACGGATGTATTCAAAAGATGGATATGAAACTACTAAACAGACATTTGGGCGGAACTTATTTGACTATGCCTACAAGAGGGTGTCCTTTTAGATGTGCATATTGTTGCAATAATACTATAAATAAAATGTATCCTAACCAAAAACCACTAAGAAAAAGAAGTATAGACAATATAATTAAAGAATTGATAGAAGCAAAAAAACTGTTACCCTTTATAGACCGTATTATATTTGATGATGATGCATTTCTTAGCCTTTCTGTGAATGAAATAGCGGAATTATGCGAAAAATATAAAAATAATGTAAGTCTACCATTGGTTATTTGAGGAGTAACTCCTTCAACGCTCAATAGAGAAAAATTATCACTCCTTGTTGATGCAGGTTTGAATTTTATTAGAATGGGCATACAGACAGGAAGTGAACGCACAAAAAAATTATACAATCGCCGTCATACCAATCAACAAGTTGAAAGAGCTGTCAAAATAATAAATGAGTTTAAAGATAGAATCAAAACTGCACAATATGATATCATCTTAGATAACCCTTGGGAAACTGACGAGGATTTAATTGAAACGTTGATGTTCTTATCAAAACTCCCAACTCCATATAGATTATCCCTCTTTTCCTTAAGTTTTTATCCAGAGACTGAGTTATATAGAAAAGCAAAAATGGATGGCATAATAACTGATGACCTAAAAGACGTTTATCGTAAACACTTTTATAGCTGTAATAAAACCTATTTGAACAACCTTTTCTTTTTACTAAACGACTATGCTTTAAATGGAGTTGGTATTTCGTCGAAAATAATGTTTTTGTTGACGAATCAGAAGATGAGGCAACTTAATCTACATTGGTTGTTATATATACTTTTAAAGATTTTGGTTTTCCCTTTAACAATGAAACGCCGCTTCAATTATTTAGTACAAGAAGGTTTGAAAGATATACAAAAAGGGAATTGGTCTCGAATACACAGGTACATAAGAAAATGCTTTCGTGGTAATACAGGGGGTACAAGCGTTAATCGGAATTACTAGGCGTAACGCGTGCGTTGGTTGTTTGTTAAGTTAGAGAGTCACAAGGGGCCAAATCTTTAATCTTGACAGAAAAGATTGAAGATGTTGTAAAGGTATAGCAAGATTATTGTCAATATGAAAGATTTGACCCCAAACCCTCGACAAAAGATTCGGGTTTATTATTCTTATAACCTTCCCTTTGTAGATGGAACACCTTTATTCCTTGGATCAATCATTGTGGCCTGATCGAGGGCCCGTCCAAATGCCTTAAATATCGCCTCCAGGATATGGTGTGCATCCCTTCCATAAAAGAGATTTATATGAAGTGTAATGCCTGCATGGTTCACAAGAGCCCTGAAGAAGTCTTCTACAAGTCCCGGATCGAAGTCTTTAAGTTTAACCTTTCTGGGAAGTTTTACATTATAAATCAAATAGGGTCTGCCGCTTATATCAAGGGATACCATAGCAAGGGTCTCATCCATAGGGATGGACGCCTCTCCGTACCTCTTTATTCCTCGTTTATCACCCAGCGCCTTTTTTATCGTATCGCCAAGAATAATTCCTATATCCTCAACAGTATGGTGATAATCAACTTCTGTATCCCCCTTTGCCCTGAGTCTTAGGTCAAAAAGCCCGTGCCTTGAAAAGAGGGAGAACATATGATCCAAGAATGGAATGCCCGTCTTTACATCGTACTTCCCATTTCCATCAATTTTTAATTCTACCTTTATATCTGTTTCTTTTGTCTTTCTTTCTAAGGATGCCTTTCTGGTCATAAATCCCCCTTTGTTAAATAAGAGTTCTTACTACCTCTAAGAAATACCTGTTTTCGTGAGAGGTCCCTATCGTCACCCTCAGGCAATTATTCAGAAGCCCCCTCTGGTTCATATTCCTTATTAGTATACCTCTATTTATCAAGCCTTGATAAATTTTATCTGCATTCTTAATCGTTCTGAAAAGAATAAAGTTTCCCACAGAAGGGAACAGTCTTATCCCGTCAATCCTGAGAAGTTCTCTGTATAGCCTTTCCCTCTCATTTATAATCGCATTGATCTGCTTATCAATTATATCTCTATTCTCCAGGGCTACCCTCGCTGCTGCCTGTGAGAGGCTGTTGACATTATAGGGTAAACGAACCTTATTGATCTCTTTAACTATCTCTGGTCTCGCTATCAGTATCCCGATCCTGAGTGCAGCAAGCCCTATCTTTGAAAGCGTTCTAAGGATAATAAGGTTTTCATATTTCCTGATTAGGGGGAGAAATGTTTTTCCAGAGAAATCGAAATATGCCTCATCAACAACAACAGCAGTTTTAGCCCTTTTGATAATCTCTATAATCTTCGATTCTGAAAAACAGTTCCCTGTCGGGTTATTAGGATAACTCAAAAAGATTACCCTATGTCTATCTTTCTTTATTGCAGTTAGCATCGAATCTATATCAAGATCGAAGTCTCCCTGAAGTGGTATCTCAATTGGTATCTGGCCGAGTGCCTTTGTAATTATTCCATACATGGAGAATGTCGGAACAGGATAGAGAACTTTTCCCTGAGAACGGCCAAAGGTAGTTATGATTGCCTGAATAAGCTCATCCGATCCATTGCCGAGCAGGACATTTTCAACCTTTACTCCGTTCTGCCCTGCTATGATCCTCTTTAATTCCTTTGCCCCTGAATCCGGATAGCGGTTAATTAAAAGCGGCTTAATGGCCTTTAATATTTTATTCCTGAGTTTTACCGGAAGAGGATAAGGGTTCTCCTGCGCATCGAGCTTTATCTTACAGGGTATCTCAGGTGCCTCGTAGGCCCTAAGTGTCTTTACCTCACCTCTGACAAGATTTATGATTTTACTCTCCTTTTCCATTGACAGATCGATTCTCAGAAATTATAACATAACTCTAATCTATATTCTTTCTTTTCAAAATTATGTTATCATAAATATCCTATGGAGATAAAAAGGATTTTTGTTATATTTGCCTTTCTCTTATTGCCCTCCGTTCAGGTTTTCGCACAAGCCCCTGAGGTTATTAAACCGAAGGAAGTAACAATACTGCTGAGGCACCAGAGTTATCCTGCATATACGAGGATTGTCATTGAAGGAGATGATGAAACCTTAAAGGAATCGAAGGTATTAAGGATGGATTCAGGATTGCAGTTCTTGATTGAGTTTAAGAAGAAACCCTCCCTTATAAAACCAGAAACCCTGCCTGTAAATGATGGACTTGTTAAATCCATCGAATCCGCCGAAAAAGGGGATAAGGCTGTACTTAATATAATTCTTGAGAAGGTACCCCATGATTACAAAAGCTTTTTCCTTAAGGACCCGCCAAGGAGGGTTATAGATATATATAAAGTACCTGTTGCCACCTCTGTCCCCAGGACAGTCATAGTAATAGACCCGGGCCATGGAGGCACAGATATTGGTGCAAAGGGCCTATCAGGCCTTCAGGAAAAAGTCCTTGCCCTCGATATGGCCTTAAGGCTTAAGACACTCCTTCAGAAAAATCCTGAGATTAAGGTTGTTTTGACAAGAATCAGTGATGTAGCTTTACCGTTGAGGGAAAGGGCCTTTATCGGGAACAGCAATAAGGCAGACCTTTTCATCTCCTTACACGGGAATAGTTCCTTCGGTAAGTCGAGCAAGGACTTCATTGTATATGTTCTTCCCCCTCATGAACCAAAGACCGAAGAGAATAGAAATCCATATCTTTGGGACATTCAGCATGTGAGATCGATCAAAGAGAGTAAACGTCTTGCAGAATCGCTTAAGGAAACTCTCGAGAAAGGACTTGGTGAAGGCATCATGATAAAGGAAGCACCCATCCTCGGACTTATGGGGATAGAGGCACCATCTGTTCTTCTTGAGTTACCGATGGTTCCCGAGGAGGGGAAAAAATTACAGAAGGAAAACTACAAAAATAATATTGCCTCTAATATTCTGGAAGGCATAATTAATTTTATAAAAAAGAGACCGGAGACAGGCCGGCCTGAAGGTGAAACTACAAGGCAGTGACTACTAAAAAGATGGCATGGACAGGTTAAAAATCATATTACCAATCTTATTTTTAATCATTGCCGGTTTCGGGGCATATTATTTTGTTATCCCTTGGATCTCTTCCCAGCCTGTCCGTCAAATAGAAAAAAAGACTACTACTAATATCCCTGAGGGTGAGAAGATCAAGAGGACCCTCTATTTCTGTCTCGGTGACAGACTTGTATCAGAGGAGAGGGAGATTATTCTTAAGAAGGACGATTTTGCCACCCAGGTAAAGGATGTCCTCAGGGAATTGATTAAAGGGCCTGTGAACGACCTGAGGCTTACTCCCCTTATTCCTGAAGAAACCAAAATAAAAAGTATTTTTTTGGACAATAATGGTATTTGTTATCTTAACTTCAGCAGGGACATCCAGGAGAAATTCCCCGGTGGTACATGGACAGAACTCTTAAGTCTTTATTCCATTGCCAATACAGTAATCGAAAACTTCCCGGAGATCAGGGGTGTTCAGATCCTTGTGGAAGGATATAGCATCGAGACCTTAACTGGTCATATAGATGCCCGTTATCCTTTCCAGAGAAGAGAGGACCTGGTAGGTCAATGACAGATAAAATGGTTAAGGCAATAGGCATCTTCGATTCAGGGATAGGAGGGCTGACTGTTCTGAAAGAGATAATCCAGAAGCTGCCTCAGGAGGATACGGTATATCTCGGTGATACTGCAAGGGTCCCTTACGGCACAAAATCACCCGAGACCGTAACAAGATATTCTTTTGAAAATACTGCCTTTCTCCTTAAACAGGAGATCAAGCTCCTTGTTGTGGCCTGTAATACATCTTCGGCGATAAGTCTTCATGAGATAAAGAAGACCGTTCCGATTCCTGTCATAGGTGTGCTTGAGCCGGGTGCAAGGGCTGCGGTGAAGGCAACAAAATCGAAAAGGGTCGGTGTTATAGGCACAGAGGCAACCATAGGAAGCGGTGCCTATCCTGATACTATTAAGAGACTTGATTCACGAATAGAGGTTTTCAGTACTCCCTGCCCCCTCTTTGTGCCGCTGGTGGAAGAGGGGTGGATGGATAATGAGATTACCCTAATGGTTGCAGAGAGATATTTAGGTCCATTGAAAAAAGAGAGGATAGATACACTTCTTCTCGGTTGCACACATTATCCACTGCTTAAAGGGATTTTAAAAGATGTGATGGGAGATGGTGTCTCCCTTATAGATTCTGCGCAGGAGACAGCTATAGAGGTCGAGAGGATATTGTCACAAAAGGGTCTTTTAAGAAAGATTTCAGGAGAAGGGAAGCATGGATATTTCGTTACTGATGCACCGGGAAGATTTGCAAGTTTAGGGGAGAGGTTCTTAGGGTTTCGTATTGATAGGGTAGAGAAGATAGATACTTAAGTAGTATATTGATTATGGGAGGAGGTTTTATGAGGCCGGATGGCAGAAAGCCTGATGAACTTAGGCCGGTAAAGATAACGCGAAACTTTATAAAACATGCAGAGGGTTCCGTCCTTATTGAGATAGGAGACACAAAGGTCATCTGCACGGCCACTATTGAGGAAAAGGTGCCTCCTTTTCTTAAGGATCAGAAAAGGGGATGGATCACTGCAGAATATGCTATGATACCAAGGTCTGCCCTTTCAAGGATAGCGAGGGAGTCTTCCTCAGGACGGGTCGGAGGAAGGACCCATGAAATCCAGAGATTGATAGGAAGGGCATTAAGGTCTGTTGCAGACCTTAATGCTATTGGAGAGAGGACTTTCTGGATGGACTGCGATGTTATCCAGGCAGATGGTGGTACGAGGACTGCTTCAATAACAGGGGCGTACATAGCCCTCGCCGATGCCGTAGACTATGCTATTAAAAACAAGATAATAGATAGAAACCCTATCAGGGATTATCTCGCTGCAGTGAGTGTGGGAATTGTAAGAGGCGAGACAGTCCTTGATCTTTGTTATGCAGAGGATTCCCGGGCAGAGGTTGATATGAATATCGTTATGACAGGCTCAGGCCGTTTCGTGGAGATTCAGGGGACAGCAGAGACTACCCCCTTCACCAGAGAGGACATGGAGAAAATGATGGCTCTCGCTAATAAGGGAATAAATAGGCTTATCGAGATACAGAAGGCCGAGATAGGGAAAACCCTTAAAACCTGAGAATCTTATTCACCTATCAAGAGATTTATGGTAAATTTATCAGAGCCAACAATTCTTCTTAAGGACTCCCTCTTGGGAAAGATCATTGCCATAGCAAACCAGAAAGGCGGGGTTGGGAAGACCACTACAGCCATAAATATCTCCGCTTCCCTGTCTGCTGCCGAGAAAAAAATCCTGCTTATAGATTCAGATCCGCAGGGTAATGCAACAAGCGGGATGGGCATAGAGAGGAATGGTGTAAATACACTTTACAGTCTATTCACAGGTGATGGTGACATTAAAAACCTGAAACTCAAGACGGATCTGTCTTATCTTGAGGTTATCCCGGCAAATATTGACCTTATCGGTGCAGAGATAGAACTTGTAGGGAAGGATGGAAGGGAATCAATTCTAAGAGATGGCCTGAGGGAAATCAAGCATGAGTATGAATTTATAATTATTGACTGCCCACCTTCTCTGGGACTTTTAACAGTGAACGCCCTGACCGCTGCCGACTCTGTCCTTATCCCTGTCCAGTGTGAATATTATGCAATGGAGGGCCTTACATATCTCCTTAACACAATCAACCTCATTCAGAAATCTCTTAATCCCTCCCTTGAAATAGAGGGGATATTGCTTACAATGCATGATATAAGGAATAACATATCGAATCAGGTTGTCTCCGAAATAAAGAGCCATTTCGGAAGAAAGGTCTTCAATACGATTATATACAGGAATGTCACCCTCAGCGAGGCCCCGAGCCATGGAAAGCCTGTACTTCTTTATGATATAAATTCGAGGGGTGCCCAGAACTACCTCGATCTTGCGAAGGAGGTTATAAGAAATGCCAAAGCCGGCGTTAGGTAAAGGTCTTGGGGCATTAATTCCTGAGGTCAAGACACAGGGAGTCACAGAGATCGATATAAACAATATCCAGCCCTCAGAATACCAGCCAAGGAAGAGATTCGATGAATCTCAGCTCGAAGAATTATCGCTGTCTATAAAATCTAAAGGTGTTCTCCAGCCTATAATAGTAAGAAGGGCTGATGATGGAGGCTACAGGCTCATTGCAGGCGAGAGACGGTGGAGGGCAGCCGGGATGGCAGGGCTTAAGAGAATTCCTGCTATAGTTAGGGACGTAACAGAGGCAGAAAGGGTTGAGATTGCCCTTATTGAGAACCTGCAGAGAGAGGACTTAAACCCGATCGAGACAGCAGAGGCATGCCAGCGGCTGATAAAGGATTTCCATCTCACACAGGAAGATCTCTCAAAGGTCCTCGGTAAACAGAGATCGTCAATCGCAAATTATCTGAGACTCCTGAAACTCCCTTTTGATGTAAAGCAGTGGATTGCAAAGGGAGATCTTACCATGGGCCATGCCAAGGCGATACTCTCCCTCGAAAAGCAAGGAGACCAGGCAGAGGCCGGAAGGAGGATAATTAAAAAGGGGTTTTCTGTAAGGCGGGCCGAGGTGCTTGTCCAGGGGATGCTCAGACGCAAGCCTTCAATTTTAAAAAAGAAAAAGGATGTGCATATTGCCGACCTTGAGGAAAGCCTTAAGAGATTCTTAGGGACAAAGGTGAACATTTATAAAGGGAAAAAAGGCGGGAGGGTAGAGATTGAATATTATTCAGATGATGATCTTATAAGGATAATAGAGGCCATAAAGAAAGGAGGGTTCGATGTTTAAATCAAAAAAGGACGAAATCAAGAGCGGCGAGGTTGTTGCCTTTCTTGATAAGGGGATTGAATTTAAGGGAGTACTCACATTTGAGGGTACGATAAGGGTGGACGGGAAGGTGGAAGGAGAGATAATATCTAAAGGGACATTGATGCTCGGTAATGATGCCTTTGTAAAAGGCATCATAAATGTAGGTACTCTTATAAGCCACGGCAAGATACAGGGAGATGTGGTCGCAAAAAACAAGATAAGTCTCCTTGCAGGAAGTACACTCAACGGAAATATAAAAACACCTGTTCTTATAGTAGAAGAAGGGGCGATCTTTGAAGGTCAGAGTGTTATGATAAAAGAGGAAAAGGTTATCGTTCCTGAAAAGGAGATCGGAGGTCTACGCATAACTCAGTCAGAGACCATGACAAAAGAGGCTGAAAAGGTTATCCCCCTGGAGACACATAAAGCGGCATGGGATGAAGAAGGAAGAATTAAAGGGGGCACCCTCTAAGATTGCAGGTTTCCCTGAGGATAAAATAGATTAATCGAATAATACAGACTTTCAAAGTAGTAGATACAGAGAAGTCCCCGCAGTCGTATACATCTTTGCAGGGCTTTTAATAATCAGATATGCCTTTCTTAAGGGATAATGTTCCACGTGGAACAATTGCTGCCATATCATGCGGAACCCTATGGATGTGTCACGCCGACTTGTTTCGGCAGCTCTTCAGGGGAGAGGCAATCCTCTTCGACTTCCTCTCCCCTTGTGGGAGAGGACTGAGGTGAGGGGGGTTTTATAAAAAACTTGAAAGCCTCAAAGGTTCTGATATAATAGAAGGGAAACCGATGGAAAATAATAATAATTGTGTATCCATATCGACAAGATTAAGTAAAACATATCTGGAGGAATAATATGAAAACACAAGAAAATCTTGCAGAAAAAAAGTTTAGAGACTGGTTAAATTCTCACAAAATACCTTTTTGGTATATCCAGCAGGATATAGAGAGCTTCTCATCTGCATTACAAAGATATATGACAAAAAGGCCCGACTTTATGATATTAGTACCACATGTCGGTTTTATCCTTGTTGATGTAAAACACAAAAAACCAGCAAAAAAGTTCAAAGAATTCTACTTTAATCTACAGGTCTGGTATGTACTTTCTAGCGAGGACTACCATTATGAAACTTGGTATAAAATAAAATATA
>CAKKRL010000119.1:10205-11797 GCA_919902655.1 Thermodesulfovibrionia bacterium
AAATATAGGGGACACATCCCTATTTTTCCTATTCCTTTCAAGAAATATGGGATGTGTCCCTGATCTCCCTAAACGTCGAGAGTCAAGATCTGATCTTTTTGTTCTGTGCTATTTAAAATATTTTCCGTATGCTTGCTGTTTTCAAGGTACATGGACATATTGCCAATGCTTCTAAAGTCAGCAACGCAGCTGCGCCATCCGTGCATTGATGTCAGCCGTATCCTTTGCAGCAGGCTGTAGCTCAAGGTACTTTGCGTAAGCAGACTTCGCTTCGCAGTGGGTTGCTTTATGATCCCGATAAGCAAAGTAGATATCTCCCAATCTCCGATAAGCAGCCGCTTGATTTGTTTTATTCGAAGCAGACGTAACACGATTATATAGGTCTACTGCAATGGTGAAATTTCGTTCGGCTTCCTGTTTGTCACCGCGGCTTCTGGCGCCGATCGAGGCTGAGTTGTAGAGATGTGCTTTCCATAATGTTTCTAATGGTGCACGCCTTGACATGGGCACAGTCTCTAACACGCGCTCGACCTGAGTCATCGCAAGGTGCCACCTACCGAAGTACGCATCAAATCTGGCATTATCCAGTCGGACGAATGCCGTTCGCCGTTCGAAAGCGACTTTGTCTGTTCTATCGTTAATTGAATATTTTTTCGCCTCCTGTTCCACGGTCTCGATACGCTCTGATATCTTTGGATGACTTCCCCAGAAGAAATTCTCGATCGGTCCACGCTCTGCCGACTCGGACAGTGTGTGTCTGAACATCTGTGCTAATTCCAACGGTGAGTATCCAGTGGATACCATAATTTTGACAGCTTCCTGATCGGCTTCACTCTCAATATCACGAGAATAACCACTTACCATAGCCGAGTAGGTTAATTTAAGACCGAGTGCGAGAAGTGGTTCGATGTGTCTGATTACTTGCACTGTGTCGAAATCACTATTAACTGCAGCTGCGGCAAGCGCTAGCGAGCCAAGAAATGCAATAACGTTGAACGCGGTTTGTTTGTTTTTGAGTTCTCGTAGCTCTCGGACTTGATGACGATGCGTTATGTGGGAGACCTCATGAGCCAGGACACCAGCTAGTTGGCTTTCGTTCTCGGCGCGAGAGATGAGTCCAGTGTAGACGATGATTAGCCCATGAGCCATCGCAGCTGCATTTAGCCGAGGGTCCTTTCGAACCTTAACTTGGATAGGCTGACCACCAGCGGCTGTGTAGCTCAAGGGAGTAACGCGGCGCACTATCTCTGTCAGGTATTGCTCAAGTGCTGGATCATCGAAGACCATCTTGGGCGCTAGCACCCTCTCTTCCACTTGTCGGAGGGCATGCCAAAGTTGCAGTTCGTCGTCTTCGGGAGTGAAACTGCCCATTGATCCAATAGGCGGGAGGTTCGTCGACAGGCAGGCACTAATAAATAAGACTGCGATGACAGACATACTAAGTATGTTGAATCTTCTTGGCATAGCCATTTTCCCCGTCGTGGTTTTTGTTATGTCAATTCTTTTATAATATGCCGTGCAAGATTTTCGTCTATTTCATTATGTCTTGGGACAGTTTGCTTTTTGCCAGTTGCAGGGTTTTTGTATAAATC
>CAKKRL010000120.1 GCA_919902655.1 Thermodesulfovibrionia bacterium
CTGTGACAGTTTGTACATGAAAGCCCCTTGCTCTCATGTTTACCACCATCCCACATGGACACTTTTCCCTTTGAATGGCATTCAAGGCATGTAGCATTCTTCTTTTCTGTCTTTGTCGGTGATTTCGGGCTTAAGGGGATAATCCCGCCAACGCCTTTACCACCGCCTGCATTCACATGAGCAGCACCAGGGCCATGACAGGATTCACATCCTTGTTTTGCAGCAGGTGTCCTCGGATCTGCCTTAATGCCATGAGAGGTCTTTATATAGCTTTCATACCTGTCTTCATGACAACCCTTACAGATCTCAGGGCCTGCATAACCGGTACTTCCTATTACACTTCTCTGAGAGTTGAGGACTAAAAAGAAAAGGGAAAGAACCGGTAAAAAAATCAGAAACTTCTTCATACTTCACCTCCTTTGATATCTTATAATCCATTGATATCTTATAATCCATTAAAACTTCTATAAATACCTGCCTTTACCTTACCTCCTTCTACTATAAGTTTATACTTATAAGCAATAAATATGCCATCAGAGTGCAATAGAAAAAACATTTGATAAATAAGGATTAAGTTTATTCCCCTTCGATTTCAAATATCAGGTATCTGGTAAAATCACCAGTTCTACTTGGTGAATTCACCGATTCCCTCCTTCTTTTATCTATGGGCCTAAACCTTAAGACTCAGAAAATCAGGAAATTTTTTACAGGCATATATTTTGCAGATTGAGAAGGAGGAGAATCTCTTAACGAGTCAAAAGAAACGGTGAAAAAACATTTACAGATACATCCGGAAAAGGTCCTTCTGGTCGAAGATAATGAACTTCTCCTTTTCAGTATGAAACGTTTTTTGGAAAGAGAGTTCAATCATGTAATGGCTATATCCACAGGGGAGGATGCGATAGCGCATCTCAAGGGGCAGTTCTATAATGTCGTTGTCCTCGACATAAGGCTTCCTGGCATGGATGGATGGGAGGTCATTGAGCATATAAAGAGAGAGTCGCCAAATACAAGGGTTATTGTTATCACAACGAGCGAGGATGAGGGTACGAGGGAGAAGGCCTTAAGCAGGGGTGCCTCTGAATTTCTGGAAAAGCCCTTCGACCTTGAAGAGCTGAGAGAGATTCTTTTAAGGATTATCCATTATAACCCCATATTACCCTAAGCCGAATTTCTTAAGCCCATAACGGAAAGAGTCGTAGCTGATATTCAGCAACTTTGCTGCAAGGGTTTTATTATTACCTGCCCTTTCGAGGGCCTGTATAAAGAGGTCCTTCTCGAGTTCCTCAAGAGATATCCCGGTTTCAGGAAGGACAAACCTGTCCTTTGAGTGTTCTCCTGAGGTCACCGACTCTCCGGTCATCCACCTCGGGAGATGTTCAGGCTGGATTATCTCTGTGTTCTCGAGCACGACAAACCCCTCTACGAGGTTCTTAAGTTCCCTCACATTTCCGGGCCAGCTATAGGTGGTCATGAGCGTCTCGGCCTCAGGGGAGAAACCCTTTATAGTTTTTCTGTTATATTTTGTGGAATAGTGAGCAAGGAAATGTCTTGCAAGAAGGGGTATATCTTCGCTTCTCTCCCTGAGAGGAGGGATATGCATATAGAAGGCGCTCAGCCTGAAGAAGAGGTCCTTTCTAAATTCCCCTGTCTCAAGGACCTCTGAGAGGTTCCTGTTTGTTGTGGCTATAACAGTGATATCTACAGGTATCTCCTCATTTCCTCCTATACGGCGTAATGTCCTCTCCTCAAGCACCCTCAATAACTTACTCTGGAGGTTCTGTTTCATGTCGCCTATCTCATCGAGGAGTATCGTCCCTTCTTGTGCCAGTTCAAACATCCCCTTCTTATCAGACCTTGCATCCGTGAAGGCGCCCTTTTCATGACCGAAGAGTTCGCTCTCAAGGAGTGGCTCAGGCAGGGCACTACAGTTAACAGCTATAAAGGGTGCGCAACCGCTGGCATATTCTCCATACATTAAGCGGTGTATGTAGCGCGCTATGATCTCTTTGCCTGTTCCGCTCTCCCCTGTTATGAAGACGGTCGAGACATGGGCCTCTGCAATCTTCTCTGCCTTTGTTCTCAACTCTTTTATAGCGCTCGATTCGCCGATCAACTCCCTCTCAAAGAGGGAGCAACTAATCTTTCTGAGATACTCCACCTCCCGTTTCAGATCCTCTTTCTCCATTATGTTATCTATGACTATCCTTACCTCATCCATATTAAAGGGCTTTGTGAGATAATCCACAGCACCGAGCTTCATACATTTAACGGCGGTCTCTGCGGTATCATCGGAGGTGAGCATCACAATCTGCGACTCTATCCCATTTGACTTAAACTCCTCGAGTATCTCGATACCGCTCTTTCCGGGGAGCTTTATATCAAGCATTACAATATCAGGGAACCAGCTTCTGATTTTATTTATCACATCATGCCCTTTTGTCTCGGTTCGTATCTCATAGCCATTATTCTTCAAGGCCCTTGACAGCATCGAGCAGATTAGCTCATCATCGTCTATGAGAAAGATCTTCCCCCTGCTTTTCATATTGCCTGAACCTCAACATACCTTACAGGAAGATCTATCATAAAGGTAGCTCCTCCGCCTGAATTGTTTTCCACAGAGATACTTCCCCTATGCTGCTCTATGAGCCTTTTTGAGATAGATAGACCCAGCCCTGTGCCTTTAGGCTTGGTTGTAAAAAAGGGTTTGAAGATTTTATCTATCATTTCCTCGTCTATCCCTCTGCCTGTATCAGAGATTTTTATCTTTATGGAATTTAGAAGTTCATCATAGGCAGTCTTTACTGTTAATGTTCCACCCTCGGGCATGGCCTCAGAGGCATTGAGCAGGATATTTAAAAATACCTGTTGCATTTGCATGGGGTCTGCCATTGTTTGAGGAATAAGGGAATCAAGGTCTTTCACAATCTTTATCCTCTTTAGTTCATTTGAGGATAAATGGTCATTCTGTAAAGAAAGGGTCATGGCCTTATCAAGGATGGTGTTTATATCGGTAATGCTGAATCGTGGCTTTGGTGGCCTTGCAAAATTTAGGAGTTCCTTTAATAAGGATTCTATCCTTCTTATTTCATTAATGACCTTCAATAAGACATTTCTATCTTCCTCTGAGAAATTGGCTTCCTCGGATAGCACCTCCATTGATGCCTTGATCCCTGCAAGGGGATTTTTTATCTCATGGGCGAGACCCGCTGCCAGCTCTCCAACAATTTTCATCTGCTCTGCCCTCTGGAGCGTTTCCTCAGCCAGTTTGCGCTCGGTGATGTCCCTGTCGATGGCAAGTATATATTTTTTATCTCCGACTTCAAGAAGTCCGGCACTGATCTCAACAGGAAAGACAGTACCATCCTTTTTCAGATGGTTTATCTCTGCCTTAATCCACTCCCCTTTCCGAACCCGATTGATACGGGCTGGTGCCTCTTTAGCGGCTTCAGGTGTATCAAGGTCGGTTATCCTCAAAGATAGAAGTTCATCAATCGTATATCCGTACATCTCTGCTGCTGCCTGGTTGGCAGCCACAATCTTCCCTGCGTTTTCCCCTTCGGCATCAAGGATGAATATTGCATCCCCTGCCTTTTCAAAGAGCAACCTGTAACGTTTTTCGCTCTCCTCAATTTTTTGCATATACTCTTTAAGAGACTTGCCCATCTCGTTAAAGGATGTAGCAACCTCTCCGAACTCATCCCTTAAACCTTCAATCCTGTAGCCCAGGTCGCCACCTTTTACTCTCCTTGTTGCCTCCAGGATGAGATTTACCGGTTTTATCATGCTTCTTAAAAAAAGGAAGGCCATCCCTGCTGTCAGCAGAGTGCCAGTTATTATAAGTATGGAGAGCATGCGCTTTGTTTTTTCGATCTCCCTAATGGTGGACTGTGTCTTTAACTCAAGTTTATTGCTCGTCATGGTTATCATATTATTGACTTTTGTGATAAGACTATTCCCTATTCTGAATGCACTTGCTTCTTCTGTCTCAGACATGCTCGGATTCGACCTTACAGTCAATGCCATGCTTACCGCCTCTTTATATCTTTTAACATGATTGCTCAAGTCATTAAGCCTTTCTCTCACTTCGCCTGAGTGGTGGCAATCAAAACATGTACCAGCCATATTATCCATGTTTCTTAAATTGGTCAGAATATTGTCGGTACTCCTTGCATGGGGTGTGCCCTTGAGGCCGATATCTGCCTGTACCCTTTCGATATGTATCAATAAGCGCTCTCTGAGTATCTCGATTTGATGAAGCTGTATAAGTCTATCGAGACTTGATGTGGTATTTTCAATTGTAATGATTATATATAGGCCGCTCAGGAAAAAGGCTAATAAAAAGATGCTCAAGACTATAAGGATCTTTTTCTTCATTTATTAGAGAGAAAAGTCTAATTTAATTATAAATCCTTTTCTGGGTATATTCAAGAATTTTATGGAAAGATAGTTTTTTCAAAAGAAAGAGACTTTTCCGAATTTTCTGCTGGAGTAAGATAACAGCTCTTTGAAAAATGCCTGGCAGAGTTTCTCATAAAAAGGAAGTCGAAAAGATAAAACGCACCCTAAAGGGTGCGGCTACATTTTTAATTATCAATATGTTATATTCTGTAGCCGCCCCGAAGTGTCGGGGCGAAAAAGAGTTTTCAACCCATCAGATTAAATATTAGTTAAATAAATCACTTAGCGGAAAATTCGGGGAAGTCTCTAAAAATTCTCTTGACAAAAGTATACATTTGTGTTAGAAATTTTATCACCTAACCTACGAAGGTTGGTTAAATGAAGGTCATGATGCCTTCTCACCCCGAAATATCGGGACGAGAAGGCTTTCTTATTTTAAGACTATTAAAGAAGGGAGACTGAAGATGAATTCAGATAAGATAGTAGATTGTAAAGGACTATTCTGCCCAATGCCTGTTGTCGGACTAAATAAGGCAATAAAGGAAATAGAAATGGGGCAGATATTAGAGGTATTAGCTACAGATCCAGCCTCTGTGCCTGATTTTAGGGCATGGACAATGAGAACCGGAAACGAGTTACTTGAGTCTAAAGAGGAAAAGGGTGTATATAAATTTTTCATAAGAAAGACTAAATAAAAAAGGAGGTGATATAGATTTGGAAGAGAAGAAGAAAAAACGGATGGCAATTATAGCCTCAAAGGGAACCCTCGATATGGCCTACCCTCCATTGGTCCTTGCATCAACTGCCATAACGATGGATGTGGAGGTCGGGATATTCTTCACGCTCTACGGTATGGATATAGTGAATAAGAGGAAGTATGGCAGTTTAAAGGTTGCCCCTATAGCAAACCCTGCAATGCCGTCTCCTGTCCCGTTCCCGAATATCCTCGGTGTTCTACCAGGGATGACGGCCATGGGAACTATGATGATGAAGGGGATGATCAAAAAGATAAACTGGCCAACTATCCCTGAGTTTCTTAAGACCTGTATTGATGGAGGCGTAAGGATGATCGCATGTTCCCCAACCATGGAGATGACCGGAGTGAAGAAGGAGGATCTCGTAAAGGGAGTTGAGGTTGCAGGGGCGGCAGAATTTCTGGACTTTGCCTTAGAGGCGGATATCTCGCTCTTTGTATAAGAATTTGCATGAGAATAGCGGAATAAAATGTAAGGTATAGAAAGGAGGATTACATGAAACTGTGGATGCATATCTTGTTATTGATTATCCTCACTGGCATCATTATTCAACCGGCCTGGGCTGAACCGCCTGTGTTAATGTCTGATGACTGGGCCAAGCAATTCTGTCAGGCCTGGAACCAGGATAAGACACTCACAGAAGAACTTCAGGAAAGCGGATGGACTAAAAATGACAAAGGACGGGGATATAAGATACTCCAGCTTTACCGTAGAGACTGCCCCCAGGATTACTGGGTAGAACTAAAAATTCAGAGTGTTGGAAACAAGGCTACCTGCACCTATGGTGGTGCAGTAACCCTGAAGCCAGACCTGTCTGTTGACTATATTATGAATGCAGAGACAAAGCGATGGGAAGAGATGGGGAAAGGGGAGTATGGCCCTATGTGGGGTATGATGACAGGACGGTTGAAGTTCGACGGACCAAAGATGGAGGCGATGCGGAATATGGGACCTTTTAAAAGCTTCCTACTGCTTGTTGGTAAAATACAGTCCGATATGTCCAAATGCAATAAATGAAAGATAAAGGAGGTGATAGGGAAGGAATAAATTTTAGTCTGATTTTTAAATTCAGAATCATAATAATGAAAAGGAGGTAAGGATGAGAAAGTTATCAGTATTAGTTATCGGTTTGTTGTTTGTCTTCGGTTTCGCTATAAATGCCTATGCCACAAATGGCATGAACATGATCAGCTATGGTGGTACAGCATCAGGGATGGCAGGTGCAAGCCTGGGTATCTCTGATGACCCTTCTGCAATGAACAATAACCCGGCAGGGCTTACTTATGTAAAAACCGGTGAGGCTGGTGCCGGAATATCCCTCCTGATGCCAAACCTGACACATAAAGATTTTGCCAATGATAAAGAGGGTGAGAGCGCTATATTCCCTCTCCCTATGATGGCGTATGCACATCGTGTAGGCAAGGGGCCTCTTGTTCTTGGCCTCGGGGTATTTGCACAGGGTGGCATGGGTGCAGAGTTTACAGACCTTAATACCGCTTTCGGGACAAAGGATACAACCTATTCAAATGTTATGTATGCAAAGATCACGCCTACAGTTGCCTATCAGGTATCAGATAAGGTCTCATTGGGCCTTGCCCTGAATGTCGGCTATTCAGCACTTGAGTTCAAATTCTTCCCGGAAACCTCATATGGTATGACTTTCTCCGGGATGGATCTGAAGGATGCTTCATCCTTTGGGTACGGTGCAAAACTCGGAGTTATGATTAAGCCGAGCGATATGGTCAGCCTTGGTATAGTCTATACCTCTGAATCCAAACTTGACCCCGGAGATGGAGATTTAACATTAAATATGAGCAGCCTTGGCCTCGGAAAGGTGAAATACGATGCAGATATCGAAGGGTTCACATGGCCACAGCAGTTAGGTTTTGGAGTCGGCATAAGACCTAACAAGAAGCTCCTTATAGGTGTAGACCTCACATGGGTTAACTGGTCAGATGCAATGGATGTGATGACTGTAAAGGCATCCAATCCTGACAATGCTATGGCTCCAGCAAGCATGGATATTCCTTTTAAAATGAAGTGGGAAGACCAGTGGGTATTTGCCCTGGGCGCTGCTTATAAGGCAACAGATAGTCTTACTGTGAGGGCAGGATATAATTATGGGAAAAATCCTATTCCAGCAGAGACCCTGAGCCCGCTTTTCCCTGCTATTGTTGAACATCACCTGACAGTGGGTCTTGGTTATACCTTTGGAATCTGGAGGATTGACGGGGCATGGGAATATGCCTTGAACAAGGAGGTTACATATACCAATCCGGACGCACCGTTCGGGACGAATGCTGTAGAGGAGCATAACCAGAATACCATTCATCTTTTTGCAACATATACATTCTAATCCCGATCTCCTTTAGAAGGGTTGCCAGATAACGGGATAGAGGAAGGGGCCGCAAGGCCCCTCCCTCTAAATTAAGGAGAGGACAATGATAGAGTTAGATCTGATCACAGTAATAAGTCTATTCTCCATAGTAATTATGTTTTATGCACTGTGGCTTGTTGTGCACCTTAAGAGAGAGGTCCCAGCAGGGGTGGTTAGCAGGGTATGGAATATTCTTATCATATTAATCTTATTTTTCAGTCTCGGATATCTTACAACACCCTTCTTCCGTTTTATACCTGAAGATGTAATGCGTCTTGTAGTTGCCTTTATCTTCTTCTTCGGTGCGATATATGTTGTAATGACAGTCAGACTCACATACAGGGTAATCAGGGGACTGTCAGGAGAGGATAGTGTAGTTACCTCAGGTAGTAAAGTGCAGCAGGCCAGGATACCTGTTTCTGGAACTGTTACCCAGAAGTTACCCGGGAAGAAGACATGGAATGTAGCTAAAACCCTTGACTGCAGGGGATTGTTCTGTCCACTGCCTGTTGTTAATACATCCAATGCAATAAAAGAACTTTCTCCAGGCGAAATACTCGAACTCCTTGCAACAGACCCTGCGTCAAAACCGGACATAACAGTCTGGGCAGCAAGAACAAGCAATGAGTTACTGGAGGCGATAGAGGAAGGCGGTATCTTTAGATATTTTATTCGCAAGATCTAAGATGGTGAATGTCCTCGAAATATTGCACTGGGTTCCCACCCTGACAGAGAAAGGGAAACAGGAACTCAGGTCTCATAAGGCAGGGGTGAATCTTGAATGGCGGTGGATACTTATCCTTATAGATGGCAGGTCAACAGTTAAGGAGATTCTTGATAAGGCGACTGTAATAGATAAGGCACCTGCAATCTTACTCAATCTTATTAATGAAGGCTATATGGAGACAAAAGAGGTGTATAATCTAAACCTACGGTTCATTGAGATAGCCCGTGATGTCCTCGGGAAAGACGCCTCTATAGTAGCGAAGAAACTGGAAGACTGCAGTTTTGACCGAAACTCTATTCTGAGTACAATCTTACAGGTGAAGAAGACGGTGCAGAATATCATCGGTGATGAAAAGGCAAATGTACTTGAAAGCAGACTGAAGATTGCAGGCAAAAAGGTTGCCTGGCTTTAGATCTCTCTTGGCATACCTAAAGTTGTAACGACACTCCAGACTATTATCCTCTCAGAAGACTAAATTCTATTGTATAAACTATTACTAAAATTCATCCCTGAATTAAAAAAATCTTGACTAATGGTCTTTTTATTATGTAATCTTTTTTCCAATGTCGGATATGGATGATCTTAAATACTGGTTGGCTTTAAATCATGTCCCCGGTATCGGTGATGTTTTATATAAGAGGCTGATAGATTATTTTAAATCACCTGTAAAGATATTTTCTTCTTCAGTTAAAGAGCTTAAAAAGGTTGAAGGTGTCGGGGATAAGCTTGCAGGGGATATTCTGTCCGTAGGATCCTGTGGACAGACCGATTGGAAAAAGAAGGTTGATACGGAAATTTCCCGTATTGAAAAAGAAAAGGTCAGGGTTATTACACTCTCGGATGATTCCTATCCTGAGAACCTGAAAAGGATATATGACCCTCCGCCTTTCCTCTATGTAAAAGGAGATATCACGAAGGAAGACAGCAGGGCAGTAGCTATAGTTGGTTCGAGGAAGGCAAGTACCTATGGCAGGCTGATGGCTGAGAGACTCAGTAAGGACCTGGCATCGCAGGGGATAACTGTTGTGAGCGGGATGGCAAGAGGGATAGATACATTTTCCCATCAGGGTGCACTTTCAGCAGGGGGAAGGACTATCGCAGTCCTTGGATGCGGCATTGATATCGTTTACCCATCAGAGAATAAAAATCTGAGGGACAGGATTACAGAATCCGGTGCGGTACTTACCGAGTTCCCCTTATCGACACAACCGGAGGCTGTGAATTTCCCATCGAGAAACCGTATAATAAGCGGGCTCTCACTTGGTGTTGTAATTATTGAGGCCACCTTTGACAGCGGTTCGCTAATTACTGCATCAACTGAACTGGATCAGGGGAGGGAGGTATTTGCTGTCCCGGGGAATATTACTTCTAA
>CAKKRL010000121.1 GCA_919902655.1 Thermodesulfovibrionia bacterium
TATCAGGAAGGGGGACGTATTTGACCTGTTTTACAAGTTTTGCTGCATTCTTCAGATAGAATTCCACGAACTCCTTCACCTCAGGCTTATCCAATGACTTTTTGTTTACATAGATAAATATCGGTCTTGAAAGCGGCTGATACGTGCCGTCCATAACAGTCTGCTCTGACGGAAGCACCTCTTTTCCTGTCTTAGGGTTAATTACCGGAACAAGCTTTAATTTATCCCTGTTTTCTTCATAATATGCCAGTCCAAAGAAACCGAGGGCATTTTTGTCACCTGCTATACCCTGAACAAGGACATTATCATCCTCGCTTGAGGTAAAATCCCCTCTTGATGACTTAGCTTTCCCTACAATAGCCTCTGTAAAGTAGTCGTATGTGCCTGAATCAACGCCTGCCCCGTAAAGATTTAATGGAACATCAGGCCATTCAGGTCTCACCTGATTCCACTTTTTGATTTTTCCCTGGGCAGCAGGTTCCCACATCTTCTTGAGGTCTGCAACGGTCATGAATTTGACCCATGTGTTTTTAGGATTTACCATAACCGCAAGGCCGTCATAGGCAACCGGAAGTTCTATGTATTCAATACCCTTCTCTTTACAAACATCCATCTCTTTCTTGAGTATAGGCCTTGATGCATCTGATATGTCTGTCTCGCCCCTGCAGAACTTCTTGAATCCGCCGCCTGTGCCGGAAATACCTACAGTTACCTTTATAGCACCTTTCTTTGCTTTCTGGAATTCCTCTGCAACAGCCTCAGTTATAGGATAGACCGTACTTGAACCATCAATCTTGATAATCTTATCTACCGCCATTGCAGGCACTGATACAGCCATTGCTACGAACATCAAAGCAACCGTACTTAAAACAATTTTCTTAAACATACTTAAACCTCCTTTGTTTTTTGTTTTCAAATTGTTACCCTTCCTATTCATTCCTTAAGTTTATCTCTCACCCCCTTTAATAAAGATTCTCTTTATTACATATCTATTCGTTATCGTTTATAGAATAACAGGAAATTATTACAGGAATATTAAGGCGGAATTAAATTTTGGTTAATGATGGAATTACTATCTTAACCTTTGTTCCCCTGCCCCTTGTGCTATCGATTTCCATGCTCCAGCCATGTGCCTTCACGAGGTGTTTCACTATAGCAAGGCCGAGCCCCGTGCCACCGAGTTCTCTTGAACGGGCCCTGTCTACCCTGTAAAATCTCTCACCAAGCCTTGACAGATGCCTTTTTTCTATCCCTACACCTGTATCTTCGACAAAAAGGATGCCCTTCCCGTCTTTCTCCTCGGTGCCCACTGTCACCCCTCCGTGATCTGTGAATTTTATGCCATTGTCTACAAGGTTAATAAGTATCTGTACTAACCGATCTTTATCGGCATAGATCTCCAGAAACCCCGTAGAGACGGATTTACTGAGATAGAGCCCTTTCATCTCTGCCTTACCCCTCAGGGTAGTAAAAACCGAATCGATCACATTAGTTATATTGACATTAAGTTTTTCTATCTTTATGTCTCCCATTTCTATCATCGAAAGGGTAAGAAGGTCGTTCACAAGGAAATTCAAACGTTCGCTGTGGTTTTTAATAGTTTCAAGGAATTTATAGGCATTCTCTCTATCATCAATCGCACCTTCAAGAAGGGTTTCTGCAAAACCCTTTATTGCTGTGATTGGGGTCTTTAATTCATGGGAGACATTCGCAACAAAGTCCTTTCTCATCTCCTCAAGGTGTTTAATCCTTGTTATATCGTGAAACGTCAATACCACACCTGATACCTTTCCTTTTATACCATAAGAATAAAAAGGCAAGGCTGTGACCATAAGATAGATTTCTTTTGGATAAGTGATTTCGACTTCCTTTGCTACTGTTGTTTCATTCTCGACAACATCGCCCGTTATCTCCATAAGCTCTGCATTCCTCAAGGTTTCAATCAGAGTCTTTCCCTCCATAACCGACTCAATACCAAATATTTTATTGATGGCTGAATTGCTTAATATTATCTTCCCTCTTTTGTCTATTAACATAAGCCCCTCAGACATATTCCTGATTATCGCCTCCATATTATCCTTTTCTTCTTTGACTACTTTAAGTCTCTCTTCAATTTCTCCGGCTATGTCATTTATGTTTTTTACAAAAACTCCTATTGCACCTTTCTCTTTAAGTAAAAGCTCTTTTCTGAGGTTTCCTGATATTAAAGAGCCTGGAGATTCGATTATTTTCTTCATAACCCTTTCTATACGGCTGATTTTGACTATACTGATGATGACAGTAGCTAAAAGAGCGGATAGTAGATAGTATTTTACATCTGCCAGTAAAAGTGGGGAGAGTATCAGGCAGGATAAAA
>CAKKRL010000122.1:0-26868 GCA_919902655.1 Thermodesulfovibrionia bacterium
CTGTTAATTCTTACCTCTCTGCTACAGACAAAGCAGAAAGGCCAGCCTGATTTATGACGCCTTAGTGGCTGCTCAGACAACAACCATTAGGCGCGCTGCTTTAATTAAGCAGCGAGTGCCAGTTCTTGATTGGCAGTTATATGTTTCCCATGTGTTTTACGAGTCCCATGGAACCTCGGCATGCAACCTGTAACCTCTCTGTCCCCGTCGAATCCTATCGCCCCCTTTCTTTTATCCTTCGTCATTCCTGCGAAGGCAGGAATCCATTTTTTTCTATATATCTGGATTCCCGCTTATGCGGGAATAACACAAAACAGTATATTACCTGACCATTTCTTTCAATGCCTTTTCTGATTCCCTTCTGATGTCTTTCTCCTTAATCGTCTCCCTTTTATCAAATAATTTCTTACCCCTTGCCAGAGCTATCTCTATCTTCGCCCTGCCTTTGGAAAGGTACATCCTGACAGGGATAAGTGTAAACCCTCTCTGAGTTACCTTTCCTGTCAGCTTCCTTATCTCTTCTCTATGGAGGAGGAGTTTCCTCGTCCTTAAAGGTTCATGGTTATATATATTCCCATGGCTGTAAGGGCTTATATGACAGCCGATGAGAAAGGCCTCTCCATCTTTCAATATGGCATAACTATCCTTCAGGTTCGCCTTTCCCTCCCTCAGGGATTTTATCTCCGTTCCTTTAAGTTCAATCCCGGCCTCCAGGCTCTCCTCAATATGGTAGTCGTGGTAGGCCTTTCTGTTTGAACAGAGTATTCTTTCTTCTTCTTTTTCTTTCATATTAAATGATACCAAAATTATTGAGGTTTTACAATAACCTTTCCTTCCTCTCCCTCAGTTCCTTCAAGCCCGATACTTACAGGGAGGAACTGTTTAACAAGCCAGATATTCGTGATGAGGTGCTGTGTTATCCTTGAAGTGGTGAAGGAAGACTCCCCTTCTGCTAAAGAAAGGTAAGGAATTATCTGATCAGCAATTCTGGGGTCAAGGGTCTTGCCTGAACGATGAAATAAAAGGAATTCCTCACATGCCTCCTTTGCAACTTCTTCCGCCCTCTTTCCCCTTTCACCGAGGGAGGAAAAGCCTGAGATTGAATTCTCGTATTCTGCAATGAGAAAGAAAAATGTCCCTCTCCCTACCGAGGGGGCATCGATTATTTCTATCTCTGCATCTCGAAGAGTCGAGTCTTCGACAAGAATGTTCCCCCTCAGAATCCTTAAACCCTCTACCCTCTGCCTCTCTGCAATAGATAAAGGAAGATTTGATACAGCAGAATTTCCCTTTATTCTTAAAAGCCTGCCCCTTTCGATGAGTCTTAGAGGAGAAATCTCTTTTACAGGGTTTATCTCTGCCCCAATCCTCCCTCCGCCTTTTGGATACCAGCCCCATTTCTCTATCCATAATTTTATTCTCAATCCCATCCTTTCAAGTGTCGGTACAAATATACCCGCAATGTAATGGAATGGAGGGCTCCAGGGTACATGTGTCCCTCCGATAATCTCAACTGTTGATTCAGCAGGGGCAACGCTCAGAGGTAAGAATATGGTCTGAAGAACGAGAGAGGTAGAGCCTGCAGTCCCGATGTCAAATAGATAATTTCCTCCTCTAACCTCTTCAGGCGAGAATATCAGATTAAGGGAACCGACCTTATCTCCATCAACCCTGGCATTGGAGACGGTCTTCGCTGCTTTTACGCAGGTGAGGTGCTGGGGCTGAAGCCCTGACACTTTTCTTCCCTTTCTAATATTGTATATTTCTATGGGTTTACTCAAGAGACATGACAGGGAAAGTGCGGTTCTCAGTATCTGGCCACCACCTTCACCGTAACTACCATCAATCCTGAGCATGGTTTATTTTATCACCTTTGGCAAAGGATGAGTACAGATGATTTATGTCATAGCCTCTCTGATGAAATATGTTATCATTCAAAATAAAAACAGGAGGACCTATGGACAGGACATCAGTATGGTTCATAAAGGCAGGCATGATATATTTTCTGGTAAGCTCCATTGTAGGTGTGAGCATGGCTGTCTGGCCGGAAGTCATAACCTATTACAGGGCTGTGCACGCCCATCTAAACCTTCTTGGCTGGATGACAATGATGATCTTCGGTATAGGTTATCATATTCTACCCATATTTAGCGGTAGACCTCTGCACAGCCCTTCAATAGCAAGGACTCAGTTCTGGCTCGCTAATATTGGGCTCATCGGCATGGCCTTATCATGGGCATTCATATACCATGGCAGGGTGTCTCCTAATTTTCCGAGGATACTGCTATCTTTCTTTGGTTCTATAGAGGTATTAGCTGTATTCCTTTTTATCTATAACATGTGGAAGACGATCAGGGTAGTAGAACCGATGAAGGCCTCTTGATTATTTGATTTACTTCTTATTAATTCCGTATATTTCATTCATTTCTTCTGTATAGCCTCCATCCCCATCATAGATATAGAGTGGTCTCTCTACCCTCAGACCTCCCCTCCCCCCTTTCACGCCCTCTACGAGGACCATCTTTGCCTCTGCACCTTCCCTTGAGTGGATAAATCTCAGCCTTTTTGGTTCAAGCTGGTATTTCTTCATCCTTGCGAAAAGCTCGACGAGTCTGACAGGGTGATAGATAAGGTCAAGCCGTCCCTTGTCCTTAAGAATCAATCCGCCAACCCTCAGGATATCATCAATCGTTATTTTTATCTCATGCCTCGCTATGGCCTTTTCCTCTTCAGGGCTGAGGAGTCCTGTTTTTGGTTTTCTAAAAGGCGGGTTAGAAACGATCAGGTCAAAATAATTCTCCTTAAACACCTGGGGTAATTTTCTAATATCCTCCATGATTACTTCCACCCTGTCCTCACGACCATTCAGGGCTACATTCTTTATTGCTAATCCTGCGAGGTCCTTCTGGAGTTCAACGGCATAAACTTTTGACTCAGGATATCTCTTTGAAAGGAGTACAGAAATAATCCCTGAGCCAGCCCCGAAGTCAGCTATCTTTGTACAACGGCGAATGCCTATAAATGAAAACAGCAGCAGGGCATCCACAGAAAACCTGTATCCCCTCTTTTTCTGGATAATCTTTATATCCCTGATACTGTCGAGTGTCTCAATCTTATCCGGGACTATGTCTCCTATCATAATCTAACCCCTTTTCAGTTGAAGCTTTTACTATTATAAAAAAATAGTAGCAAAAAAAATATACTCTGCTATAATTATAATCTAATACTAAATTATAAAATGGAGATTTTAGATATTAAAACGATTTCTGGAGGGGGAATGTTATGGATTTCATAAACAACCTGAAAATTAAAAACAAGCTCATCCTGATGATCATCTTGCCAATTGCAGGTTTATTTTATTTCTCACTCAATGGAATATGGGATAAATCCATGATATCAGGCGAGATGGGTAGTTTACAAACTTTATCAGGGCTTGCAGTCAGAATAAGTTCATTGATACACGAAATACAAAAAGAAAGAGGTATCACCGCTGTTTTTATAGGAAGTAAAGGAACAGAATTTGCCTCTGAACTTCAAGGACAGAGATCAGAAACAGATAAAAAGATAATGGATTTACAGACCTTTTTAAAGGGTTTCGATATTAACAGGTTTGGGGTTGAGTTCAAGAAAACCCTCGATAGTGCATTAAAAACCCTTGATGACATTAAGAGTAGAAGGGATTCTGCCAGTGCAAGGAATGTCCCGGCTGGCGAGATATCTGAATACTACACAGATATAATCACATCGTCTCTGGACGTCATCGCTCATATATCAAAACTTAGTGGTAACGTCGAAATATCTACTATGACTGCTGCTTATGTTAGCTTTTTACAGGAAAAGGAAAGGGTCGGAAGAGAGCGAGCACTCTTAAGTAATACATTTGCCATAGACAGGTTTGAGCCGGGGGTACTAAATAAATACATTTATATTATAGCTGAACAGAATACCTATACGAGTGTATTTTTATTATTTGCTACATCAGACCAGAAGGATTTCTATAAAGAAAAGATTCAGGGCAAATCTGTAGATGAAGTGGCAAGGATAAGAAAGATTGCCCTTGAAAGGGCTGATAGGGGAGGTTTCGGGGTAGATCCTTCTCATTGGTTCAAAATGGCAACAGGAAAAATAGATCTCTTAAAAGAGGTGGAAGATAAACTATCAACAGACTTGAATCTAAAAGCAGGAGAGCTTAAAACCAGTGCACAATCTGCATTGACATTTTTTATAGTGGTAATGATTATTGCTGCCTTGACTTCATTTCTTTCGGCATATCTTGTCATAGGCGCCATTACAACCCCCCTGAGCAGGATGGTAGAATCTTCTCAGAAGATATCTACCGGGGACCTTAATGTAACTGTCGAGATAAGTTCAAAAGACGAAGTCGGAAACCTGGCAAACTCCTTCAAGGAAATGACATCAAACCTAAGGGAAACATTCAAAAAGACAAAAGGGCTCTCTATAAATGTAGATACAGCAGTAAAAAAGATTGAAGACGGCGCTTCCAGTATAAGAAGGGGCTCGGAAGATCAGGCTACAACCATGACGGATATTTCAGTTTCAGTAGAAGATCTTCATAAAATGGCGATAGATGTTGCTAATAACACGGAACAGTTCTTGAAACTATCGGAGGATACGGCATCCTCTGTCCTGGAGATGGCCTTATCCATCGACGAGGTTGACGGAAATGTAGCTGACCTTACAGTTTCTGTTGAAGATACATCATCCTCTATAGAAGAGATTGCAAGTTCTCTTAAAGAGGTTGCCGGCGGGACTGATCATATTTCCAGGGGTGCAGACGAGATAGCATCATCCCTTATCGAGATAGATACATCCGCAATGGAGATAGAGAGGCACACGAGGGAGGGGGTGGACCTATCCAATGAGGTAGCAAGGGAGGGTGAGAAGGGTTTAAAATCAGTAGAACTTACCCATACAGGAATGGAGAAGGTGAAAGGTGAAGTTAAACAACTTGCAATGGTTATAGATGAACTTGATCAGAAATCGAAGGAGATAGGAAAGATATTAAATGTAATTGATAACGTGGCAGTGGACACCAACCTTCTGGCATTGAATGCAACAATCCTTGCAGCTCAAGCAGGAGAACATGGCAGAGGTTTTAGTGTTGTGGCACAGGAGATAAGGGAGCTATCGAAAAGGACCGCTGCATCAACCAAGGAGATTGCAGGTATCATATCAGGTATTCAGAATCAGATAGGAAAGGCTGTGTTATCAGTTGATGAAGGGATGACAAAGGTTACTGAAGGAGAAAAACTCTCTGTTGAGACTATTGGTATACTTAAAGGGATAATGGAAAGATTCAAAACGATTCAGGATATGAGCATTAAGATTGCAAAGGCAACACAGGAACAAACAAAGGGGAGTAAGGAGGTAACACAGAACATGGAGGCCATTTCCGCCACTATCCACCAGATTGCAAGAGCAACACAGGAACAATCCCAGGGAAGTATTCAGATAGTAAAAGCTGGCGAAAAAATGAAGGATTTCATCTCGCATATAAAAAAGATAACTGCTGAACAGGCAGGAGGCAGCAAGATAATTGCATCCAATACAGAAAAGATGATGAGTTTTATGCAGAAGATAAATGCTGTCTCTTCTGACCAGGAAAAGGAAAGCCAGAGGATAGCTACCGCTGTAATGGAGACCACAACAATCGCAGGCGTAGGAATGGAAAATGCCGGCCAGTTAGAGGAGGTGGTTGATGTTCTGAAAAAGGAGACCGAGACATTAAAACAGTGGCTGGAAAGATTTAAGCTGGAATAAATATGGGGGTATCAATAATGCCAGTATTGATATAGTCGATACAATCTAAAAACCTTAGGGAGGAGATTAAAAATGAACGAGTTAAACAGTAATTATCTAAACGATCTTAAGAACGATCACAAGACGCTTGGGCGGCTTTTAGAGGATATTAAAGGCCTTGTTCAAACGAATGATATCCAGGGAATTGCCACCCGTATGGATTCGCTCAGAAATGGCCTTCTGGCCCATCTAAAAAAGGAGGATGATAAGATATATATGGACCTCCTTACGATAGCCAAAGAGAAAAATATAGAGTTAGTAACAATAACTATAAATACATTCTCTACGGCGATGAAAGGAATTGCAACAAGGGTTCTTAAATTCTTTGATAAATATTCAAAAAGAGAAGAGATAGCAAAACTTTCAAGCGAGTTATATAATGATTTTCCACTGGTTTACGAAGATCTCCTAAAGAGGGTAGATCGCGAAGAAAAGGTATTATATCCAATGTATGAGAAATATTGTTGCTGATGAGGGATAAGACAGGGTCAGGGTATTTTTTAGTAAGGAGGATAGAAATAATCCCTGAGCCAGCCCCGAAGTCAGCTATCTTTGTACAACGGGGGATTACCACAAATGAAAATAGCAGCAGCCCGAGATAGAGGATTTATTCTTGAATTTTTATCCCTCAAAAGGGATTTACCCTTGACAGACTAATATTATTGTAGTATATTTTAATTATTAAAAAGGAAAATTGAGGTGATAGAAATAATCTTATTATTATTCATATTCTTCCTTTTACCACACCCCATGCTCCATCTCTACCCAAATCTATTTAACAATCAGCGCTCCTTTTTATTCTCGTTATCCCTTAATATTTGAGGAGGTGATGCCTATTCGGGAAAGTAAAGTATTGAGTTTTGAGAGGATTTATTTTTCACGAGAGAGGAGGTGTTTATGAAGTTATTTAGATTAACTCTTATCTTATTTTTTATCGCATTACCACTGATAGCCTCAGGAAATGAAAAGGCTAAGACAGTGGATGAGCTCGCAAAGATGTACGATGTGAGTTCCTGTAAAAGATGTCACAAAAAGCAATATGCGGAATGGGAAAACTCCATCCATGCTAAACCCCTTATAGGTACCGGCCGGACCCTTGGCGGATTCAAGGGCTTTATAACTGGAGGCCTTATGGGCGCCTTTACAAAATCAGGGGTAAAGGATGTAAAGGATATAAAGATGGACCACCTCGCAATGTGCTTCAAGTGCCACCTGCCCCAGGCCTTGACAAGCGGTACGGATGAACTCGCAAAACAGCTCGCAAAGGCCATTGTCGATGCTGACAAGGAAACACTCGGAAAAGTAAGCATCAACTGTAATGTCTGCCATACCACAAAGGCCATCATCCATAAATGGCAGGACGGTGAGCCTGAAAGAAATGTTACTTATGGGCCATCTTTGGAAGGTGACCATGACGATAAGATGACACCTAAAATGAAAAAGAGTGTTATCATGAAGGACTCTGTTATGTGCGGACAGTGCCATGGTACCGGGCCTAACTTCGAATTCCCCCAGCCATCTCAATGCGCAACAATCTACGGGAGCTACCTTCATTCCTATATTCCTGCCGGTGGTACAAAGACCTGCCAGGACTGCCACATGAAGGAAAGCGGTAAGGGACATCTCATGCCTGCATATCGTGACCCTGATATGAGAAAGATGGGAATCCAGGTAGAAGTAGAGACCTTTAGTTATAAATTCCTTCCCAAGGCAGGTGACCTTGTTCCAACAGCCTTAGTAACTGTAAGAATGACAAATAAGGCTGGCCATAGAACCCCTGATGGGTGACCATCCCCACAAAGGCTGGTCCTGGAAGTGACCGCTAAAACAAAGGATGGCAAAGAGATATTCAAGGATTCAAAGATCTACATGACGCAGGCTACGAATAACCGCGGCGATGCCATGATCTATGGTGCACACTTCAAAATGGGATATATCCGTGACACAAGCCTCCAACCATTCCAGACAAAGGTAGAGACCTTCGAGATCAAGTTCCCATACGAGGATGTAGAGAAGGAAAAGGGTAAACCCAAGGTCAGGGATATAAAGGCCAAGGAAATGGATGTGACCGTAGAGCTACGGTATCAGCTTGATCCTGCTCCTGGTGAACCTGATAAAGACAGCTTCAGCTACTATAAGGCTACCAAAAAGGTTACAGTTCAATAGGAATTAACATTGAAACAGGAGGCCCCACCCCATCCGGGGTGGGGCTTTTAATATTGTCTTCCCAGATATTTGCTTATATCATCCCTTAATATGTAAAATAGTGTGTGAAGAAAATATTCCTTATTCTCATCTTCCTGTCTATCTCAGGCATCATATACTACGCCCTTACCTTCCCCGATATCTCTCGCTTCAAGAAGGAAAACCCAAAAAGAACATCCTTTATGGAATATAGGGAAAAGGAATCGAAGAAAAAGGGAAGAAAATATAAGATAACCCAGATATGGGTCCCCCTTCACAGGGTCTCTCCATATCTCATAAAGGCTGTACTTATCGCAGAAGACGATAAATTCTGGAATCATGAGGGCTTTGACTTTGAGTCAATTAAAAAGGCCATAGAGAAGGATGTAAAGAAAAAGAGGTTTGCCTTCGGGGGTAGCACCATAACACAGCAACTTGCAAGAAACCTCTACCTTACTCCGGAAAAGACAGTCTTCAGAAAAATAAAGGAGGCCATAATTACATTTCGGATCGAAAGGGCTCTTACAAAAAAGAGGATCCTCGAGCTTTATCTAAATGTCGCTGAATGGGGTGAAGGGATTTTCGGCATTGAATCTGCATCAAGGCATTATTACAACAAACCATCTTCTGAATTAACCCCTGAGGAATCGGCAAGGCTGGCAGCAACACTTCCCAATCCAAAGAAATATTCTCCTGCAGAGGAATCAAAATATATTGAAAAGAGGACAAAACTTATCTATGACATCATGATAATGAGAGGGATTATCCCGCCGGAGTATGAAGAGCTTACACCCCCGTAGGCTTTTTCAATTACTTGACTTTAGTAATAAAAATGAAGTAACATTTCGGTCATGGACAACTGTGATGCCCTTTCAAGGGTCCCCTATTTCAGGGGTTTGGAAGAAGACATCGTCTGCTCCATCCTTGAATATTCCCTCGTAAAAACCATGCCTAAGGGGAAATACCTTTTTACTTCCGATGAGATATGTGAACACCTTTATATTATAAAAGAAGGTATGATAGAGATCTGCCAGATTGGTGAAGACGGCAAAAAGATCATCCTCCATCATGCCGCTGAAGGGGCCTTCCTTGGAGATACAATCCTCTTTGAAGAGGGGAAATACGGTGCCGATGCCTATGCCGTGAAGGACTCTGAACTTCTCGCAATTGAGAAAAAAAACTTTGAAAAGCTGATATACGACCACCCCGAAATCGGGATAAGAATGCTTGTTGATTTCGGAAAAAGGATTAAAAAACTGCAGTCCTTTGCAGCAGAGATAGCCCTCTATGATGTAAGGAAACGGATTATCAGGTTACTGCTTGAACTCGTAAGAGGAGAGACCGTCAATGGAAAGAATGCCGTCATCCTCGCAAATATCCCGACCCAGGATGAGATGGCCTTCAGGATTGGGACTGTCAGGGAGGTCCTATGCAGGGGGCTTCATAAACTCGAAAAAGACAATCTCATCAAAGTAAAAAGAGGTGAGATTGTCATATACGACTTAAACAAATTGAAGAACCTTGTACATGAAGAAGAAGACAGTCTCTTCCCTATAACATTACCGATGGGTAGAATCAAGGTTGTCTCCGAGACCTTTTAAAGTAAGTATCTCACAGCCTCCTCTTGAGAGGAGGTCCTCTGCAAGTTTAATTCCCATAGCCTCGGATTCTCCTGAACTTCCTTCGATATGACCCCTTATAATCCTGTCACCACTCACGCTTCCTATAAGGCCATCCATCAATAAGAGTCTTGCGTTTTGAGTTTTGAGTTTTGAGTTTAATCCTGACTCCTGACTGCGTATTCTAGCATACGCCGCAATCGGAAACTGACATCCCCCCTCGAGCCTCCTGAGAAAGGCCCTCTCTGCCTTCACACAGAGTGATGTCCTTTCATGATTAAGGAAACTTACAAGTTCTCCTGTATATGCATCATTTATCCTCGCCTCTATTCCCAAAGCCCCCTGCCCTATTGCAGGAAGGCTGATTTCGGGAAGGAGGTATTCTGTAATCCTGTCCTCCAGTCCAAGCCTCCTTACCCCTGCTGATGCCACTATTATGGCATCAAAATTTCCTTCCTCGAGTTTCCTTATCCTTGTGTCGAGATTCCCCCTGAGGTTTATTATATTGAAGTCCGGTCTAATAGCCTTCAACTGACACTGCCGTCTGAGACTGCTCGTGCCAACTCTTGCACCCTGAGGCAAATCATATAGTAAGGAGTTATTAATCCCCCCACGCCCCCCTTTAGTAAAGGGGGGTATGGGGGGATTTGACTTCTTACCCCTGACCCTTGACCCCTGACCCCTGATTATTAAGGCGTCCCTCGGGTCCTCCCTCTCTGTGATTGCCCCGATATAAAGCCCCTCAGGGAGTTCCGCAGGTATGTCCTTCATGCTGTGGACAGCTACATCAATATCACCCCTGAGCAGTCCTTCTTCTATCTCCTTTACAAAGAGCCCCTTCCCTCCAACCCTTGATAAGGGGACATCGAGTATCTTATCACCCGTAGTCTTGATCCTGATAAGTGAAATCTTGATACCTTTATGGTATTCCTCGAGCCTCGACCTGACCCACTCTGCCTGCCACAGAGCAAGCGTGCTTCCTCTCGTACCTATTTTAATTATCCTCTCCAATATCCTCTTCGCTGTCGAGACCGAAAAGTCTCCTTACAAGATATATATAGGTTGCCCTGTTCTCAGGGTCTATCTCTTCCTTGAGCATTGCCAGAGAAGGGTGGAGGATCTTATTAACTATGGAGGCTGTAAGGGTCTCGACCATCTTTTTTTCCTTTTCGCTCATCCCGTTAAGTTTATTTATAATCTTCTCGAGTTCTTCCCTTCTTATGACCTCTGCCCTGTTCCTGATCTCCACTATAGTCGGGACAGCCTCAAGTGACCTCTCCCAGACAAGGAATGTCTCCACCGCCTTTTCCACAATCCCTTCTGCCGCCTCTGCCTCGTTCTTTCTCTCGAGGACATTCGAATCCACAATACCCTGGAGGTCATCGATATCATAGAGATATATATTATCTATCTCATTCACCGCAGGGTCTATGTTCCTCGGGACAGATATATCTATTATGAAGATAGGCTTATTCCTCCTTTCCTTCATTAATCTCCTTGCCTGTTCATCTGTAAAGACATATCCTGATGCACCTGTGGAACAGATTACTATATCTGTATAGAGCATCTCTTTAAGGAAATCCTCCCACCTTACAGCCCTGCCCTTAAATTCTGCAGAGAGATCAACAGCCCTCTCATATGTCCTGTTTGTAACTGTTATAGCCTTTACCCCACTTTTTAATAGATGCCTTGCGGCAAGCTCTGCCATATCCCCTGCGCCGAGGAGCATAGCGGTCTTTGTATGTATATCCTCAAAGATCTTTTTTGCAAGTTCTACTGCTGCATAACTTACAGAAACTGCGTTCTCTGCAATCCTCGTCTCGGTCCTCACCTTCTTTGCAACCGAGATTGCCTTCTTGACAAGGCGGTTCAGAATTACACCAGTCGTTTTCATTGCAAGGGCCTTACTGTATGCATCCTTAAGCTGTCCAAGTATCTGCGGCTCTCCCAGTACCATCGAGTCAAGGCTTGACGCAACCCTGAATACATGTCTTACCGCATCTTCTCTTTCGTAGGTATAGAGGGCCGATTCAAGTTTTTCGAGCGGAATACCGTGAAAGGCTGACAGAAATGTCTTTATCCTCCTTCCACCATCAGAGACACCTGAGGTAACGCTGTATATTTCAACCCTGTTACAGGTTGAAAGGATAATCCCTTCACTTATCTCTTCAGTCGAGAGTAATCCCTCCAGACCCTCTGCAAGCCTCTCTCCTGGGAAGGCAAGGCTCTCTCTCATTTCGATATCGGCAGTTCTGTGATTAAGGCCAACTACTATAATGTTCATTCGAATATATGGATCCCTTTAATAAGGAATCTTATCCCGAAGAATGTGAAAAGTACGGAGGCAAAACCAATGATGGAAAGCACCGCTGCCTTCTTCCCCCTCCAGCCGGAGACAAGCCTTACATGAAACACCAGGGCATATATAAACCATGTTATAAGTGCCCAGACCTCTTTAGGGTCCCATCTCCAATAGCTCCCCCAGACCTCCTCTGCCCATAACGCACCCGAGATTATTGCAAGGGTAAGGAACGGAAATCCTAAAGTTATAAGTCTGTAATTCACCTCATCGAGGATCTGCAGGCTCGGTAGCCTTTCAAAGAGCCCGCCAGGGTGTCTGGACTTCACATATTTCTCCTGTATCAGGTACATAATCCCGATACCGGAGGCCAGGGCAAAAGCTGCATTACCGAGGAAAATAAAAACCGTATGGATACCGAGCCAGTAGCTCCTGAGAAGTGGATTCAGTGGTTTTATCTCGGAGGGAAGTGCTGAAGAAGAAAGTAACAGTATGAGGACAAAGGGAAGGATAAATGATCCCAGCAAACCGATCCTGTATCTGTATTCCAGAGAGAAGAAGATCAGTATAATACACCAGCTGAAGAAGGATACGGCCTCATGGAAGTTCGTTATCGGTATCTGGGATGACTCGTAGAACCTTATTACAATACTCAGGGTATGTGTAAAAAAACCGAATGCTGTAAAGGCGAGAGAGCCCTTGAAAAGTATTCCTTCTCTCCTGAATATATAGGCTATTGAGAGTAAGGCAGAAATAAAATATAAACTTAGTGTAATCCAGTAGAAGGTTATGTCCATCAGAAGCACCCCAACTCGCATTCAACGATCTTTATCTTGAGTTCGTTTGCAAGACTCCCTATCTCTGACAGGGTAATACCGAATCTCTCCGAGAGTTCTCTTGCCTTTGTGCAGGAAATTCTGTTTTCAGGAGATGCCTCCCTTATCGCCTCGATCAGTGCCTTATCCACAGGTAACCTCCATAATAATTCTCTTCTTTACTGTATCCAGAAAACCTTTTTCTATCTTCCCTCCTGACAGGTCACCTAAAAAAACAACCGCCACAGGATTTATATCCCTGATCTCCTTCTTTAATGTCTCAGGGTCATTCAACTTCGTATTTATTACTACGAGATCTGCCCTTTCGAGTGCCTTTCTTCCGCTCGCCTTCATCTCTGTCAGATCATCTTTCATTAAAAATATCACAAGGTCCGGCTCTATAAAGTCCAGGGGGCTGTTCCCTTCTATGATCACCCCGCGTGAATTACCAATCATTGACACAGCCTGTGTCAGACACTCTTTTATGTCCTCATAGGTAGACCTCACCCAGATAACCTTATCAGCACCGCTTTCTTTAAGGATACAGGAATCCTTCCCCTTCTCAGAAATTACCTCTTCATCCATAGTCAGGGAGGTAAAGAGCTCTGTCTTTGTAACCTTTATGGCAGAGAATCCCTTAATTTCCCTGAGGATAAGGGCAGCCAGAGAGGTCTTACCGACCCCGCTATGGGCACCTGTAACAGAGATAATCTTCATTTTCATAATTATAATAATTCCAGAGGTTTAATTGCAATCGTTTTCCTTGACATAAGAATTAATCAGGTGATAAAATGAGAAAACTTTCCGGAGGTTGAGGCTGCTGAGAAATGGGATTATCTTTATTGCAACAGTAGGTTACATTGGCTATTTCCCCGTAGCTCCTGGAACAGCAGGAAGCCTGATAGGTTTCCTGATTTTCTGGATAGCTGACCTCACACCCCTCACCCTTTCTGTAATTATCCTCCTTCTTTTCCCTCTCGGGGTATATGTATCAGACAAGACGGAAAAGATATTCGAGAAAAGCGACCCCCCGGAGATAGTCCTTGATGAGGTAGTCGGTACATTTATTTCTGTATTTCTTCTTCCAAAGAAGATCGAATACATTATACCGGCTTTCTTCCTTTTCAGATTTTTTGACATAGTAAAACCCTACCCTATCAGAAAAATTGATGAGACGGTTAAAGGTGGTTTTGGAGTAATGCTCGATGATGTGGTTGCTGCTGTCTACACAAACCTCACCCTTCACTCAGTAAGGTTTTTCTACGAAGGCCGATGACCCGAAGAGCCGAAATAATAGTAACAGGCTCTGAGTTACTTTCCGGAATGCAGGAAACCAATTCCACCTTCCTTGCCGAAAGGCTTACACTCTCCGGGCTCGAACTTAAATCAATAACCATCGTTGGTGACAGAGAAGAAGAAATCCATGATACCCTCAAAAGGGCTCTGGAACGCTCGGATACTATCATTATTACAGGTGGTCTTGGTCCAACAGAGGATGACCTTGCGAGAAAGACAATAGCAAAGGTACTGGGCAAGAGGCTTGTCCTCGAAGAGGATATCCTCGAAAGCATCAAAGCCTATTTCAGGGAGAGAGACCGCGAGATGCCAAAGAGCTACCAGAGACAGGCACTTATCCCGTTCGGGGCAAAGGTGATTGAGAACCGGATAGGGACTGCCCCCGGTTTTTTCATTGAGTACAAGAACAGTATTATCATATCCCTCCCGGGACCACCCAGGGAAATGAGGGCTATGTTCCTTTCCATAGAACCAATTCTTAAAAATAGGTATAAAAATAAGAAAACGTGCATATTAAAGATAATACGGACCTGTGGACTTCCCGAATCTATGATAAATGAAAGCCTGAAAGATATTTTTAAGGCAGATGACAATACAGATATAGGTATGGTTTCTACTGAATTTGGCACCGATATAAGGATCATGGGACATGGCATAAAGGAGAAAGATGTTCTCACCTCAATCAGACTTATCGAAGAGAAGATAAGGGAAAGACTCGGAGAGTATATATACGGTACAGGCACAGAGTCCTTAGAACTGGTTATTGGAAGGCTTCTCAGGGAAAAAGCAATTAAGATTTCTATTGCCGAATCCTGCACAGGTGGTCTTATTACCCACAGGGTCACAAACATTCCTGGAAGTTCAAATTATTTTGAAAGGGGGGTTGTCTGCTATAGCAATAAATCAAAAGTGGAAATTCTTAATGTCCCTGCAAATCTGATAAAAGAATATAGCAGTGTCAGCAAGGAGGTAGCAGTTGCCATGGCAGAAGGCATAAGGAAAATAGGCAGGACAGATCTCGGTCTTGCAGTAACAGGTATTGCAGGACCTACAGGGGGACGTGATGGAAAACCCATAGGACTTGTGTACATAGCACTCGTAACTCCCGGAATAACAGATTGTAAGGACTACAGGTTTATAAGCGACAGGGAGGGCATAAAAACCCAGGCATCACAGATGGCTCTTGATATATTAAGGAGATATCTGATAAACTTATGACTAAGGTCCGCTCCTTCATAGCTATTGAAATCCCTGAGGTGATTAAAAAGGGTCTTTCGGGAATTAAGGATGTACTCAAAAAAACAGGGGCTGATGTTAGCTGGACAAGGCCAGAAGGGATACATCTTACACTCAAGTTCCTCGGTGAGGTTGAAGAAGGTAAGTTGGCAGATATCCAGAAGGCGATTGAAGAATCTACAAAGGGAATCTCAGCCTTTTTACTTGAGGCCAACGGAATAGGTGTCTTCCCTAATATCAGATATCCGAGGGTTCTGTGGATAGGCATAAAGGATAAGGGGGATACATTGAAAACCCTGGAGGAGGCGATTGACAGGGAAACAGAAAAAATCGGATTTGAAAAGGAGGGAAGGGACTTCTCTCCGCATCTTACCCTCGGAAGGGTCAGGTCCCAGAAGAACAGGGAAATATTGATAAAATCTTTGGAAGAATTTGATAAAATAGAACTCGGGGCTTTCAATGTAACAGAGGTCTCACTCATAAAGAGTGAGTTAAGGCCGAAAGGTGCTGTATATACACAGTTGTGGAAAGTAGCCCTGATATGAAAAGACCCAATCCAGCGAAAAAAAGCGAGATTGCTTTGATTCGCTTGCAATGACACTCTATCGCGTCATTGCGATCCCGACATGTCGGGACGAAGCAATCCCAATAATTGGATTTGAGAAAAATCTAATAACTAAATTTAAACATTAAAGATAAAGGAGATGATGATGGCCGAGAAGGAAAAAGAAAAGGAAAAGGAAAGGGATAAAGAAAAAGACAAAGAAAAAGAAAATAAAGTGAAGGCCCTCGATCTCGCCATAAACCAGATAGAGCGACAATTCGGAAAAGGCTCCATCATGAGACTGGGGACAGAGGAAGTCATCCAGGACATGCCTGCTATATCAACCGGCTCCCTGGGTCTCGATATTGCATTAGGTGTAGGGGGGTTACCGAGGGGAAGGGTTGTTGAGATCTTCGGTCCCGAGGCATCCGGGAAGACTACCCTTTCACTCCATGCCATAGCAGAGGCTCAGAAGGCAGGGGGAATGGTTGCCTTTATCGATGCAGAACATGCCCTCGATGTAACCTATGCAAGAAAGCTCGGTGTGAAGACAGATGACCTCTTAATCTCTCAGCCCGATACAGGAGAACAGGCACTTGAAGTTGCCGAGGCCCTTGTAAGGAGCGGTGCAATAGATGCAATCGTAATAGACTCGGTAGCCGCCCTCGTCCCCAAGGCTGAACTTGAAGGTGAAATGGGCGATTCACTGCCAGGGCTACAGGCAAGGCTCATGTCCCAGGCACTCAGGAAACTTACAGCAGTAATCGCAAAGTCCTTTACTACCGTGATATTCATTAATCAGATAAGGATGAAGATAGGGGTTATGTTCGGGAATCCTGAAACTACTGCAGGAGGGAATGCACTTAAATTCTATTCCTCTGTCCGCCTGGATATAAGAAAGATTGATTCAATCAAGGATGGCCAGAATATAATCGGGAACAGGGTAAGGGTGAAGGTTGTAAAAAATAAGGTAGCCCCTCCCTTTAAACAGGCAGAATTTGATATAATATTCGACGAAGGCATCTCAAAACTCGGGGAACTTGTAGACCTCGGAGTGGAGAGGGCTGTTTTAGAAAAGAGCGGGGCATGGTTTTCCTACAATGGCACTAGGATAGGCCAGGGCAGGGAAAACGCAAAGGAGTATTTAAAAAATAACCCCAAGTCCTACAAGGAAGTCTATGATAAGATCCGCGAGGCCCATGTTTCCTGATCTATCATGACAGACTTTAGACTGGGGCAGGAAGTGAGGTGTCAAAATGAATATAAATGAACTCTTAAAGGTTTCAATAGAAAGAGGAGCTTCTGACCTCCATATAAAAGTGGGAAACCCGCCTGTACTGAGGATAGACGGGGTTCTCACCCCAATGGTTGAACAGAAAAGGGTTACACAGGAGGATGCAATATCTATTGCCTTCAGCGTTATGAGCGGCCCGCAGAAGGAAAAATTCAGAGAGAAAAATGAGCTTGATCTCGCCTACAGCGTGTCTGGGCTTGGCCGCTTCAGGGTCAATGTCTTCCAGCAAAGGGGTACTATCGGAATGGTTCTAAGGACCATTCCTGTCAGGATTAGGACATTTGAGGAACTCTATCTTCCAGAGGTTCTGAAGAAGATATCCATGGAACCAAGGGGGCTTATCCTTGTCACGGGCACAACAGGAAGCGGAAAGACAACAACCCTTGCAGCCATGATCGATTATATAAATACCAACAGGACAGACCATATCATGACCATTGAAGACCCCATCGAGTTCCTTCACAGGGATAAGAGGAGCCTCGTTAACCAGAGGGAGATAGGGTCAGATACCGAGAGTTTCTCGGGTGCGCTGAGATCGGCCCTCAGACAGGACCCTGATGTAATCCTCGTCGGAGAGATGAGGGACTTCGAGACTATCCAGACAGCCCTTGTTGCTGCTGAAACAGGTCACCTCGTCCTTTCAACATTACATACAATTGATGCTGCAGAGACCATCAACAGGGTTATAGCTGTCTTCCCTCCATATCAGCAGAAACAGATCAGGCTCCAGATCGCCTCTGTGCTCAAAGGGATTATATCCATGAGGCTGGTACCAAAGTCCGATGGTGTGGGAAGGGTTCCTGCAATCGAGGTCCTCGTTGCCACAACTACTATCAAAGACTGCATAATCGATCCTGATAAGACAAAACTCATTAATGACTTTATATCTGCTGGACATTCCCAGTACGGGATGCAGACCTTTGACCAGTCACTCATGAAACTCTACACAGATGGCCTTATAACCTATGAAGAGGCCCTGAAGAGATGCACGAATCCAGACGACTTCGCACTTAAGGTTAAGGGGATTCAATCGACGAGTGACCTCACATGGCAGGAGAAGAAGGAGGAAGTCAAGATAGAGAGGTTCGGTGTATAGAGATTACATAATCAGGTGAGTAGTTAATCGTGGAGAGTGCAAAGTCTGAGGATTTCCGTAAGGCGCAGGAGGCCGCCTACAGACTTCTTACTTATAAACCGAGAAGCCGGAGGGAGCTTATCTTAAGGCTGGAAGCAAAGGGATTCTCGGAGAATATAATAGAAGAGTTAATAAATAAATTAGAGGCACAGAAATATCTGGATGATGAATCCTACGGTCAGGCAGTGGCAAGGTCCCTCATTCGTAGAAAGTTCCTGGGTAAAGACGCACTCATGGCTGAGCTCTTGAAAAAGGGTCTTGACAGGAAATTAGCCGAAAGGATCACCGGGGATTCCTATAGCGAAAACAATGAAGAGGAACTCGCCATACAGGCCCTGGAGAAAAAATTGAAGGGACTGAGAGAAAGGCCTGTAGAGATAGCCAGAAGGAAGGCATCGGATTATTTAAGGAGAAAGGGATTTCCTTTCAGTATCATAGGGAAGGTCTTAAACGAAAAAATCGGGATAAGGAGGGATTGATGAAGAAATGTATCATCTTTTTGGTTCTGTTTTTCCTCAGCATTTCAGGCTGTGCCTCAGGGGTTAAGTATACAATTGAAGAGATAAAAGATTTTCCAGAGCCTATCCAGACAAGCATAAAGAAAGGCGAGGTAATAATGGGGATGACATCTCAACAGACAAGATATGCCTGGGGTTCCCCTGATAAGGTTAGCACTTCTTATAAGGAAGGAAAACACCGGGAGCTCTGGATATATACATCCTTCCTCGGGCTCTCTAAACAAACCTATCTGTTCTTCGAAGATGGGAAATTAGTCTTCTGGACAATATTCTAAATATCAGCCGTTCATCTTTACACTGTCAGAATAATTTTCTAAATAATCTCTTCCCTGCGAAGTTTTAAGATGAACCATATCCTTAAGACCGAAATCCCTCCTGAGGCCTCTGGCCAGAGACTGGACCGATATCTTTTCCACAGGATCCTTGGGACAGGATTTGAAAAACTTTCCCTCTCAAGGTCCCAGATTCAGAGGCTTATCAGGGAAGGGTCTATCACTATTAACGGGAAGGGGGTAAAACCCAACCATAAGGTACAGACTGGAGAGGTTGTTAATGTAGTAATCCCTTCTGTTAAACCCCTCGAGGCCCTGCCTGAGGATATACCCCTCGACATCTATTACGAGGACAAATCAGTGATCGTTGTGAACAAACCACCAGGCATAGTTGTCCATCCCGCTGCAGGAAACTGGAGCGGAACCCTTGTTAATGCCCTGCTATTTCACTGTAATGACCTCTCAGGGATAGGCGGAAAACTCAGGCCAGGGGTCGTGCACCGACTTGATAAAGATACATCAGGCCTCATCGTCTTTGCAAAAGATGACGATGCCCATAAGAACCTATCAAGGCAGATCAACGCAAGGAATGTAAAGAGACGTTACCTCGCAATAGTCTCAGGTGCCCTCGAGAATTCAGGGATGATCAATCTCCCCATAGGAAGGGCTATGGCTGACAGGAAAAGGATGTCCGTAAGGACAAAGAAAGGCAGGGAGGCAATAACCCACTACAGGGTTCTGGAGAGGTTCGGGAAAGCAACACTCGTCGAGGTAACCCTCGAGACAGGGAGGACCCACCAGATAAGAGTCCATTTCTCCCATATAAATCACCCGGTGCTCGGTGATACAGTCTATGGAGGCAGTCCAGTCAAAACTCAAAACTCAAAACTTAAAACCTTAGTTAAGAGACAGATGCTCCATGCGCAGACCCTCGGATTCCTTCATCCGAGGACAGGTAAGTATCTGGAGTTCTCATCTCCCATACCAGAAGATATGGAAGGTCTGCTTACATCCCTCAGGAGGGCTGTAAGGTGTTGACTTTTATAGAAGAAAAAGTTAGACTTCAAAAATTATGCACAAGGTCTTTTTCACCCTCGCTATACATAACCATCAGCCTGTAGGGAATTTTGAATATGTTACAGAAGAGGCATACTCAAAGGCCTATCTGCCTTTCCTTAATACCCTCGAAAGGCATCCGGATATAAAGGTAGTACTCCATTACTGTGGCGTGCTTTATAGATTTTTTGAGAAAAGACATCCTGAATTTCTGGAACTACTCAGAATACTAATTAAAAGAGGCCAGGCTGAGATACTTACAGGTGGATTCTATGAACCTCTTCTCCCTGTTCTCCCCGAGGTTGATGGTATAGGCCAGATAAGGAAGATGACAGATTTCATCAGGAGCCGCCTCGATTACGATCCCAAGGGAATATGGATTGCAGAGAGGGTCTGGGAACCCCATCTCCCTGCTCTCATGGGGAATGCAGGGGTCTGCTATACCACACTCGATGATTTCCATTTCAAGCTCTCAGGCCTGAGAGATGAGGACCTCAGGGGCTATTATT
Source organism: Thermodesulfovibrionia bacterium (assembly GCA_919902655.1). GTDB lineage: Bacteria > Nitrospirota > Thermodesulfovibrionia > JACRGW01 > JACRGW01 > CAKKRL01. Next base: position 20,598 of record CAKKRL010000122.1, read on the forward strand.
TAACCGATGATGGTGAATCTGCAGTCGGAATCTTCCCTGGATGTGAAAGGCTTCGGTATCTTATTCCTTTCCATCCGGTAGAAGAGATCTCAGGGTTCCTGTCCGAAAGGGCATCAAAGGGAAACGTGGCTATAACAATGGCTGACGACGGTGAAAAATTCGGTATCTGGCCTGAAACATACAGGTCGGTCTATGAGGAGGGCTGGCTCGAAAGATTCTTCGGCATGCTTGAGGCTAATAAAGACTGGATTCAGACCATCACATTTTATGATTACTGGAGAAACAACCCCCCGTCCAGCAGGGTCTACCTGCAGACAACATCCTACAGAGAAATGGGTGAATGGTCTCTTCCTGCAGATGCCATAAAGGAATATGAAGAGGTCCTCGGAAGTTTAGAAGGAATCGTAGGTACTGAGAGGGCCAGGACCCTTCTCAGGGGTGGATTCTGGAGGAACTTTTTATCGAAATATCCTGAAAGCAATAACCTTCACAAAAAGATGGTTCATGTAAGCAGAAAGGTACATAAAGCAAAACTTGAAACTCGAAACTCGAAGGTCAAAACTCAAATGTTCGAAGAACTCTGGCAGGGGCAGTGTAATGACGGTTACTGGCATGGTGTCTTTGGAGGCATTTACCTCCCCCATCTCAGGACATCACTCTACGAACACCTGATAAAGGCAGAGATAATGGCTGATTCAGTCCTCCACAAGGGGAAATTATGGCTCGATGTAGAAGAAAGGGATATAGACCTCGATACAAGGTCAGAGATACTGATTGGCACTCCCTTAATGACCCTCTACATTGACCCATGGGACGGAGGAAGCCTTTTTGAATGGGACTACAGGCAGAAGGCTCTTAATCTTGTCAATACATTCGCAAGAATGGAAGAGGGATACCACTCCAAAGTACACAAGGCCTCGGCAGAATCATCAGTGCTTAAGACAATACACGAAAGGACAACGGTTAAGGAAGAAGGTCTTGATAAATATCTCCGCTATGACAGGTACAGAAGGGTATCTCTATTAGACCATTTCCTTCCTGCCCATACCTCACTCAGCAATTTTGCGGATGGCGAATATGAGGAGCAGGGTGATTTTATATCCTCTCCATATGAGTCTGCTATCAGACGGGAAGGAAGGGATCTAATGGTATCGCTAAAAAGGGGAGGTAAAGTAAAGGGAATCTCTGTTAATCTCGAAAAAACACTTACGATTAAACCGAACAAACCAATCATAGATATAGAGTACAGAATCGGTGGTGAGGGGACTATCTCCTCAATCTTCGGGGTAGAATTCAACATCGCCCTGTCAGGTAAAGGGCCGGGCCGATACCTCAGATTACCTGAACCTGATTCTGAAAAAAAAGATCTGGCAAGCCCCTGGGATTTCTCAGGCATAAGGGATATAAGTATGGTTGATGAATGGCTCGGTATCGCTGTGATACTAAAGACTGAGCCAGCGATGGACCTCTGGCATTTCCCTCTGGAGACCATCTCACAATCAGAGGGAGGGTTCGAAAGAATCTACCAGCATTCCGTCATTTTCCCCCACTGGACACTGGATGCCAGCCCTGAATCAGGTAGTTCAGGGTCGGGACTATCTTTGCAAAGGCGAGATTCTGAATGGAAAGGGAAAATCACACTTTCAGTAGAGGTTATTAATCGATGAAGAGTTTCTACAAAATAATCCTGATAGCCTTTATCATTCTCGGGACTGTCAATCTTCACGGTTCTCCATCTGCTGCAGAGCAGATCCCATCTTCAGGCACTGAAGAAATTGTTAAAAAGCTCTCATCCCTCTTCCCGAAAATCGAAGGAAATGTGCTATCTGCAGAGGATAACACAGTAAAGATAAACCTCGGATCAAAGGATGGCATCTCCCCTCAGATGAGGCTTACTATTGTCAGAGAGGGAAATGAGTTTTTTCATCCTGTAACAAAGGTTATTATGGGAAGGTTCGAGGACTACCTTGGCATCCTTGAGATAAGGGATGTAAAGGAAGACGTCTCCATAGGTGTTATACTCGAACAGAGGGAAGGGATAAAGACCGGAGATAAAGTAAGGATTACATCCGGAAGAATAAAGATAGCCTCTATTTCCAAAGAGGTAACAGACAGAGACGCCATAGAATCCTTTCATGAAGCCCTCGAGGGAACAGGCAGGTTCAGAATCCTTGAAGATGAAAAGGTCAGGGCAATGATAGAAAAAGAGGGACTTCAGAAAATAGGACTTGATTCCGGGGAAGAGATAAGAAGGCTCGCAAAGGCACTGGATGTAGAAGTGATTATCTTTTTAGAACTGAAAACTACCCCGGGAGGGCCCTTTCTCAGGGCAGACCTTTTCCATTCATTTGACGGCAAAAACATCGGGACTTACGAGGCCCTCATCCCTCCCATCCGGAAAATGGACATCGGACTTTCTCTTCCTGAGAGGAAGGATTACTGGAAGACCTTTGATTTTAATTACAGGGCCCGTTTAATCGGTATCGGGGATCTGGATGGTGATGGAAGAAGGGAAATAGTCATCAGTGATGGTACGAGGATAAGGATCTACAGACTTGAAGGCTCTGACCTGTTAGAGGTATGGGCCGATAAGGACAGGACAGGAGATAACCATATAACCATAGATGTTGCTGATATAAACAAAAACGGGAGGGCAGAGATTTTTGTTACAAATCATATCGACTCTTTTAAGTCCTTTGTAATCGAGTACAGCGACGGTGAATATAAAAGGATATGGGATAATGTCCCTCTGTCCTTCAGGGTTATGAATATCCCCGGAAAGGGTGAAAGGCTTATCGCAATGGGTTCGGACGGTAATATACATGAATATTCTTCGGACAGAAGCGAATATATAATGGAAACCCCTTTGAAACTTCCTCCAAAGATAGATATTTATGGTTTCGTCTTTGTTAACTGGAGCGAAAAGGGTGATTTCCTGATACTCTCTATAGACGACGATGACTACCTGAGCCTTTATACATACGAAGGTACTATGGTCTGGCGGAGTAAAGAACGTTACGGTGGTTATATCCTTTTTTATGAGAAACCGCACTGGATACTCGAAAATAAACTGGATAAGAAATGGATAAAAGGAAGGGTCGTAACAAAGGATTATGGAGATGGAAGACAGAAGGTGTTTATCGTGAGGAATATCCCGATCACTTATCTCTTCCGTGAACTCAGAGGGTACAGAGAGGCAGAACTCATCGGTCTCGGATGGAATGGCTCTGAAATAATTGACGAACTGAAGATAGGCAAGCTAAACGGGTTCATAGCAGACTTTGTGATAGGGGATCTTTTAGCCAGCGGGAAAGAAAACCTCTTTCTCATTATGAATCCTACCATTATGGGAGGCAAGTCTATTCTTCTGCCAGGACTGAAGGATGTGATCACAGGGAAAAGCTCGCTCCTTATTTATAATTTAACGAGGAGATAGGATAAATCCCCTCAGTTCCTTTTTCCGAAGCGGGTTTCAGGGGGCCGGGATATTAATTTATTTTTATAGAAAATGAACGATTATAAAAACATTACAACCGAAGAGATTTTAAGTTTAATCTCGCAAAGTAATCTTCCGGAACATGTTGCGATTATAATGGACGGCAACGGGAGATGGGCCAAGCAGAGGAGACTTCCGCGTATATCAGGACATAAGGTAGGGATGGATTCAGTAAGAGAGGTTATCACCTTTTCGAGAGAGATAGGCATAAAGGTCCTCACGCTCTATGCCTTTTCACAGGAAAACTGGAAAAGGCCGCAGGCAGAGGTTAAGGCCCTTATGCGGTTGTTACAGGAATATCTCAGAAAAGAGCTGAAGACAATGACAGAAAAGGGTATCCGGTTCAGGGCTATCGGAGAGACAGAAAAGCTCCCTCCGGCAGCACAGGATATTATAAACAATGCTATAGAAGAAACCTCAAAAAACAAAGACCTCATATTAAATGTAGCCCTGAGTTACGGAGGACGTTCAGAGATCATAGAGGCAGTAAAGAAGGTTCTGACAGATATCGAAAACGGTAAGGTCTCGGCAGACGGGCTGGATGAGGCAGTCTTCGAAAATTATTTAAATACCTCAGGTCTCCCCGATCCTGACCTATTGATAAGGACAAGTGGAGAAAAGAGGATAAGTAACTTCCTCCTGTGGCAGTCGGCCTATACGGAATTTTACTTTACCGACACGCTCTGGCCGGATTTCAGAAAGAAGGATATGCTCCTTGCAATTCTTGACTATCAGCAGAGAGAAAGGCGTTTTGGCCTAACAAGGGAACAGATAAGAAGGGGGTTAGATGCCATATAGGAGACTGCTTGTTGCCCTGATATTCATCCCGCTTTTCATTATGCTTGTAAAATATCTCCCCCCTTCCGCATTTTTTATCTTAATCTTTTCTGTTATAATGATAGGGCAGTATGAATTCTATACAATTCTGTCCAGGGACGGAATTCAACCATCGAAGATAATAGGGATATTCTTAGGGGCCCTGTTATCCTTTACCTTTTACACAGGCAACCTTTACATCTTTAACCTTTTTATCCCTGCAGGTATTTTTTTAGTAATCATCGGGCGTATCATGAGCAAAAGGGATATCAAGAAGGCTTTCGTGGATGTATCCATTACCTTCTTCGGTATCTTTCTGATTGCATGGCTTATGGGTTACCAGCTTCTTTTAAGGAATTTAAATGAAGGAAGCGACCTCATCCTTCTCCTTTACACAATAATATGGATAGGAGATAGTGCTGCCTATGCCATAGGATCGAGCATCGGCAGACATAAACTTGCCCCTGTCTTAAGTCCAGGGAAGTCCTGGGAAGGTGCTGTTGCAGGTCTTATTGCCGGTATTGGTATGTCCTTTATTGCCAAGTTCTCTTTCTTTGATACAATGAATTACAGGGATTGCCTTATTCTCGGATTTGGACTGAGCGTCCTCGGCCAGTTAGGTGATCTCTCTGAGTCTATCTTTAAAAGGGGGGCAGAGGTGAAGGATTCAGGTTCCCTTATCCCGGGGCATGGTGGTATCCTCGATAAAATGGACAGTTTACTCTATACAAGCCCTGCCCTTTACTATTACTACAAGTTTTTTATGACATAATTTGATAATATGAAAAAGAAGAAACTTTCAATCTTAGGCTCTACAGGCTCCATTGGTGTAAGTACCCTTCAGATCGTTGAAAGGTTTCCTGAGTTCTTCGAGGTTGTAGGACTTGCCGCAGGACAGAACAGGGCCCTGCTCGAAGACCAGATAAGGAAGTTCAAACCAAAAGTAGTCTCTCTATCAGATAACAACGTAGTAGCAGAGATGAAAAAAAAGAGGCCGGGGTTAGAAATCCTGAGCGGTGTTGATGGACTGATAAGGGTAGCAACCTTCCCTGAAGTAGATATGGTTGTTTCTGCACTGGTAGGCGCTGTAGGTCTTATCCCCACAATGTCGGCTATAAGGGCAGGTAAGGATATAGCCCTGGCCAATAAAGAGACCCTTGTAATGGCAGGAGATATTGTTATGAAAGAGGCAGATGAGAGGGGGATTAAGATCCTTCCTGTTGACAGTGAGCACAGCGCTATTTTCCAGTGTCTCCAGGGGCACAGACATGAAGATATAAAGAGGCTGATACTTACAGCATCAGGCGGGCCATTTATTAATCTCCCTGCCTCTATGCTCAAGAAGGTTACCCCTGAGGATGCATTGAAACACCCGAACTGGAAGATGGGATCCAAGATAACTATAGACTCTGCAACCCTGATGAATAAAGGTCTTGAAGTCATCGAGGCACACCATCTTTTTGGTATTGATGTTGACAGGATTCATATCCTCCTGCACCCCCAGAGCCTTATCCATTCTGCAGTTGAATTCAAGGACGGCTCTGTTATAGCACAGATGGCACTGCCAGACATGAAGGGGCCTATAAGTTATGCCCTTTCTTATCCAGAGAGACTTGAGAGCGACCTCCCCCCGCTCAATCTCGCAGCAATCGGTAGCCTAACATTCATGGAACCTGATTTTGAGAGGTTTCCATGCCTTCCTCTGGCATACAGTGCCATAAAAGAAGGAGGGACCATGCCTGCTGTGCTCAGTGCAGCTAATGAGATTGCAGTAGAATTATTCCTTGAAAATAGGTTAGAATTTTCGGATATACCTGTTATTATCAAAGAAACAATGGATGCCCATAAGATTGCAGGGGCATATCATGATGTAGGGGCTTATCGCGATAGGCCCCTATTAGAAGATATCCTCAATGCTGACAGATGGGCGAGGGATGAGGCATTAAAGAAAGTTCAAAG
>CAKKRL010000122.1:26968-28934 GCA_919902655.1 Thermodesulfovibrionia bacterium
ATATCCTCAATGCTGACAGATGGGCGAGGGATGAGGCATTAAAGAAAGTTCAAAGTTAAGGAGAAGAAAATAAATGACAACAATTATATCTTTCATAGTCCTTCTCGGACTCCTGATATTCGTCCACGAACTCGGTCATTTCCTTCTTGCTAAGAGGCTCGGTGTGGGAGTACTTAAATTCTCTCTCGGTTTCGGGCCAAAACTCATTGGGAAGAAGATTGGGGAGACCGAGTATCTCATATCTGCCCTCCCTCTTGGAGGTTATGTGAAGATGATAGGCGAGGACCCGGGAGAAATAGTAAGTCAGGAAGATCTCCAACGTTCTTTCCAGAACCAGCCACTTCTGAGAAGAACTGCTATAGTGTTGGCAGGACCGGTATTCAATCTGCTCCTTGCAGCGTTCATATTCTCTGTTATTTTCATGACCGGTGTCCCTGTACCCAATACAAAGATTGGAGATATCGTAAAGGAATCCCCGGCCGCCATAGCGGACCTCCAGAAAGGCGACAGGATAGTTGCGATAGATGGAACCGCCTTAGATAAATGGGAAGAAATGGTAGGGATCATACAGAAAAGCGCAGGGGTAAAACTGATAATTACTGTAGAAAGGGAAGGAACAAGGTTCGATGTTCCGATAATCCCTGAGAAAAAGACCACGAAGAACATCTTCGGTGAAGACAGAGACATTGGGATGATCGGAGTTGCATCAGGCGGGGAGATTATTCAGGAAAAGACATCACCGCCAAAAGCCATATTGAAAGGATTTGAGAGGACTATAGATATTTCAGTCCTTACAATAGTGGGGATAGTAAAGCTCATCCAGAGGATCGTCCCTGCAGATTCGATCGGAGGTCCGATCCTTATCGCACAGCTTGCAGGCGAGCAGGCATCGGCAGGCATCATAAATTTTATACTCTTTACAGCTGTAATAAGTATCAACCTCGGCGTCATTAATCTCCTTCCGATACCGATCCTTGATGGAGGGCATCTCCTCTTTTTTATTATAGAGGCGATAAGGAGGAAACCCCTGAGTATCAAGATAAAGGAGATAGCCCAGCAAATAGGGCTCTTTATAATCATCGCCCTCATGATCTTCGCCTTCTACAACGACATCATGAGGTTTTTGAGTGGAAAGGTTCTTAACGGCCCGTAAAAGAATTTTCTAAAAGGTAAGTTAATGAGAAAATTTAATGAATAAAAGGGTTTTCTATTTTTAATCCCTCGATCTCATGACCGTCTTTGAAATCTTCTGACAGGAGCAGATAGGCATTTCCTTTTATTGCAGCCTGTATGATCAAAGAATCCCAGAATGAATATTGATAGTGTTGTTGCACCTCTATCGCATCAAGTATACTCTCACCGTCATTAATAACAATATCCCACTTTAAGAGATCACTCACAATCTCCTTTGCAGTTCTTACATCCAGCGGGGCAGTTATTTTCTCGGTTATTACAACAAAGAATTCCTGCAATACCTGAGTGCTCAGGATACCGAATCCTGAACGCCACAGATCCTCCATCATCCTTGTTGCTATTTCATGTTTCTCCACTGCTAAAATATCATAGGCATAAACAATAATATTTGCATCTACAAATATTTTACCGCCTTTCATGAAGTTCTTCTCTTGAGAATGTAATTTTACCTCCGGTTCCAAGATTAAAACCCTTTTTCATGAGCCGTATCTGTCGCTCCATGGCCTTTTTATAACCGGTGGACTCTCTCACCTTTTCCTCAAGGGACTCCCTCATAAGCTCGCTCAAGGACCTTTCTTTCTTCGCAGCTATCGCCTTAGCTTTCTTTAAAAGGGACCTTGGTAGAGACAATGTAACATTCTGTCTTTGCATTCGAAATGCCTCCTTTAAAGCAATGCTGGTTTAAATTATCACATATTTTCGTGAATGTCAATCTCTCAAAAAAGGAGTTGACAGGGATTTAAAAATTCTGATATAGTTTGATTCTATCATG
>CAKKRL010000122.1:28944-35063 GCA_919902655.1 Thermodesulfovibrionia bacterium
CTATCATGGTCCAGGAAGCTAAAAAGATATGGATGGACGGGAAGATGGTTGACTGGAAGGATGCGAATGTCCATGTCCTCACCCATACCCTCCACTATGGCCTCGGGGTATTTGAGGGAATACGCTGTTATAAAGGCATTAAAGGCTCTGCCATATTCAGGCTGAAGGAACATGTGGACAGGCTCTTCTCAGGTGCCCATATATGCCAGATAAATATTCCATTTTCAAAGGACGAGATCTCCAAGGCCATAATAGATACAATAAAGGCAAATGTCTTCGAGGAATGCTACATCAGACCTCTTGTCTATCTCGGCTATGGTGCGATGGGAATTTATGCGAAGGACAATCCTGTAAGGGTATCAATAGCCACCTGGCCCTGGGGTGCTTACCTTGGGGATGAAGGGCTGAAGAACGGTATAAGGGTGAAGGTCTCCTCTTACAACAGACACCATGTGAATATATCTATGACCAAGGCCAAGGTATGCGGTAATTACGCTAACTCCCAGCTCGCTAAAAGAGAGGTAATAGCCTCTGGTTTTGATGAGGCCCTTCTCCTCGATACAGAAGGTTATGTCTCCGAGGGAAGCGGTGAGAATATTTTTATTGTAAGAAATAGTATAATAAAGACAACACCCCTCACATCTATCCTTGAGGGAATAACAAGGGATAGCATTATCAGGATAGCAAAGGATGAAGGGATTGAAGTCGTCGAGGAAAGGTTCACAAGGGATGAACTCTATATTTCTGATGAGGCATTCTTTACAGGGACTGCTGCTGAAATAACGCCCATAAGAGAAGTAGATGGCAGGACAATAGGTTCAGGGAAACCCGGGCCTGTTACTAAGAAACTTCAGTCAATATTCTTTGATACAGTCAGTGGAAAGATAGACCGCTATTCCCGCTGGCTTACATATCTATAAGCCGAAGTGGTGGAACTGGTAGACACGCACGTTTGAGGGGCGTGTGGGGAAACCTATGGGGGTTCGAGTCCCCCCTTCGGCACCACTGAGTTGAACACTGTCTATAAAACCCTTGAAAATCCTCTTTTAAGCAGTTAAAATTCTCGAAAGGACTATTTCAGTGAATAAAACTGGCAAGGTCTATATAGTCGGTGCTGGGCCAGGTGATCCAAGGCTTCTTACCTTAAAGGGCAAAGACTGCCTTGAGATGGCAGATGTGATCATCTATGATTACCTTGCAAATGAGATGCTCCTCACCCATGCAAAGAAAGATGCAGAGAAGATCTATGTAGGTAAAAAAGCCGGTCAGAAGACCTATTCCCAGGAAAATATAAATGGACTCATGATATCAAAGGCAAAGGAAGGGAAGATTATCACGCGACTTAAAGGCGGAGACCCCTTTGTATTCGGAAGGGGTGGCGAAGAGGCAGAAGAACTCTCAAAGGCAGGTATTCCCTTTGAGATTGTTCCCGGCGTAACCTCTGCTATAGCTGCCCCTGCATACGCAGGCATTCCACTCACACATAGAGACTATACATCCACTGTTGCCTTGATTACAGGTCAGGAGGATCCCACAAAAGAATCAAAGATAGCCTGGGACATGGTCCCTACATCAGCAGGCACACTTGTCTTTTTTATGGGATCCCAGAACCTTTCATATATTATAAATAAACTCATAGAAAATGGCAGGGATACTAAAACCCCTGTAGCCCTGATAAGGTGGGGAACAAGGGCAGACCAGAAGACAATCATAGGAAACCTGGGAAATATTATTGATAAAGCAAGAGAGGGAGGATTCGGGCCTCCCGGAATAATAGTCGTTGGCGATGTTGTTAACCTGAGAGAGAAACTAAACTGGTTTGAGAAGAAACCCCTTTTTGGTAAAAGGATAATAATAACAAGACCGAAGGGACAATCGAGAGAGTTTGCCGAGATGCTTCAGCTTCACGGGGCAGAGGTGATAGAATTCCCCACCATAGAAATAGTCCCGCCTGCGAGCTATGAAGAAATGGACAGGGCAATATCAAGTGTAGAAAAATATGACTGGATAATCTTTACGAGTGTAAATGGTGTAAGGCCGTTTTTTGAGAGGCTTAAAACCAATAAAAAAGATATAAGGACCCTGAAGGGAATAAAGATCTGTGCCATAGGTCCGAAGACAGCGAGGGAAGTAGAGGATCATGGATTATCTTTAGATCTTATTCCGGATGAATATAGGGCAGAATCTGTTATTAATGCGATAGGGAATAAAAACATAAAGGGTAAAAAAATACTTATCCCGAGGGCTGAGGTCGCAAGGGAGGTCCTTCCTGATGAATTAAGAGATATGGGTGCGGAGGTAGATGTTGTAACTGCATACAGGACAGTGAGGCCAGAACCAGAACTCGACTGGATAAGAAAATATTTTCTCGATAAGAAGGTCTCTGCCATAACCTTCACGAGTTCCTCTACAGTAAAAAATTTCGTAGAGATGTTTGGTAAAGAGGCGGGGTCACTTTTGGACAGCGTAGTCGTTGCATGCATCGGGCCTGTAACAAGAAAGACCGCAGAAGAACTCAGTATAAAGACAGATATCATGCCAAAGGAATATACCACACCGGCCCTTGCCGAAGCCCTTGTGGAGTATTTCAGCGGCAAAGAAAAGGGAAGGAGGTCTTAGATGTTCTATCCAAGATTCAGACCAAGGAGGATGAGGGCGAATGAGAACCTGAGAAGGATGATCAGGGAGACAAGGTTGTCAGTAGATGACCTCATATATCCCATGTTCGTTGTGCCGGGCAGAAGGGTCAAGAAATTGATATCCTCCATGCCAGGAAATTTTCAGCAGTCAGTTGACAGGATTGTGGAAGATGCAAAAGAAGTCTATGAACTCGGTATCCCTGCAATTCTCCTCTTCGGAATACCTGAATATAAAGACGCTCTTGGCTCAAGCGCCTATGATAAAAAGGGCCCTGTACAGGAGGCTATAAGGGCGATAAAGAAGAAGGTTCCTGAACTGATAGTTATTACCGATGTCTGCCTCTGCGAATACACAAGCCATGGCCACTGTGGTATTGTGAAAAATGGGAAGATACTTAATGACCCCGCGATTAAGATATTGGCCAGAGAAGCCCTCTCCCATGTGAAGGCAGGTGCAGATATGGTCGCACCATCGGATATGATGGATGGACGAGTAGCAGTCATAAGAGAGGCATTGGATAAAGAAGGTTTTGCAGATATTCCGATAATGTCTTATGCAGCAAAATATGCATCGAGCTTCTACGGACCCTTCAGGGAGGCGGCAGAATCCACACCAAAATCCGGAGACAGGAGGTCATACCAGATGGACCCTCCCAATGCACTTGAGGCATTAAGAGAGGTTGCCCTTGATATTGAAGAAGGGGCAGATATAGTAATGGTCAAGCCTGCCCTCTCCTATCTCGATATTATTTACAGGGTAAAGGAAGAATTCGGTATGCCTGTTGCCGCCTATAATGTATCGGGTGAGTTCTCCATGATAAAGGCAGCAGGGAGACTCGGTTGGATAGATGAAAAAAGGGCGATGATGGAGGTCCTTACTTCAATAAAGAGGGCAGGTGCAGATATGATAATTACATACTTTGCAAAAGAGGTAGCAAAAAATCTATAGAATCTGACTTAAAATAATGCTAAACTTACAAATAATTGATGAAGGAGAAGAAGAAGAAGAAAAACAATAAAGGTCCACTTGATGAGGCCCTGGGTATTGCCCTTATCGCCCTTTCAATTATTATCACAATCAGTCTCCTCTCCTACAGTTCTATCGATCCGTCTTTTAATACCGCTGGCGGAGATAGGAAGGTAAGTAATTATATAGGTGTATTCGGATCCTATCTTGCCGATATTCTTCTGCAACTCTTTGGTGGAGGGACCTATCTTATCCCTCTACTTATATTCTTTTATGGAGGAAATAAACTCCTCAGGAAAGAGAAGGAGCCGAAGGCCTTAAGGCTTGCAGGGGGGATTTCTCTCCTGCTTACCGCCTCTTCACTTTTGAGATTAAGGTTTGATGCCCTTTTTATCTTTAATGAAAGGATCCCCTCGGGCGGACTCATCGGCAGTCTCATATCAGATATCCTCATCAGATATCTCTCCACAACCGGTTCTTATATAGTTATAGTAACCATCCTTCTTTTCTCGCTAACAATAACAACAAGGTTCTCCCTTGTCTCCCTTGCTTCTGGTTTTAAGGATGCCTCTGTCGTTGTCTTTAATAGAATCAGTGACTACATGAGAGAACGGCGTGAAAGGAAGTTTAGGGCTAAATCGAGGGTGGAAAGAAAAACCAGAGAGGTTATTGAAACCGAAGAAGAGGTTGAAACTCCGGTTGAAGCCCCGAAGATTGTAGAAGCAGGGGAAAAGGAAGTACCGAAACCTGCACTTGTCCAGACCCATTTTAGATTCATGGAACCTGGGGGGGAATTCCAGCTTCCTTCCCTTTCCCTTCTTGATGACCCGCCACCAGGAAAGAGGAGGGCCTCGAAGGAAGAACTCCTTATGAGTTCGAACATCCTCGAGAAGAAACTCCAGGACTTCGGTGTAGAAGGAAGGGTTACTCAGGTTCAGCCCGGGCCTGTTGTCACGATGTATGAATTCGAACCGGCCCCGGGAATAAAACTGAGTAAGATCGTCAGCCTTGCAGATGACCTCGCAATGGCAATGAGGTCTGTCAGCGTCCGTGTAGCACCTATACCGGGGAAATCTGTAGTCGGCATAGAAATCCCGAACCATGAAAGGGAGGATGTATTCCTCAAGGAGATACTCTCATCAGAAGATTTCAGGAAATCTCCTTCAAAGCTCACAGTTGCACTCGGCAAGGATATATTCGGAAACCCCGTAATAACAGACCTTGCAAGGATGCCCCATCTCCTTGTTGCAGGTGCCACAGGCTCAGGAAAGAGCATGGCTATTAACGCCATGGTATGCAGTATCCTCTTCAATGCCTCACCGGGTATTATAAAGATGCTCATGATCGATCCAAAGAGGCTTGAGCTCTCTGCCTATGAAGATATACCCTGTCTCTTACATCCTGTTATCACAAATGCAAAGATAGCCTCTGAGGCGCTTCTTAAGGCAGTATGGGAGATGGAAAGGCGGTACAGGCTTCTTGCAGAAAGCGGGGTGAGAAATATCGACGGCTATAACAACCTGCCTGGCGTCGAACCAATCCCTTATCTCCTGATAGTTATAGATGAGCTTGCAGATCTTATGCTTATTTCCTCCAATGAAGTTGAAGATTCTATTGCAAGACTCGCCCAGATGGCAAGGGCAGCCGGCATCCACCTCGTCATTGCTACCCAGAGACCCTCTGTCGATGTCCTTACAGGCGTTATCAAGGCAAATTTTCCTGCAAGGATATCCTTTCAGGTATCATCAAAGACAGATTCAAGGACGATCCTCGATGCGAATGGGGCAGAACAGCTCCTCGGAAAAGGCGATATGCTATTCCTTCCTCCGGGCACAGCGAGGTTGACGCGAATTCACGGTGCATACATCTCCGAGAAAGAAATAAAGAGGGTTGTAGGTTTCATAAATAAACAGGCAAGACCTGATTATGAGAGCTTCATGCAGAAAGAAATAGAAACAAAGGAAGATACAGAAGGTGAAGTGGTCGAAAGGGATGAGCTCTATTCAAGGGCTGTTGAGATTGTTACAACTACAGGCCAAGCCTCTATCTCCATGATCCAGAGGAGACTGAGGGTCGGCTATAACAGGGCGGCAAGAATGATAGAAATGATGGAAGAGGACGGAATCGTAAGCCCGCCTGACCATACCAAAGGCAGGGAGGTTATTTACAGGAGGAGGTTTGAATAACCAAAAGTTGAAAGTTACAAGTTACAAATCCCGAAGGGGTCGCAAAATTAAAATAATTCTTTTCACCTTAACATTTCTTTTCATACCTATCAGTCTTTCTGCTGTAAATAATCCCCCTTCATCCCCCTTTAATAAAGGGGGACAGGAGGGGGATTTAATAAAGGGGGGGCTGGGGGGATTTGCAGAAACAATAGACGAAATTGTAAATAAGGTCCAGGAGACTTACGATAATGCCCAGGATCTCGAGGCCACTTTCATCCAGGAGTCTTTCATAAAGATGATGAACAAGGTAGAAAAGTCAGAGGGTAAGGTATATATAAAGAAGCC
>CAKKRL010000123.1 GCA_919902655.1 Thermodesulfovibrionia bacterium
CCTGTATTCTGATATATCATAAAAAAATATTTGTTATTGAATATCTATCCGTTATAGTTATAAAATATAACCTATGACCGATATCTATATCCCTTCAGATTATCTACCGGTATTAATAATACTCCTGTTATCAGTCTTCGTGGGACTCAGTGTCCTTGTCCTCGGATACCTCGTAAGACCGAGAAGACCTTATCCGCAGAAACTCGCACCGTATGAGTCAGGTAATCCACCAATAGGTGAACCAAGATACAGGTTTTCTGTAAGGTTCTATATAATTGCCATGCTCTTTGTAGTATTCGATGTTGAGGCTGTTTTCCTATATCCATGGGCTGTTGCATATGACAAAATTGGACTTTATGGTTTTATTGAGATGGTAATATTTATTTTTATTCTCCTTATCGGCTATATCTATGCGTGGAAGAAGGGCGCCCTTACATGGGAGTGACCAAATGCAGTAAACAGTTGTTAGTGAATAGTATTTAGTAAATAAACTATTAACTATTCACTGTTCACTATTCACTAATATCAGGCGAGAAATGGAATTAGACAGTACTACAAACATTATAAAGGTAGACGATAAGATAAAACTGATCCCCGGTGCAAATACCATAATCTCCACACTCGATTATTTTATCAACTGGGGAAGGAAGTCCTCCCTCTGGCCTATGACATTCGGGCTTGCATGCTGTGCCATAGAGATGATGACTACAGGTTCAAGCCATTATGATCTCGACCGGTTCGGCATAATCTTCAGAGGCTCTCCACGTCAGGCAGACCTGATGATTGTTGCAGGCACCGTTACAAAAAAGATGACATCTGTTGTGAGGAGCGTCTACGACCAGATGCCGGAACCACGATACGTTATCGCAATGGGTAGCTGTGCCTGTTCAGGTGGCATATTCGATACATATTCAGTTGTCCAGGGCTGTGATACCTTCATACCTGTTGATGTATATGTCCCCGGGTGCCCTCCGAGACCTGAGGCACTTATGGAGGGAATAATAAAACTGCAGGAAAAAATAGAGAAGGAGCATTTCCGTTGGAGCCCCTTAAGATAGCAAAGAGGATAAAAGATCGGTTTCCGGAAGAGGTCATTGATATCGTCCAGTTCCTTGACCAGGCATCAGTGATTATTAAGAAGGACAGGATAGTTGACCTATGCAGATACCTGCATGATGATCCTGACCTCTATTTCAACTATCTTGCAGACCTCTGCGGTATTGATTACCCTGAAAGAAAGCCGAGATTTGAAGTGATATACAACCTTTACTCCTTAACGCACAAGCACAGGATCAGACTAAGAGCCGGAATTCCAGAGGAAGACCTTAATATAGAAAGCGTTATACCTGTCTGGGTAGGGGCAAACTGGCATGAGAGGGAGACCTATGATATGTATGGCATAAACTTCAAAGGCCATCCTGATCTGAGGAGGATTTTACTTCCTGAAGACTGGGAAGGCTATCCATTAAGAAAGGATTATCCACTCAAAGGGCCCGATAAAGAATACAGGGGCTATGAAGAGATCAAAGAAACGCATAAACATGACGATGAATGGACAATAAGATAGATTTCACCAGAAATCAAAATGTAAAAAAATGTAAAATGACAAATAAAAATTTAAAAATATTTTTGCATTTTGATATGTAATTATATCTTTGATTTTTAATTTTTGATGGAACCTGCAGAAAAAATACTCGAGACAAAAGAGCTTACAGTAAGTATGGGTCCGCAGCACCCTGCCACCCATGGAGTTCTCAGGCTTGTTCTCGATCTCGATGGCGAGACCGTAGTCAAGTGCACACCCTATGTTGGCTACTTACATAGAGGGGTTGAAAAACTCGCTGAAAATAAAACTTATCTGCAGTTCATCCCTCTTACGGACAGACTCGATTACATATCTTCTATGGCTAACAATATCGGATATTGCGTTGCCGTAGAGAAACTCTTTGGAATAGAAGTACCTGAGAGGGCACATTTTATAAGGACCATCACAGCAGAGATGACCCGTATAAGCAGTCATATCCTCTGGCTTTCGACCCATGCCCTCGACATCGGTGCAATGACCGTATTCCTTTATGCCTTCAGGGAGAGGGAATGGCTCCTTGACCTCTTTGAAAAACTCTGCGGGGCGAGGCTTACTGTAAGCTATACGAGGATAGGAGGCGTGAGGAATGATGTCCCTGAGGGATGGCTCGAGGACCTTTATAAATTTACAGAAGAGTTTCCAAGGAGGATAGAAGAATACGAGACCCTTATAGACCAGAACCGTATTTGGTTCAGAAGGACAAAAGGTATCGGCGTAATCTCTGCAGAGGAGGCAATAAACTGGGGTCTCAGCGGGCCGACCCTCAGGGGCTCAGGTGTCCCCTATGATGTAAGAAAATATATGCCTTACGCTTCATACGATAAGATAGAATGGGATGTTCCAACCGGTAAAAATGGTGATGTTTATGACAGATACCGCTGCAGGATGGAAGAGTTCAGACAATCAAATCGAATAATAAGACAGTGCATCGAGAAGATACCTGGCGGCCCCATTATGGCCGATGCTCCTAAATTTATCCTCCCTCCAAAGGACAGGGTTCTCGGTGATATAGAACACCTTATCCACCAGTTCGTTCTTATAACAAAGGGGCCTATGACTGCACCGGCAGGAGAAATATATGTTGCTACAGAGGCCCCGAAGGGTGAACTCGGTTTTTATATAGTAAGTGATGGCACAGGGAAACCATACAGGATGAGGATCAGGGGGCCATCGTTCGTCCATGCCTCTGTACTTCCGAGGCTCTGCGTAGGGCACCTTGTTGCAGATGTAATTGCAAATATAGGGACGATAGATATTGTGCTCGGAGAATGCGATAGATAAATGACATTGCAAAATGCAAAATTAACAATTAGCATTTATAATTTTTAATGCTAATTTTGCAATGTTAATTTTAAAATTTATTTGTTATGTTTAGCGAATCAGTAATCAAAGAACTCGAAGAGGTAAGGGTAAAGTATCCTGACAGCAGGTCTGCCCTACTGCCTGCCCTCTATATTGCACAGAGTGAATATGGCTGGCTTTCTCCTGAGGCTATGCAGGCAGTATCGTCAGCACTCAACATTCCTCCTGCGATTGTAAAGGGAGTTTCCACCTTTTATGCCATGTTCAAACATAAACCCATGGGGCGGCACCTTATACAACTCTGCACAAATATCTCCTGCATGATCCTCGGTGCAGAGACACTTTTGGACCTTCTTAAAAAAAGATACGGCATTGAAGAGGGCGGGACAACGTCTGATGAAAGATTTTCTCTCATAATTATGGAATGTATAGGAGGTTGTGATGTCGCACCTGTTATGCTTGTGGATAATGATTACTACGGAAACCTGAATGAGGAGATAATAGTTGAGATATTGGAGAAATATAAATAAGCTTTATCTGTCATTTTGAAGGAGTCCCGATAAGGTCGGGACGACTGAAGAATCTCTAACGCATTTCCTGAACTTTAGAGAAGGAATGAGACCCTTCGATTCACTCAGGGTGACAAATCATACGACATAATGGAAAGAGTATTACTAAAAAATATCGATAACCCCGATTCCGCAGATATAGGGGAGTATGAAAAGATCGGCGGCTACAGTAACCTGCTAAAAGCTCTCGAGATGCAACCTAAGGAAATCATCGAAGAGGTAAAGAAATCAGGGCTTAGGGGCCGCGGTGGTGCAGGATTCCCTACAGGGATGAAATGGGCCTTTGCATCAGCAGACGCGAAATTCCCGAAATACCTTCTCTGTAATGCCGATGAAGGAGAACCCGGTACGTTCAAGGACAGGCCTGTCCTCGAAAAGAACCCCCATCTGCTGATAGAAGGAATGATAATATCTGCCTATGCCATCGGTGCCGAATACAGTTATATCTATCTCAGGGGCGAATATCCATTAGCAAATCATATACTTAATAAGGCTATTGCACAGGCTAAAGAAAAAGGTTATCTCGGTGATAATATTTTCGGCAAGGGTTTCAAATTACACCTCTCAGTCCATCAGGGTGCAGGTGCCTATATCTGCGGTGAGGAAACAGCACTTATCGAATCCATCGAGGGGCATAGGGGTCAGCCGAGGATAAAGCCTCCCTTCCCTGTAAATGTGGGCGCCTGGAAGATGCCAACTGTCATAAACAATGTTGAGACACTCTCAAATGTTCCCTATATCATCCAGATAGGTAGTGATGCCTATTCGAAGACAGGCTCAAAGGATTGCCCAGGCCCTAAACTCTACTGCATAAGCGGACATGTAGAAAGACCGGGTGTCTATGAACTCCCAATGGGTACAGTCCTCAGGGATATTATATATAAACACGCAGGCGGGATTAAAGGCGGGAAAAAACTTAAGGCGGTAATACCAGGCGGAATCTCTACACCTGTACTTCGGGCAGATAACATAGACTGTCCTATGGACTTCATGTCTATGCCAAAGTTCGGCTCGATGCTCGGATCTGGCGCTATTATTGTTATGGATGAGTCTGTCTGCATGGTCAAGGTCCTCTACAGGGCGATGAAATTCTTTGAGCATGAATCCTGCGGGAAATGCACACCCTGCAGGGAGGGTACAGGATGGCTTAGTTCGATAGTCAGAAGGATCGAGAATGGAACCGGGAAAGAAGAAGATATAAATGTCCTGCTCGATGTTTCGGGCAACATGTCAGGAAAGACCTTCTGCCCTCTCGGTGATGGTGCTGCCACAGTTGCGATGAGCATGGTTAAGAATTTCAGGGAGGAATTTGAGGAACATATAAATAATTATGGTTCACTGTTGACAGTTCACAGTTAACAGTGAACGGTGAAACCATGAACAATTTTGAATATGATTACAATAACAATTAATGGAAAAGAAATCAGACTCGAGAAACCTGTAACAATACTCGAGGCCGCTGAGATGCACGGCATAATGATACCTCACTTCTGCTACCATCCTCTCCTCGAGAAATGGGGGGGCTGCAGGATGTGTCTCGTAGAAGTAGAAAAGATGCCGAAACTTCAGACATCCTGCACCCTTTATGTTACTGACGGTATGGCTGTAAGGACAGAGTCTGATGAAATATCAAAGGCAAGGAAGGCAATGCTCGAATTCGTGCTGATAAACCACCCCCTGGACTGTCCCTTCTGTGACAAGGCCGGGGAATGCACATTACAGGATATGACTATAAAGTACGGGGCAGACGGGGGTAGATTCGAGGAAGGAAAAAGAAAACATCCTGAGAACATCGATGACCCCCTTATCGTCAGAAATATGGAAAGATGCATCTCCTGTACGCGATGTGTCAGGATGTGCGACGGTGTGCAGGGTGCATCAGCTATTTCAATGGTAAACAGATCAAACAGGACATTTGTCGAACCCTTTTCCGGAGGAAGATACAACTGTGAATACTGCGGCAACTGTCTCACCGTCTGTCCCGTTGGTGCAATAATGTCAAGGCTGCACAGACATGCCTACAGGCCCTGGCAGGTAGAGGAGGAAATTAAAACCGTATGTTCTTACTGTGGCGTGGGCTGCAGCATGATCCTCCAGACAAGGGAAAACAACATAATAAGGGTGACACCAAAATCTGAAATAGGTGTTAACAAGGGGATTCTCTGCGCAAAGGGATATTTTGGATACGGCTATATTCAGAGCGGGAAAAGGCTCACATCTCCTTTAATAAAAAGGAATTTCAAATTGGAACCTTCTTCGTGGGAGGAGGCCTTAACGCTTGTTGCAAGCAGGTTGATTGAGATAAAAAAGAAATCAGGTGGCGAATCCATCGGAGGGATCGCATCAGCAAGGTGCACGAATGAGGAAAACTATCTCTTCCAGAAGCTCCTCAGGGCCGGCCTTGGCAGTAATAACATTGACTCAATAGTGCGGATCGGTTTCGGCACTGCCCAACGTTATATGGAGGATGTCCTCGGTCAGGGTGCAACAGCAAATCTCATATCCGGAATACCAACCTCCGAAGGAATAATTATTATCGGCGGAGACCCTACACATATAAACCCTGTTCTTGGTGTCCAGATAAGGGATGCCTTCAGGAGAGGTGCAAAGGTCTTCACGATAGGTTATACCCCCGGCCTTGAGAGATTCAGGACGCAAAATATATCTCCTTATTCGTTTACTGAGACAACACTTCTGGGTAATATCCTTTCAGAACTTTTGAGTGTAATAAATCTAAGAGGTGAAAACGAATCCTTTGAATCGAAGATAAAAGGATTCGAGGGTACTTCAATAGAGGACATTGAGGGGATTTGCAGAGTAAACAGAATCGAATTTAAAAAGATGATAAAAGACCTCTCAGACGTATCCTCTGCATCTCTGGTTATCGGCCCTGATATCATCCAGAGATCAGAAGTGCGGACGAACCTCTTCCTCCTGACAGCAATCGCTTACATACTAAATGCAAGGGTATATCTCCTCGCAGAAAGACCAAATGAACAGGGCGTCATAGACATGGGCTGTCTTCCCGATTCGCTCCCCGGAGGAAGGCCTCTTGATGTAGAGAGTTTCAGAAGAAGGGACGAGGAACTATGGGGTTGTGAGATCCCGTCTAAAACTGGACTCACAGTCCTTGAGATGGTTGAGGCAGCAAACTCCGGCTCTCTGAAGGGACTCTATATCATGGGTGAAAACCCTGTCTTCAATCTGCCCGATGGTTCGTTCATTAAGGAGTCTTTAAAAAAGACTGAATTCATCGTTGTTCAGGACATATTCATGACCGAGACAGCAGAGATTGCAGATGTAGTTCTTCCTTCCCTTGGTTGGGCGGAAAAGGAAGGGACATATACTAACCTCGAAAGAAGGATCCAGATACTTAGAAAGGCCATAGACAGACAGGGAATGGAGGACTGGAGGATTATCTCGGAGATAGGGGAAAGGCTTGGCCTGAAGATGCCATACGGTTCATCCAGGGATATCCTGAATGAAATATCAAAAGTCTCACCTCTCCACGCAGGACTTACTTATGATGAAATTGACAAGGGCTTTGACCTCTGGCCCTATAAGGGGACACCCCTTAGACACAAGCTTGGTGCAGGGGACTGGCCTTTGACGAATGCATTGGATTCGCCAGATAATAATACACTCTACCTCTTTATTGAGAGGCACATGTTTCTTTCAGGAACTATGAGCAGACATTCAACAGCCCTGAATAGTATATACCAGTCCACAGGATCCTACGGAACGCCTTATGCAAAGATCAGTCCGGATGTCGCAGGGAGGATAGGGCTGAAAGATGGTGAATCTGTAACCATAAAGACAGAAAGGGAGCAGATTGTTCTGCCCGTCAAGATTGAAAAGGGGATGCCTGATTATGCTGTCTTACTCTCAAACAATTTCAGAGAGAAAGGCGCTATGAGTTTATTGCCTTTTAAGATCGACCCTGTAACAAAGACACCTGCTGTTGAAAGGTGCGAGATAAAGATATTGAAGCGGGAGCAGGAATGACAGAGTTTTTGAAATCTATATTTCCGCCTGAGATAGTCGATTCTACTGCTGTAAAGGCACTGATTATCTTTATCAAGGCATTTATAGTCGTAAACTTTGCGATGATTAACGGATTGTATCTAAGCTGGGTAGAACGCAAGGTAATCGCCCACATGCAGATAAGGATCGGGCCCAAGAGAGTCGGCCCATTCGGTATTCTTCAGCCTATTGCAGACGGAATAAAATTATTTTTCAAGGAAGATATCATACCTGCAAACGCTGACAAGCCAATATTCTTTATCGCACCTGCCATAAGCCTTTCAGCTGCACTCGCATCGCTTGCAGTCATCCCCTTCTGGGAAGATTTTTTCATAGCCGATATTAATATAGGTATTCTCTATATACTCGCACTTTCCTCTCTCGGGGCCTATGGGATCATCCTTGCCGGCTGGGCGTCTAATTCGAAATATTCGTTCCTTGGTGGCCTCAGGTCTTCAGCACAGGTGATAAGTTACGAGATCGCCATGGGGTTGAGCCTTGTTGGAGTGATGCTCCTCTCCGGCTCTGCAAACCTCCTTGATATCGTTAAAGCCCAGGAAAATATGCCTCTCGGAATGTATCTGGTGGTACAGCCTCTCGGTTTCTTCGTATTCCTCATGGCAGCAATAGCTGAGACAAACAGGGCACCCTTTGACATGCCTGAGGCAGAGAGCGAGCTTGTTGCAGGTTATTTCGTAGAATATTCTGGGATGAGGTTTGCACTCTTCTATGCAGCAGAATATGTGGGAATGTTACTTATGTCCTTCCTTGCAGCTATATGCTTCCTCGGGGGATGGAAAGGACCTGATTTCTGGATACTATCGAAAGTCCCGCCTGTCATATGGCTATTAATAAAAGTTTATGGATTTATATTCTTCTACCTCTGGATAAGGGCTACACTTCCGAGATACAGGTATGACCAGCTTATGGGATTGGGGTGGAAATTATTCCTCCCCCTTACACTCGCAAATATATTGCTAACAGGATTGGGGAAATTAATATTAAAATGAGACTTTAGAAAATAGGTCAGGCGAGACGCCTGACCTACTATTGTATATATTAACCGGTAGGACAGGCGTCCCGCCTGTCTAAAGAGGTAGTAATAACACATTTCTCTGTCATTGCGAGGAGTGTAACGACGAAGCAATCTCAAAAGAAGGGTAAAATGATAGTTAAAGAACTCGTTAAAAAGGTCTTATTTATCGAGATCATCAAAGGGCTCGCCCTTACCCTGAGCCGTTTCTTCTCCCGCCCTATCACACGACAGTATCCTAAGGAGAAGAGACCGCCCTTCCCCGGATTCAGAGGTCTCCATGCCCTTGCAAAGGATGAAAATGGCAGGATGAAATGTGTGGGCTGTTGTCTTTGCGCTGCCTACTGCCCTTCCCAGTGTATATACATCCACACAAGAGAAGGTGAAGATAATAAAAAGATAGTCGAACGGTACGAAATAGAGGTATTGCGGTGTGTCTATTGTGCCTTATGTGTCGAGGCATGTCCTTATGCTGCGATAGTTCTTACCGACCATTACGAGTATTCAGACTATTCGAGGGATGCCTTCTATTTCAACAAGGAGAGGCTCCTCGAAAACTGGGATAAATATATGGCAGGGTCTAAAGGTAAAGAGTATTTCGAGAAGTTCTGGAGACCGAAGTCAGATGACTTTAAAAAAAAATCTAATATTTAAATCCGATCAAATCCCCCCTCACCCCCCTTTTCTAAAGGGGGGATGGGGGGATTATTAGGATTTGTAGTTAATTAGGGAGGAGGTAGAGTGATTCCACAGGTCATATTCGGCTACCTTTCAGTCGTTATCGTTTTGACATCCATCCTTGTAGTAACGAGGAAGAATGTTGTTCACAGCGTACTCTGGATGCTCGTATTGTTCCTGCATATAGCAGCTCTCTTTCTCTTCCTGAATGCAGAGTTCCTTGCTGCAATACAGATCATTATCTATGCCGGGGCAATGCTTGTGCTTTATCTATTTGTCGTCATGCTCCTTAATCTCAGGCAGGAAGAACTATTGCCCCGCTTTACGGTTTTCTGGCCTCTCGGGTTCCTGCTTGCAGCAGGTCTTCTTTCCCTTTTAGGGCTTACTGCAAGGGCAATTATCAGAGGGCCTTCAAATATTTATACGGCAGATGTAATAAAACAGACAGGACACCTTGGACTTATAGGAAGGGTTCTGTATACAGAGTACCTTTTCCCCTTTGAGGTGCTTTCAGTCGTGCTTCTCGTTGCAATTGTGGGTGCGATAGTGATTGCGAAGAAGAGGCTTAAAAGTTAATAATGATAGTGAATAGTGAACAGTATTTAGTGAATAGTTAATAGCAAACGATAAAAATGCTTTTAACTAAATACTATTCACTAACGACTATTCACTTGTTCGATAGAATGGAGAACATATGGTTTCACTTAACAGTTATATAATCCTCAGCATGATAGTCTTCGCAATCGGGGTATTCGGATTCCTTGCAAGGAGGAATGCCATCATCATGTTCATCTCTGTGGAGCTTATGCTCAATGCAGTAAATATCAGCCTCGTGGCCTTCAGTTACTATCTTCAGGACATAAGGGGACATATCCTTGTATTCTTTATAATATCCATTGCCGCCGCAGAGGCAGCGATCGGGCTTGCAATACTGATAGCGCTTTTCAGGAATAAACCGACTGTGAATATAAATGAAATAAATATTATGAAATGGTAAGAGAAATGGAAACAATTATATCAATTAAACCACTCCTTGCAGTACTTGTCTCTGTAATAGGGACTATTCTTATCCTGATAACCGGAGAAAAAAGACCAAATCTGAGGGAATTCTGGTCTGTAGCCGCAGGGGTAATAATGTTTGGAATCGTTGTATCCATGATACCTGCCGTACTTGATGGAAAGACAATAGAATATACACCCTTCCATCTTCTGCCAGGGATTGACATAAAGTTCAGGGTTGATGCCTTCGGCATTTTATTTGCTTTAGGTGCGTCCTTTCTCTGGATATTCACATCCTTCTATTCCATAGGTTACATGAGGCCCCTTCAGGCAAAATCACAGACGAGATACTTTGCATGTTTCGCAATCTCCCTCTCGACAACAATGGGCGTGGCATTTTCTGCTAACCTTTTTACTATGTTCCTCTTTTACGAGGTACTGACTATAATCACATACCCCCTTGTCGGTCACAAGGAGGATAAAGAATCTCTTGCAGGGGCAAGGAAATATGTTATTTATCTCCTCGGCGCTGCCAAGGTATTCCTTGTTGCAGCAATCATACTCACATACAACCTTGCAGGGACGCTTGAGTTCTCAAAGGGAGGACTTTTCCCTGCCGGAGTTCAGGCCGCCCAGCCAGTTCTTCTCAGTATAATATTTGTCCTTTTCTTCTTCGGCTTTGCAAAGTCCGCAGTTATGCCATTTCATGGATGGCTCCCTGCTGCAATGGTCGCCCCTACCCCTGTAAGTGCACTCCTCCATGCCGTGGCCGTTGTCAAGACAGGAGTATTCACTATCCTTCGGGTTATTTTTTTCGTTTTCGGGGCCGACATGATGAAAGGGCTCGGTGTCAATACAATAGCTATTTTCTTCGCCTCATTTACATTGATTATGGCCTCAGTTATTGCACTCAGCCGTGATAATCTAAAGGCAAGACTTGCCTTCTCAACTATAAGCCAGCTTTCCTATATTGTCCTCGGTGCTGCGTTACTCACACCAAGCAGTATGATCGGTGGCATCTCGCACATAACGATGCACGCCTTTGCAAAGATCACATTGTTTTTCTGCGCCGGTTCCATATATGTATCCGCACATAAGACTGAGATAAGTCAGTTGAGCGGTATCGGCAAGAAGATGCCCTGGACAATGACCGCCTTTGCTATAGGGACACTGAGCATGATCGGTGTACCTTCAGTTGGAGGGTTTGTCAGCAAGTGGAACCTCGTTGTAGGTTCCCTTGAGGCCAATAACATTATTGTACTCTCTGTTCTCCTTGCAAGTACAATGCTTAATGCCGCCTATTTTCTGCCTATCGTCTACAAGGCGTTTTTTGAAAAGGAAGAGGAACACCACGGACATCATTCCACAGGATCCTACGGAGAAGAGATTAAGGAAAACCCCTTCATGGTCGTCCCTCTGTTTCTTACAGCAATAGGGACCATCATACTGGGCATTTATCCCGATTTCGTTCTGCAACTTGCAAGGGAGGTAATCAAATGAACATCTTTGAGAAAATCTTGGAGATACCTGATAATTTTAAAATAGCTAAGAAGATATTCTACATCTGTCTTATCCTCATCGCCCTTATAGAGATCGCTGTTGTCTATTTATTCCATCTCGGGCATGGTCATTTCTGGTTCGAGAACCTCCCTGCCTTTGGGACTACATACGGGTTTATTTCCTGTATCCTTATAATCGTTGTATCGAAATTTCTGGGAAAGAAATGGCTTATGAAGAAAGAGGACTATTATGATTGACTGGTTACACCCCGGAATATTACTCATTGCAGGGGCATTGCTCATCCCCCTGTTTAAAGGGAGGCTCAAACAGATATATCTTGTTGCCCTCCCCTCATTGGCCCTTATTGTCTGTATTCTCATGTCACCCGGCACATATGGTGCAGTTAAATTCCTCGGATATAACCTCACCTTTGGCAGGGTTGACAGACTGAGCCTTCTTTTTTCATATGTATTCACCATAATGGGAATAATCGGCATCGTCTATGCCCTCCATGTAAAGGATGATGTTCAGCATATTGCATCCATGATATATGTGGGGAGCGCCCTCGGCGTCACATTTGCAGGAGACCTCTTTGTACTTTTCATCTTCTGGGAGTTCATGGCCTTCTCAGCAACATTCCTTGTCTGGGCAAAGAGGAGCAGGGAGTCGCTGGAATCAGGATTCAGGTATCTCCTTGTCCATATCTTCAGCGGAGTCTGCCTTCTCGGTGGGATAATTATACATCTTTCAAATACAGGCTCAATAGCATTTACGAGTATGATGCCCTTTGAAGGCGGAATAGCCTTCTATCTCATACTCCTCAGTTTCATAATCAATGCCGCTGTCCCTCCCTTTGGCGCATGGCTTCCGGACGCCTATCCTGAGGCTACTGTAACAGGGGCGGTATTCATGACAGCATTCACAACCAAGTCAGCAGTATATGTCCTCATAAGGGCATTCCCCGGCACTGAACTCCTTATATGGCTCGGTGCAATAATGGCTGTATACGGAGTTGTCTATGCAGTCCTTGAGAATGACGGAAGGAGGCTACTTGCCTACCATATCATAAGCCAGGTAGGTTACATGGTTGCAGGTGTCGGGATAGGCACTGAGATGGCACTTAACGGTTCTGCCTCCCATGCCTTTGCACACATCCTTTATAAAGGTCTGCTCTTCATGGGGGCTGGTGCTGTGCTCGAGATGACCGGAAAGAGAAAGCTCACAGAACTTGGCGGAATATATAAGACAATGCCTGTAACAATGGTCCTTTATATGATAGGAGGTTTCTCAATCTCTGCTGTCCCTCTGTTCAGCGGTTTTGTGAGTAAATCAATGGTAGTCTCTGCCGCAGGAGAAAGCCACAGAATATTTCCTTTCCTTATGCTTACACTCGCATCAGCAGGGACATTCCTCCATACAGGTCTAAAACTACCATACTATATGTTCTTCGGGAAGGACTCAGGGATAAGGACTAAAGAACCACCCCTTAATATGCTCATCGCTATGGGCATAGCATCATTACTATGTATATTTATAGGAATATTCCCGAACAGCCTCTATACATATCTCCCCTACCCTGTTAATTACGCACCGTATACAGCACAGCATGTCATGTCAACGCTCGGAATCCTCGGTTTTACCGCACTCGGTTTCTTCATGCTCTTAAAACAGCTCGACCCCGAGCCGACAATAAGTATGGATACTGACTGGTTTTATCGCAAAGGTTCAAGGGTATTTATGTGGCTTGCGAATAAACCGATAGCTACCCTTGAATATAGATTCGTTGGTGAAATCTATGAGTTCATAATACAGAAACCCGTTTTGAAGATCGCACATTACTTAAGGGTCTTCGATACAGAGGCTGTTGACGGTACGGTAAATGGAATAGGCAAGTTTACAGTTTTATGGAGTAAGGCGATGAGGCTCATCCAGAGCGGTCAGATACAGCAATATGCGGTCTTTATGGTATTCGGAGTGTTAGTGATTCTGGCACTGGTTTTACTCTTGTAAGGACAAAATGGAAGATATTATATTCAATAAACTCGATTATCCGATACTAACTTTAACCACCTTTCTCCCTGTGGCCGGTGCACTCATCGTCCTTTTCCTGAAGAATGCAGGGCTGATAAGATGGGTATCACTTATAACAACTATCGCTACATTCTTCGTTTCCCTGCCTGTCTATAAGCATTTTGATAAGACGACATACAAGATGCAGTTCGTTGAGAGCTATCAATGGATCCCGTCACTGAATATAAATTACAAGGTAGGTGTTGACGGTATAAGCGTTCTCTTCATAATCCTATCCACTCTCTTAAGCATCCTATCCGTCCTCGTCTCATGGAAGGCAATCGAAAAGAAGGTGAAGGAGTTCTTTATTGCCCTTCTTATCATGGAGACTGCGATGATAGGCATCTTCGTATCCCTCGACATCTTCCTCTTCTACCTCTTCTGGGAAACAATGCTTATACCTATGTTCCTTCTTATAGGTGTCTGGGGCGGACCGAACAGGGTCTATGCAGCAATAAAGTTTGTCCTCTTCACGCTGGCTGGAAGCGTCCTTATGCTTGTCGGGATAATAGTTCTTTATTTCAATGGCGGAAAGACCTTCGATATACTTGCACTATCAAATATTCACTACCCCATAGGGTTACAGTTATGGCTCTTCATTGCTTTTGCTGCTGCATTCGCAGTCAAGGTGCCCATGTTCCCTGTCCATACCTGGCTCCCTGACGCACACACAGAGGCGCCAACTGCCGGGAGTGTAATCCTTGCAGGAATCCTCCTCAAGATGGGCGGTTACGGTTTCCTGAGATTTTCCCTCCCCATGTTCCCTGACGCTACGAGGGCATTCCTCAAGCCCATGCTTATTCTGTCTGTTATAGCAATAATATACGGCGCCTATGTAACACTCATGCAGAAGGACTTTAAGAGGCTTATAGCCTACTCCAGTGTGAGCCACATGGGCTTTGTAACCCTCGGTATATTTACACTGAACCAGACAGGCGTAGAAGGCGGGATACTCCAGATGGTCAACCACGGCATTGTTACAGGTGCCCTCTTCATGTGTGTCGGGATAATCTATGAGAGGACACATACGAGGATGATTGAGGACTACGGAGGCCTTGCAAGGGCTGTCCCTGTATTTGTAACATTCTTCGCCATATTCAGCCTTGCGGCAAGCGGGTTTCCAGGGCTTAATTCATTCATCGGTGAATTCCTTATTATAAGCGGTGCATTTAAGGCAACCATGACCTTTGGTACGCTTTCAATTTTAGGGGTGATACTTGGAGTAATATATATGGTCTGGCTCTATTACAGAGTAGCATGTCTAAATTTAAACCCGAAGATTTCACACAACCTCTATGATGTTGACCTGAGGGAAATAACTGCCCTTGTTCCCCTTGTGGCACTTGTATTCTTTATTGGTTTACAGCCAGGCTTCCTTCTCGACTATATGCATGTCTCGGTCCAGCACCTTCTCGAAAAGGTGAATGCGGGAAATATGGAAGGAATAGATATAGCAAGAATATTTCTGGATATTATTAAATGAAGACAAATATGCCTCAGGAAAATCCCCCTCCATCCCCCTTTTACAAAGGGGGACAATCTATTCCCCTCTTTAGCAAAGAGGGGTTTGGGGAGATTTTAAAAATATTAATTCCAATTATGAAAATAATCACTGCATCCTACCTCGGAAGGGAGTCAAGATTAAGCCTGATGTCAGGCAGGATGCCTGACCTATTCTCATCTTATCACCTTTTCCCCTCACCTCCGTCCTCTCCCCTAAGGGGAGAGGGATGGGTGAGGGGGCAGAATAAAGCGGGAGGTTTGAGATGAACTTTCAACTCCCTGACTTAGGTCCCGTAATCCCTGAACTTATTATGACCTCTGTTGCCCTGGTCATCTTAATGGCTGACCTCTTCATAAAAAGAAAGGAGACCCTCGCCTTCCTGAGTATCATAGGAATTACCATTGTTGCTTACTCTTTATTGACAACACCTGAAGGCTCAACCTTCAGTGGCATGTTCGTTTCTGATGGCTACAGCACCTTCTTTAAACTCCTTTTCTTACTTAATGTAATCCTTTCTGTACTGATATCTGTAAAATATGTCTCAATAGAAAATATAAACCTCGGCGAATATTATGCCTTTCTCCTCTTTTCAACCCTCGGGATGATGATAATGGCCTCTGCCCATGACCTCATTCTGGTCTACCTCGGGCTCGAACTCATGGCCCTGAGCACCTATATCCTTACTGCCTTTCTAAGACACGATACAAGGTCTAATGAGGCATCCCTGAAGTACTTCCTTCTCGGTGCATTCTCATCTGCCTTCCTCCTCTATGGTATAGCGATGAGCTACGGGATTACAGGGACTACAGAACTTAAGGCAATAGCCGCATATATCACAAAGGCAGGGCTAACAGGGAACAAGACCCTTCTTCTCTCCGTTATATTCCTTGTTGTTGCCTTCGGATTCAAAATAGCCGCTGTGCCCTTCCACATGTGGGCACCTGATGTCTATGAGGGGGCACCAACTTCGATTACAGCCTTCATGTCTGTTGGCCCGAAGGCAGCAGGCTTTGCTGTACTCGGCAGGGTCTTTTATGAGGCCTTCGGGGAGTTTCACATCGAATGGAGCAACATCCTTCTGCCTCTTTCCATTCTCACAATGGTTATCGGGAATATCATCGCCATCTCACAGACCAACATAAAGAGGATGCTTGCCTACTCATCCATAGCCCATGCAGGTTACGCCCTCTTAGGTGTGATTGCAGGAACCCCTGAGGGTCTTGCAAGCACCATGAATTACCTTATGATATACGCCTTCATGAATATCGGCGCCTTCTCCATAGTAATAATGCTAAGGAGTGAGGGATTCTCAGGTGTTGACATAGAAGACTATAAGGGTCTTTCAAAGAGCCATCCCCTCGCATCTGCATTGATGCTTATATTCATGTTCTCCCTTACAGGGATACCACCCACAGCAGGCTTCATCGGTAAATTCTATGTCTTCATGGAATCAATAAAGGCAGGCAATGTCATACCTGTGGTTATTGCCGTCATCATGAGCGCCGTATCCGCCTACTTTTATTTAAGGATAGTTATGTACATGTATATGCACGACCCTGAGGGAGAAATAACCCTCACTACCTCTCCCTCCATGAACCTTGCACTTGTTATAACCACAGCAGGAACCCTTTTCCTCGGCATATTGCCATCCTTCCTCATAGAGTTTGCAAAAAGATCAATAATAAGTATCTTTTAGTCCACACTCCTATCCTGCCATAAAATAAAGATAAATATTAATTGACAATATAACATTAAAGTATTATTATTTTAATAAGGCAGCATTTCAACAATTTTATGTTACCATAATTATTACTCCCCCTTTTCTAAAGGGGGACATGAGTTAAAACCATTCTCATTTATAAAAGGGGGACACGAGTTAAAATTTTTCTCTACCCTTTGGATACCAAACCTTTCAGGGAGAACTGATGTTCAGATTTAGATCCATAACCTCAAAGTTCATCTTTATAAGTGCAATACTTCTTTCATTCCTTACTGCCTTTGTAATTGCCAGTTTTATATTCACCCGCCATATGGAGGGTGAGGCAAAGAGGATCAACCTCGCAGGGAAAGAGAGGATGCTGACCATAGATATAGCCCGGCACCTGTCTGCCATAGCAGATATTCCGGACCCTTCAGAAAGGGAAGGGATTGTTGAACATATGAGGCAGGAAATTAATATGTTTGAAGAGGTTCTCTATGGGTTAAGGGATGGGAATGAAAAATATGGCCTTAAAGTAATACCTCGCTATAATAAGGATGCTATTATTCATTTAAATCAAATAATCGAGACATGGGAGAAGGATAAGAAGCCTAATATCCATGTGATACTGCAGAAACCTGATAAGGTGAGTGCCAGAGAATATGACTTATTAATATATAGCTATGTGGATAACATAGACAGATTAGTAGAATCCCTTGAAAAATACTATGAAAAAGAGATCGATTCCTTTGACACCTTCAGGCTCTATGCACTCGGGTTCTTCTTTTTATCTGCCATTTTCATTATCTTTTATATAAGGCAGAGCATAGTTAGACCACTTCACAGATTGAGGGATACTACAAAGGAAATTGAAAAGGGGAGTTTCGATGTTGAGTTAGACATAAAGGGCCGGGACGAGATCGGCCAGCTCGGAGGCGCCTATAAAAGGATGGCTCAATCCTTACAGAGCCTTTTTAACGAGAAGACAGAGCATATCCAGGAACTCGATGCACTCTATAAGATTTCTGAGACCGCAATCCAGACCCTTTCTGTCGAAGATACCCTCGATAAGGTAATGGACTCGATACTCGGCCTCAGTCAGCTTAGGCTCGAAAAAAAGGGGGCTATATTCCTCTGCGATGAAAAGACAAAGACCCTGAAACTATCAATATCACGCAATTTTACCGAAGAGCATAAAAACCTGTGTAACGTTGTCCCTTTCGGAGAATGTCTCTGCGGAATTGTTGCGGAAACAATGGAACCCCTTGTAGTTAATGATTCTATCGGTGATAAAAGACATACAATAATGCCCTCCCATTCAAAAGAGCACGGGCATATTATCCTTCCGCTAATATTTGGTAATAAAGTAATCGGAGTTCTCTGCCTTTATATCTCTACAGGTGTGATTATCTCTGACAGGCTTCTCAATCTTTATAAATCAATAGCTGATATTACATCCATCTCTCTTAAAAACTCCTTAAGCTATCAAGAGATTTCCATATCAGAGCAGAGCCTGCAGGAACACAGCGAAGAGTTGCTTTCCCTTTCCGAGGCAACAAGTTTTATCACAACCCTGCCCATCTCAGAAGATATATACGATTCCATATGCAGTGTTGCTGTCTGGATACTCCGCTTTAAGATGACCTGGATCGGTCTTATAGAAGAGGGAGGAAGGACGAGGGACGAGGGACGAGCCATCAAACCTGTTGCACAGTCAGGTTTTGAGGATGGTTATCTTTCGGGTATAAAGATCACATGGGATGACTCTCCAACCGGAATGGGACCAACTGGCATGGCAATAAAGACCCATGAGCCAATGGTTATGAACGATATCGAACATGACCCTGATTACCAGCCCTGTCCGAAGGATCCTGTGGAGCGGGATGAGGCGATGAAGAGGGGTTACAGGTCCTCTGCGGCATTCCCGATGATTTCCTCTGAAGGCAGGGTAACAGCCGTTATTAACTTCTATAGCAGTGAGCCTCATTTCTTTACTGAGGAGAGGATAAAGCTCCTTACAATATTCTGCAAACAGGCATCTACCGTTATCGAGCTCAGGAGACTTATTGGAAACCTTGAAGAAGAGATCACCAGGAGAATTGCAGATATCAAACTCACAAACATTGAACTCAGGAAACTGATGAATGCTATCGAACAGTCAGCTGAGTCCATCATAATAACCGATACAGCCGGAATAATTGAATATATAAACCCTGCCTTTACCCAGATATCAGGTTTCAGCAAAAAGGAGGCTATTGGAAGAACTCCGACGATTCTCCACTCAGGGATGACACCACCTGGAGTATTCAAGGATATGTGGGAGACGATACTATCAGGAAAGGTCTGGAAGGGTACTGTTATTAACAGAAAGAAGAACGGAGAGATTTATCATGAAGAGATGACAGTAACCCCTGTACTGGATGAAGAGGGGAAGATTATAAACTTTATAGCCATTAAAAATAATGTGACAGACAGGGTAAGGGCAGATGCAGAGATAAAACGGAAGAACTTAGAACTTGCTGAATTCGGGTTCAA
Organism: Thermodesulfovibrionia bacterium; assembly: GCA_919902655.1. Lineage (GTDB taxonomy): Bacteria > Nitrospirota > Thermodesulfovibrionia > JACRGW01 > JACRGW01 > CAKKRL01. The sequence goes on from CAKKRL010000123.1 coordinate 19,498, forward strand.
ACTTCACCACCTCTATGAGATGAGCTTTGTAGCAAAGCCCAATGCCCATGATTTCGCAAAGAATATCCTCGACGACCTTGCCGAGATGCTCGATGTGGATGTAGCCTCTGTCGGGAATATAAGCAGAAATGAGTGGATAGGATATGCAATTGCTGACCGCAAAGGACTCGGATTCAAAGAAGGTATGAGATTCTCCCTCGATGAGGTCTACTGCGGGATTATATCCAAAACCAGGAAACCCCTTGTAATTACGGACGCCTCAAAATCGGAGGAGTTTAAAAACCACCCTGATCTTGCTAAATACGGCATGGTATCTTATTGTGGCGTCCCGGTTTTTGTAGGAAATGATTTTTTCGGGATACTCTGCACGTTCAGCAAGTCCCCCCATAATTATACCGACTATGATCTTATCCTGCACCAGCTACTCAGCAAACGTCTTGAATTCGAATTTGTCAAGGAGAGATACGAAGATGAACTCCGGGTTGCAATGACTCAGGCAGATGCAGCGAGCAGAGCAAAATCGGATTTCCTTGCAAATATGTCCCATGAACTCCGCACACCCCTTAATACGATAATAGGTTTTTCAGAGATGATGGTCGATGGTATGGCAGGCACTATGACCGCACAGCAGAAGGAATATATAGCAGATATATATGACAGCGGTAAACATCTTCTCTCTCTAATAGACGATATCCTCGACCTCTCAAAGATCGAGGCCGGGAAGCTTACCATTGAACAGAGCGAATTCAGCCTGAGGGATGTTATCAATGCCAGCCTTGTAATGTTCAGGGAAAAGGCATTAAAGCACAACATAAAGACAAAGGCCGAGATCGGGAAAGGTGCAGAATATCTTATTGCTGATGAGAGGAAGATAAAGCAGGTGATTATCAATCTCCTGAGTAACGGTTTCAAGTTTACACCGGACGGGGGGGCAGTCTCAGTGCTGACACGAAAAGTCCTGAGTGCCCCCTCACCCATACCCTCTCCCCACAGGGGAGAGGAGAAAAATGAGTCACCTATACCCTCTCCCCATAGGGGAGTGGAGAAACATGAGTCACCTATACCCTCCCCCCATAGGGGAGTGGAGAAAAATGAGTCACCCCTATCCTCTCCCCATCGGGGAGAGGAGGAAGGTGAGGGGGGATTTTTTATCGAAATCAGCGTAGAAGATACCGGTATAGGCATATCACCAGAGGACCAGATGAAGCTCTTCCAGCCTTTCCAGCAGGTTGAAACTGCACTGTCAAAGAAATACCCGGGGACAGGCCTCGGCCTCAACCTCAGCAAAAAAATTATTGAACTTCACGGTGGTAAGATATGGGTCGAGAGCGAGGTCGGAAAGGGAAGCAGGTTTATATTCGTAATACCGATGAAGACGGTGGTATAAATATTAGTGGACATTTAATAAAAATTATGAAAAAATTGTAATTGACTGGGGCGATCCCTCCTAAACAAAAAGGGATTCCCCCTTAAGTATATGGCACAAAGAATACTTATCGTCGAGGATAATAAGGATAACAGGCAATTACTCAGCCAGCTGCTGAAATATCAGGGTTATGCGGTTTTGGAGGCTACCAACGGCGAAGATGGTATAGCAATGGCAAAGGAACATAAGCCTGATCTGATACTTATGGATATACGGTTACCTGTCATGGACGGCCTTACAGCAATAAAGACCCTGAAGCACGACCCTGAGACAAAACATATAAAGATCATTGCTGTAACGGCCTTTGCCATGAAGGGCGACAGGGAAGTAATCCTGGGGATAGGGGCAGATGGCTATATTTCCAAGCCAATAGATACAAAGGAACTTGCTGAGATAGTTAAAAACTTTACCGTAGAATGAAAAGATGAACGTGATGGATAAAAAAAGGGTCCTTATCGTGGATGATGACGGCAAGAGCAGGAATATCTTTGAGGTACTTCTGACATCAATGGGGTTCGATGCAGTTTCTGTAAATAACGGGGAGGAGGCAATGGAACTGCTTGCCGGAGACCCTTATTTTGACCTTATAATAACAGATGTTATGATGCCCTATATGACAGGTTTTGACCTTACAAGTAAATTGAAGGAGTATACCGAGACAAAGGATATCCCTGTTATCGCAACAAGCGCATTCCATGACTGGAAAAAGGCAAGGGAGGAGAAAGACTTGCTGGTTGACGGTTTCATCCCTAAACCTATCGAAAAAGAGTCCCTCAAGAGGGAGATAACAAGGGTTTTGGGTAATTAACCTAAAAAGGATAAGAATATGCCAGAAGAAAAAAAGAATCAAAGGATCCTTTTAGTTGACGATGAAGAGAAAAACCTGAAACTTATGAGTGCAACGCTCTCAAATCATGGCTATACCCTTGTAGAGACGGCGAGGAATGGTATTGAGGCACTTGAGAAATCAAAATCATTCAAGCCCGACCTGATCTTCCTCGACATCATGATGCCTGAGATGGACGGCTATGAAGTATGCAGAAGGCTCAGGGAGGACCCATCAAATCAGCATATCCCTGTGATAATGGTCACTGCCCTCGCAGATAAGGAATCCAGGATAAAAGGACTCGAGGCAGGTGCAAACGATTTTCTCTCAAAGCCCTTTGATTCAATGGAACTTATGATAAGGGCAAAGAACCTCCTCAGGGTTAAAGAATTTGAGGACTTTCTTAAACAGCATAATGAACTCCTCGACGCAGAGGTAAAGAAAAGAACATCCCAGTTAAAACTCGCACTCCAGGAACTGAGTACTACCAATAAAACCCTGAAAGATAGCTATGTTGATACAATCCACAGACTTACAATAATTGCCGAATTCAAGGACGAAGCAACTGCATCCCACATCAGGAGGTCTGGCTATTACTCTTCTGTTTTCGCAAAATACCTCGGCTGGCCTGATGAAAAAGTCGAAAGAATCCTTTATGCCGCCCCGATGCATGATATCGGAAAGGTCGGAATCCCCTCTGAAATATTGCTCAAGCCCGGAAAACTCAATAATGAAGAATTTTCTTTGATGAAGACGCACACAGTAATAGGCGGCAAGATCCTTCATGGATCTATTTCTGATATCTTGAAAATGGCCGAGATAATCGCATTGACCCACCATGAGAGATGGGACGGGACAGGTTATCCCAATGAACTAAAGGCTGAAGAGATACCGCTTGAGGGAAGGATATATAATATCGCTGACCAGTACGATGCCCTCAGGAGTGTCAGGCCATATAAACCTGCCTTCGATCACGAGAAGGCATTTAAGATAATCACGGCAGGCGATACGAGGACGATGCCGGAACACTTCGACCCGAAGATCCTCAAGGCATTCAAGGAGTGCGCATTTGAATTTGAAAAGATCTTTGAGACGCATAGGGATTAACCATCCTCACCCCTCACCCAACCCTCTCCCCTGAGGGGAGAGGATACTATTATTACGTCCTCTCCCTTTTGGGCCATGGCTCGTAGAGGAGAGGAATAAGGTGAGGGGAAAATTTAACTAGGTCATCCTCCAGAGGACATCCATTACATACTGGCCTCCTCCCTATGGGTCGGGTCTTCGACCTGCAATACTCCTTCCCGACCCTTACGATAAGGGCATGGTATTCATTGAAAAGACCTGCATCTCTGGGAAGGTTTTTATGGAAGTATTCCTGTATCTCGGAATAACTTGAATTCTCAGGAAGTATCTTATGCCGTGAGAAAACCCTTTTTGTGTATGCATCTACTACGAATACCGGATGATTAAAGGCATAGAGAAGTATGGAGTCTGCTGTCTCAGGCCCGATGCCTTTCACATTAAGGAGTTTCTCCCTTAATACAGAAGGTTCCTCTTTCCCCATCCTCCCCATGATTCCCTTATATTCCTTATGGAGGAGTCTAAGGAATGCCCTGAGCCTCTCTGTCTTTATATTAAAGTATCCTGACGGCCTTATAAGTTCTGAAAGGCGGGATTTATCTATACTCCACAGATGGTTTGGTGTAAGGCATTGTGCCTTCTTGATATTCCCTATAGCCTTTGCTACATTTGACCATGCCGTGTTCTGGGTGAGAATGGCACCTACAGCTACTTCAAAGGGAGTATCGCCGGGCCACCAATTCTGGGAGCCGAAGCGGCTGTAGAGTTTTTTATATATAACCTTGAGTCTTGGGTCCTGAGTCTTGAGCCTTATTTAGTTACCTCCCCTATCCATCTGAGGTAATCATCAGAACCATCTATTATCGGAAGTGCAATAATCTCAGGGACTGTATAGCTGTGTACTTCCTTCACTCTTTTAACTATCTCTGAAACGAGTTCTCTCCTTGTCTTTATTATCATCATTGACTCTCCCTCATCCTGTATCTTCCCTTCCCACCAGTAGAGGGATCTTACCTTTTGATGTATATTAACGCAGGCAGCAAGTTTTTCCTCAAGTAATATACGGGCAATCCTAACTGCCTCATCTTCGTTACTGGCAGTTATGATGATTACGACTTCTTCCATAACTTTCAAACTTTGAACTTTAAACTTTAAACTTTTACTACGTCCCCATCTCCCAGGAGGTGAGGTATTCCTTCTGTTCCCTGGTGAGCCGGTCTATCTTTATCCCCATAGAAGCAAGTTTAAGTCTCGCAATCTCCCTGTCTATGTCCTGAGGCACATTATAAACATCTTTCTTTAACTTCTTGCTGTTCTTTAAAATATACTCGACAGAGAGTGCCTGATTGGCAAAACTCATATCCATAACAGCAGGTGGATGCCCTTCTGCTGCAGCGAGGTTTATAAGCCTTCCCTCTCCAAGAAGGTTTACCCTCCTTTTATTAGGAAGTGTGTACTCATCAACAAATTCCCTTATTCTCCTCTTCTTCCTTGCTATCTTCTCAAGGGCAGGTATATCTATCTCAACATTGAAATGACCTGAATTACATATAACTGCTCCATTCTCCATAAGAAGAAAATGTTCCTTCCTTATCACATTGATATCCCCTGTAACTGTCACAAAGAAATCTCCCATCTTTGCTGCCTCACTCATAGGCTTAACAGTATACCCATCCATTGTCGCCTCAATCGCCTTCAGGGGGTCTACCTCAGTAACGATGACCCTCGCACCCATACCATTTGCCCTAGATGCTACACCGCGTCCACACCACCCATAACCGCAGACAACAAAATTTGTTCCGGCAATCATGCGATTGGTTGCCCTGAGTATCCCGTCTATTGTTGACTGCCCTGTGCCGTAGCGGTTATCAAAGAAATGTTTTGTATCAGCATCGTTCACAGCAATTATTGGATAAGCGAGAACCCCTTTCTTTGCCATGCTCCTTAGCCTTATCACACCTGTAGTTGTCTCTTCCGTTCCTCCAATTACATCATCAAGGTTTTTTCTTCTCGCAGTATGCAGTGTAGAGACGAGGTCGGCCCCGTCATCCATCGTAATCATAGGGCGATGGTCAAGGGCCGCATTTATATGGCTGTAATATGTCCTGTTATCCTCCCCCTTTATTGCAAAGACAGGAATCCTCAGGTCCTTTACTATGGATGCGGCTACATCGTCCTGTGTGCTCAAAGGGTTTGAGGCGCACAGAACAACATCTGCACCACCTATCTTAAGTGTATCGGCCAGATTGGCAGTCTCCGATGTTATATGGAGACAGGCAGATAACTTCAAACCCTTTAAGGGTTTTGTCTTCATGAACCTTTCCTTAATGGAGTTAAGCACAGGCATTCCCTCATTCGCCCATTCAATTCTAAGTCTGCCCTGTTTTGCGAGATTGATGTCTTTTACGTGGTATTTCAAATCCCCTCCTCTCTAATCCCCCTGGGTCCCCCTTTAGTAAACCCCGCTCCTCTGAGAGGGGCGAGGGTAAAGGGGGATTGAGGGGGATTTTACAGTCCTGCCTCTTTCTTTAATGTTGATGCCAGATCGGTTTTCTCCCATGTAAATCCCGGATCGTTTCTCCCAAAATGTCCGTATGCGGCTGTCTTTCTGTAGATTGGCCTCCTGAGGTCAAGGCTCTTTATGATTCCTGCAGGTGTCATGTTGAAGTGACCCCTGACAAGTTTTATTATTTTCTCCTGAGGGATCTTTCCGGTCCCAAAGGTGTCAACAAGTACAGATACAGGATCCGGGACGCCTATCGCATATGCAAGCTGGACTTCACATTTTTCTGCAATCCCCGAGGCAACAAGGTTCTTAGCAATATATCTGGCCATGTAAGATGCAGACCTGTCAACCTTTGAAGGGTCTTTTCCTGAGAAGCAGCCTCCTCCGTGGCTCCCCACTCCGCCATAACTGTCAACAATTATCTTCCTCCCTGTAAGGCCGGTATCTCCCATAGGCCCGCCTATGACAAACCTGCCCGTAGGATTGATATGATATGTTATATTGTCTTCATCGAGGAGTTCAGGAGGAATAATTGGTTTTACCACCTTCTCGATAATATCCTCCCTCAGCTCCTTCAATGTGATATCAGGGCTGTGCTGTGTAGAGATTACTACAGTCCTCACCTTGAACGGTCTTCCGTCCCTGTATTCGACTGTGACCTGTGATTTTCCATCCGGTCTGAGATACCCCAAAATATCTTGCTTACGCACCTCCGTAAGCCTTCTAACAAGTTTGTGGGCAAGCATTATTGTCGTTGGCATAAGCTCAGGTGTCTCGTTACAGGCATAGCCGAACATGAGGCCCTGGTCTCCTGCACCCCCGACATCAACGCCCATAGAGATATCAGAGGACTGCTCATGGATACTTGTTATTACTGCACAGGTCTGATAATCAAAGCCGTACTTTGCCCTCGTATAACCAATATCCCTTATTGTATCCCTGACGATATCAGGAATTGAGACATAGCAGTTTGTAGTTATCTCTCCTGCAACAAAAGCAAGGCCTGTTGTAACCAGGGCCTCGCAAGCTACCCTTCCCATAGGATCCCGTTCCATAATTGCATCAAGGACCGCATCTGATATCTGGTCTGCGATCTTGTCCGGATGCCCTTCTGTTACTGATTCTGAAGTAAAAAAATAGTTTATCCTGCTCATATCCTAAACCTCCAGAGTTAAATTTTTATTAATGAGAATGTTTTTTATAACATAATACTTTTTTTGTCAAGAAAATAATGGACGGAACTGAATTTCATTGACAAATTATTCCATAGCCCTATAATTTTATCGAAATGAAGGCTGCCTTTATCTATACAGAAGAGTACCAGAAGTATGACTACGGGCATGACCACCCCCTTCAGGTAATCCGGCTTAAACTCACATATGAGCTCCTCAAGGCATACGGTATCTTTGAAAAGGAAGGAATAGAAGTCCTTGAGCCTGAACCTGCAACTGATGAAGATATAGCCCTGTTTCATTCAATTGATTATATCAATGTACTTAAAGGGATTGACTCAGGCATCCATCCTTCTAACTTGTTGAATTATGGCCTTGGCTGGGGAGACAACCCTGTCTTTAAAGGTATTTATGAAGGCTCCCTGCTTGTATCTGGCGCATCTCTTCAGGCAGCACGGATGGTGGAAAGCTGTGAGGTACCTGTTGCCTTTAATATCGCAGGCGGTCTCCATCATGCAATGGCAGGCAGGGCCTCTGGTTTCTGTTACTTCAACGACCCGGCCATTGCCATTGCAGATATGGTAAAAATGGGAAAAAGGGTACTCTATGTTGATATAGACGCACACCACGGTGATGGGGTACAGCAGGCATTCTATGACACCGACAGGGTAATGACCATATCACTCCATGAAAGCGGAAGATACCTTTTCCCTGGTACCGGAGACTGTACAGAGACCGGTGAGGGTAAAGGGAAGGGGTATTCTGTAAACCTGCCCTTTTATCCCAGCACAGGGGATGATGTCTTTCTCAATGGTTTTTATGAGGTTGTCCTCCCTCTTGCAAAGGCATTCTCCCCTGATATACTCGTTACCCAGCTCGGAACAGACTCATTAAAAGGAGACCCCCTTACCCACCTCGAACTCACTAATAGAGGGTTCTCCATGATGGTTAATGAATTTAAGAACATGGGCTATCCCTGGGTAGCCCTTGGCGGTGGCGGTTATAATATAATAAATGTTGCAAGGGCCTGGGCAATCGCCTTCTCTATCATGGCAGGCATAGAGCTTCCTGATGCCCTCCCTGAGGAATGGAAAAGGTTCCTGAAGTCAAAGGGTCTTAAAGGGCCTGATAGACTAAGGGATAATCCGTCTGAAAAGAAAGATAGAACCGAAGAGGACTGGGCAGAAAAGGGTATCGAATTCATAAAAAAGAATATCTTCCCTGTCCACGGTATTTGACAAACTATCTCCTTAGGAATATACTTTTCTATATAGTTATTTCAAGTATTAAATTCTTGTAGGGCAGGGCTTTAGCCCTGCAAAAGCAACCCTAAAGGGTTGCCCTACATTGCTTCCTTATTTTATATAGTGAACTACTATGGGAAGTAGAAACCTATGGGACATAGAGAAGTAAATATTGGGAATGGTTTTCTGATCCTGTACCTTACCCCTTCAAAAGCTGTATCCCCTGCTATCTCTGAACCGTTCAGGGTTGTAGAGGTACTGCCTGATTATACGCTGGGTGGCTATTTTGCTGCCCTTTATCATACAGATCATGATACTTTGTCCCCTGCCTATAATGATTCAGGTCAAGGCCCGGGCACTTCACTAGAATTCAGAATAATTACTGCACTTACACGATGCCCTGCACCAGACGGTACAGGGCGATGTAAGGAAAAGAAAGGATTCTATCTGAGCCCTGTTGCACCCGTGAAGGGGTCAGAACTCGTATGGGAGCACAGGAGGAACGGTATTTATCTCTGCGGGAGAGAAGGAATTCCTCCCTGTATATCCCTCGATATTACTCCGATAACACCGAAGATTCCCATCAGGTTTCATCTAACTTTCATCGAACCAAGAGGAGAAGGTGTTGTTTTTGAGAGGGTCCTTCCGGCAACGAAACCAGCTATTTCCTATTCATCCATTAAAATTCCATCTTCAAGTCCTCTCTCAGAACTCCCTTTTAAATCAAAAATCTTCTCTGTTATTTTCAGTTTAGAGCAGGTAATCGTTGAAGAACCAAAAAGTATAAAAGGAAAGGTCCTTAAGGAATTGAAGACGGGGGTTTATGGATGAGGAGGGAATTCCCATGATACGAAAACCGGCTGTGGCAGGTCAGTTTTATTTCGATACACCGAATATGCTTGAGGCACAGGTGGAGAGTTGCATAGAGAAAGGCCTCAGGAGAGAAAAGGTGATAGGGATGCTCTCCCCTCATGCAGGCTTTGTGTATTCAGGGGCAGTTGCTGGTGCACTTTACTCAAGGATTGAATTTCCTCAGACCTTTGTTATTATAGGCCCGAACCATACAGGGCTCGGGAAACCCATCTCTATCATGGCCTCAGGAGAATGGGACATGCCAAACGGAACTGTCATGATAGATGAGAACCTCTCAGAAAAGATCCTGAAGTCATCAGACAGGATAGAAGACGATACATATGCCCATCTGAGGGAACACTCCCTCGAGGTCCAGATCCCGTTCATGCAGTTCTTCTCAAAGGATTTCAGTATCGTACCCATCTCTATGATGACTACCTCCCTTGAGGACTGCCTCGAAGTCGGAAGGGCTTTAGCCGAAGTTATAAAGGTTACAACTTACCCGGTAGTCATAGTCGCAAGTTCCGATATGACCCATTATGAACCTGACGAATCTGCCAGGAAGAAAGACAGGAAGGCATTAGACAGGGTGCTTGCCCTTGATCCTGAAGGCCTGCACAGAACAGTATTGAGCGAAAAAATAACGATGTGCGGTTTTTCACCAACAGTGACAATGCTTAAGGCAAGTATTCTCCTCGGTGCAAAATCTGCTGTCCTTGTAAAATATATGACATCGGGTGATACGAGCGGCGATTATTCCCATGTGGTAGGTTATGCAGGGGTTTTAATTAAATAATCACTTCTTATAGTTCCATTCTTTATTCGAATATTTTTCAACAGAAAGCCTGAAGGCAAGCGCAGTCTCATAATCTGTCAGACTCCCGCGTTTAAGTCTTATACCGAGGGCCTCTTCAAAGCCATCTATCATTACTTTCTTTACGTTATCTATATCAACAGCCTTACCCAGCTCTCTGCTTATGGATGTCATTTTCTGCCCTGCCCTTTCTTTCGCGCCTCTGCTGTTCTGATTTGAAAGGACCGAAAAGAGTGCATCAACATCAAGGTCAAGAAGGATCGACCCTTGCTGTAACATCACCTTCTGCCATCTCTTCTGTGCACTTCCTATAATCTTCTTACCGTCTATCGTTAACTCGTTTATAGATGGGGAAAAGAAACAGGCAGGGGATTTATTTCCTTTTTTGTCCCTTCCCGAGACCATTTCAGGTATAAGTCCGAGTTTCCTAAGTCCGATCATAATGCCCTGATGCAGGATTTTATAGGAGTTCATTATATTTTTTGAAAAGAGGGGATTATCTGCTGGTGACATAATGCTGTAGGTGAGTTCCTTATTGTGGAGGATCGCCCTTCCCCCTGTTGGTCTTCGGACTATATCGTAATTTTTAAGAAGACATTCTTCCTGGTCTACCTCTTCTATCTTCTGCGAGTATCCTATCGAGACCGCAGGAGGGGTCCATCCGTAAAATCTGAGTGTAGGCGGTGCTAACCCTCTTCCCACAGACTCGGCGATAGCCTCATCTATGGCCATATTGAGAGATGCCCTCTTGGGACCGCTATCGATAAAACGCCAGGTTTGCATATCCGGAATTTTTATCTATTACAAGGAAAGTTTAATATAAGGAAGGCAGATAGGTCAAGAAAACAAATCATTGGAAATCCCATTTAAAACCTGACCCTGCAATTTTTAATCTTTTAGTCAAAATCATTTAAACTTCGCAACCTTCGAATCAAGAATCCTCCTTATAACAGAAAGCAGGTAGAAACCCTCAAAGGGCTTATTTATAAAGGCATCTATATTCCTGTCCCTCTTCCCCCTTTTCTCTGTATCATAACCGGAGATTGCGATTACTTTAATTTCCGGTTTGATCATCTTGAAATGCTTTATCAAATCCCTTCCGTTTACCAGAGGCATTATAATATCCGTTATCACGAGGTCTATATTTTCATGAAGCCTCTTGAACATATTAAGTGCATTAATCGGGTTATCCGTAGCCATAACACTGTAACCTTTCTTTTCAAAGGTTTCCTTCAGAAATCCCAGAACATCTGTTTCATCATCTATTATCATTATACTCTCTTTGCCTGTTAGTGTTTGGGACGGTATTTTCTCGGTTCTGATAACGAAACTTTCAGAATGAGGAATATATATCTCAAATGTAGACCCCTTGTTTAACTGACTTTCCACATTAATCGCACCCTTATGTTCCTTTATTACCCCATAAACAAGGGAAAGGCCCAGTCCCGTCCCCTTCCCTATTCCCTTAGTGGTAAAGAAGGGCTCAAATATCCTGCCTTTTATTTCATCAGGGATGCCCTTCCCGGTATCAGATATTCTCAGGACTACGTACCTCCCTGAAGGCAGTCCAGCCTTCCCCATGTTGTCACCATCTTTTATTTCAGCTAAAGATGTAGCTATTGTAATGGTACCACCTGCAGTCATTGCATCAGCAGCATTTACAATAAGATTCATCACAACCTGTTCGAGCTGGTTACTGTCACCATAAACCGCTGTAACACCTTCGTCGATCTCTATCTTTATCCTTACATTTCTGTTTTCTATCATCTTGCTTGCAAGTTCTATGGTATCGTATATAACATCGTTCAGGTTTATTGGCAGGAACTCTGATTTTTCCTTGCGGGCAAATCTGAGAATCCTCGCAATCATCTGGCCTGCCTTTCTGGCAGCAGACTCTATTGTTTTTACCTTCTGTTTTGCAAGGACATCCAGATTGCTATATTCATGTAACAGCTCTGCATTTCCGAGTATGCCTGTCAACATATTATTAAAGTCATGCGCAATGCCTCCTGCAAGCATCCCTACTGATTCCATCTTCTGGGATTGCATTAACTGCTCCTGCATCCTCTTCCTCTCTGTAATATCCCTATGTATCGACTGCAGGTACAATTCTCCGCTTATATCCAAAGACTTGGAGCTTACCTCAAGGGATATACTGCTTCCATCACTTCTGTAATGTTCTGTCTCAAAGATGGCCGGCTCTCCGCTAAGTATCTTTTTAACCCTCTCCTCCTTTTCTCCCCTCTGA
>CAKKRL010000124.1:0-4080 GCA_919902655.1 Thermodesulfovibrionia bacterium
GCGAAATTTAGCATCCTCTTTATAGCCCAGAAGAGGTTGACCGCGGTTGGTCTCTGTTTTGCCAGATGGTCACCGATTGTTTTTAAATCTTTATAGAAGATTTTAAAACTCTTTGCTTCGATTCCCTGCGCCCCTAAGGCGACCCCCATGGCTGCTGCTATTCCTATTGCAGGTGCACCCCTGATCTTTAAGGTTTTAATAGCCTCTGCAACTTCCAGGTAATCCCTGCAGTCCATGTAGACTACCTCGAGGGGAAGTCTTGACTGGTCAAGCATCCTGACTGCTCCGTCTTTCCATTCAATAGTCTTAAACATCTGGATCCTCCACAGCGACTATTAATCCCCCTGTTCCCCCTTTAGTAAAGGGGGAACAGGGGGGGATTTTCATAAGAATACAATACTGCGAGGGATTAATCAATCATTTAAATTATTGACAATGCCGTCCTGATTCTGATATGAATTAGTTATGAGTGAGAAGACTCACAGGGCTATCCTGGAGATACTTTCAAAGGAAAAGCTACTTTCAAAGGAACAGATTGATAGTATTGTTCTGAAGGAAGATGTCCTCCGGGCGAGGATTCAGAAGACAAAGACAGGGACTATAAAAAGGGGCAGGGGTAAGATTGATTCAAGTGTTACTATAATAGACATCATTGATTCCCTTAAGTTCAGCCTTCCGGGGAAGAATAATCAATACCTTACAGAGGAGATGATTATGGAGGTGATAGCGAAACACCTCGATCTGCCATTTGTCAGGATAGACCCGTTAAAGCTTGATTCTGATGTTGTAACAAAGGTAATATCAAGGCCTTACGCCCTTAAACATATGCTTGTGCCAATCGATCTTTCCGGCAATACCCTGACAGTAGCCACATCCAACCCCTTTGATAAGGAGGGCGTCGAAGGGATCGCCAGACCCACAGGGTTTAATGTGAAACTTGTGGTCTCTCCGAAATCGGATATCGAGAAGATAGTCACTGAGTTCTATGGTTTTAAGTCATCAGTTGCGGCAGCCCATAAGGAGCTTACTGCAGGAATAGACCTCGGAAACCTCGAGCAGTATGTAAAACTTAAGTCCATTTCAGAACTCGAAGTAACTGACCAGCATATTATAAATGCTGTAGAGTACCTGCTACATTATGCCTATTCACAACGTGCATCGGATATACACATAGAGCCGAAAAGGGATGCCTGTCTCATAAGGTTCAGGATAGACGGGATACTTCATAATATACACAAGGTACCGAAACCAGTACATCTCGCAATGGTATCGCGTATTAAAATGCTTTCACGCATGGATATCGCCGAGAAGAGGAGACCGCAGGACGGAAGAATCAAGACAGACTATGACGGTAAAGAGCTGGAACACCGTGTATCAACCCTTCCTGTTGCCTTTGGTGAAAAGATTGTTATAAGGATCTTTGACCCGAATGTCATTATGCAGGATATAGATGAGCTCGGTATGCTCCAGAGGGAGTTGGGGCTATTCAGATCGTTCATAACAAACCCCCACGGTCTGATCCTTGTTACAGGGCCTACAGGAAGCGGGAAGACAACGACCCTCTATTCCGTACTCAAGACGCTTTCAACATCAGAGGTAAATGTAACAACTATCGAAGACCCGATAGAGATGATCCATGAGAGGTTTAACCAGACAGCAATCCAGCCACAGATAGGTATTACCTTTGCAAGCAGTCTGAGGACGATACTAAGGCAGGACCCTGATATAATAATGGTTGGTGAGATAAGGGACTTCGAGACTGCGGATAATGCCATACAGGCAGCACTTACAGGCCATCTCGTACTCTCAACCCTCCATACAAATGATGCCCCCTCTGCGATAACAAGGCTCCTTGATCTCGGCGTGCCTTCCTTCCTGATAAATTCTACCCTGATCGGGATAGTAGCACAGAGGCTTGTAAGGAAGGTCTGCACATCCTGCGCTGAACAATATGCCATCTCTGAGGAGGAGTGCTCTGTATTAAGCATTAATTATGATAAGGCAAAGAATATAAAGCTCTCCATAGGAAGCGGATGCCCCCAGTGCAGGGGTACAGGCTATCTCGGCAGGACAGGGATATTCGAGATAATGGAGATTACCGACAAGATCAGGTCAGCGGCTGATGATAAGGCTGTCCCATCAGTTGTCAAGAAGATAGCCAGATCTGAAGGGCTCGTTACATTGAGGGAATGTTCGATAAGAAAGTTGTTAAGGGGAACAACAACCTTCGAAGAGGTTATAAGGGTGACAGGTGTTGCGACTGAATAAACCTTTAGCGATCCTTAGACCTTAAGCCTGGGATCAATAGCATCCCTTACACCTTCACCAACAAGATTATATGTCAGGACAGTTATAAGGATCGATAGACCAGGAAAGACTGAAAGCCACCACGCAATCTCGATATTGTCCTTTCCAGAAGTGAGTATGTTACCCCAGCTTGGAGTTGGTGGCTGAACGCCAATACCGAGAAAACTGAGTGCAGACTCCACTAAAATCGCACTCGCAACGCCGAGTATAGCCGAGACAATCACTGGGGAGAGGCTATTTGGCATTATGTGTCCAAAAATTATCCGTATGTCTTTTGCCCCAAGCCCCCTTGCAGCAATCACAAACTCCCTTTCCTTTAATGTAAGAAACTCTGCCCTCACAAGTCTTGCAACGCCCATCCAGGATGTAAGCCCTATGATAATCATGATATTCAAGATACTTGGTCCGAGAAAGGCTATCACAGCAAGGATTAAAAAAAATGTAGGTATGGACAGCATTATATCAACAAATCTCATGATGACGCTATCAAGCCATCCGCCATAATAACCTGATATTGCACCTAAAATTATACCTATGATGGTTGCGATTCCCACCGCCACAAAACCAACTGATATCGATATACGTGAGCCCCATATAACCCTGCTCATGATATCCCTGCCAAGTTCATCTGTACCGAAAGGGTGTTTCAAACTTGGAGGCTCAAGTACGTGTTTTTTATCTATGACATTAGGGTCGTAAGGGGAAATGAGAGAAGCAAAGATGGCAATAATAAAAAGTATCAGGACAACTACTCCACCTGCTACTGCAAGTCTGTTCTTTTTAAATCTTTGCCAGAAGAGCTTCATTTTATTCTTATCCTCGGATCAACAATGGCATAGCTCACATCAGCCAACAGGTTACCAAGTAATGTCAGCATCGCACCGATAGTCAATATTCCCATCACAAGGGGATAGTCCCTTGTCATAACTGACATATAGAATAACTGTCCCATCCCGGGAATACCGAATATTGTCTCAAATATAACACTTCCACCTATTAGCCCTGGAATTGAGAGGCCGAGCAATGTAATAATCGGCATAAGGGCGTTTCTTAAGGCGTGCTTGTATATGACCTCTGATTCAGGCAAACCCTTTGCCCTTGCTGTTGTCACATAGTTCTGCCTTATTACCTCAAGCATATTACCACGCATATACCTTGAAAAACCTGCAAGACCGCCAAATGCTGAAACAAAAATAGGCATTATGAGATGCTTTACCCAGTCCCACATCCTTCCTGTATCTGACAATGTTTCATAGTTTATAGATTTGAGTCCTTATATTGGAAGCCAGTCCAGATAAACGCCAAAGAGTATCATTAAAAGAAGGGCCAGCCAAAAAGTAGGAATGGCAAAACCTATGAAGACAATAACCGTTGTAATATTATCATACAGGGAATATCTTTGTGTTGCAGAGGATACCCCAATCGGAATGGCAAAAATTAAGATAAGCAAAAGCGAGAGGGCATTAATCAAAATGGTGATAGGCAGTCTTTCCTTTATTTTAGTCCAGACAGGCCTTCTGTCAGTAAAGAATGAATCACCGAAATCGAGTTTAACAATCCTCTTCAACCATATACCATACTGGGTAATGATCGGTTTATCAAGGCCGTAGTATTTCTCGAGCCTCTCCCTCGCCTCAGGTGTAATCTTCGGGTTAAGCTCTGTCATGATGTCTGTAGGTTTTCCAGGTGCGAGGTGAATGATAAAAAAGGAGAGCAGGGTAATGCCGAATAAGGTAGGAACAAGTTCGAGTATACGTTTTATTAGGTAACTAA
>CAKKRL010000124.1:4180-6900 GCA_919902655.1 Thermodesulfovibrionia bacterium
TGATTAAAACATGTCTCTGCAGTTTCTGAGGCGCATACCATTTATGGATATTATAGCTGATACCTATCGGTGAGGGCTTAATTCCCTTGAACCGTGCATGCACAACTGGTAGGGCATCAGGGACATATAAAAATATATAAGGCAGTTCATCAGCGAGTATCGCCTGAATCCTGTAGTATACCCTTTTCCTCTCTTCGATATCAAAAGTCCTGCGGCCTTTATCGAGAAGCTCATCAACCTCAGGATTGCTGTAACTCACAAAATTAAACTCCTTCTCCTTTGTTTTACTCGAATGCCAAATATCATACTGGTCAGGGTCAAGACCTATGCTCCAGCCCAGGATTACCGCCTCGAAACGTCTCTTGTCTATAAACTCATTAATAAAGGTGCTCCATTCAAGCGCTATGATCTCAACCTTTATCCCTGTTTTCTCAAGCCTCTGTTGGATAATGGTTGCGGTATTTTTTCTCAGGGTGTTCCCCATATTGGTTCGAATGGTGAATTTGAATGGTTTGCCGTCTTTGTCCAGGACTCCGTCGCCATCACTGTCTTTCCACCCTGCCTCTGCAAGTAGTGCCTTGGCCTTCTCAGGATTGTATGCGTATTTTTTGACATCCGGGTTATAGGGCCATGTATCAGGTACATAAGGGCCTGTTGCAGGTCTTCCAAGGCCAAAGAGCACTACATCAATAATCTCTTCCTTATCCACTGCATAAGCGATTGCCTCTCTTACCCTTTTATCTTTAAACAATGGGTGTTTCAGATTGAACCCCATATAGGTATAGGCAAAGACAGGGTAACGAAACCTTTGAAAGTTCTTTTTAAAGTAGGGTGTATCGGTCTGCCTGGTATACTGGATCGGTGTCAGCCCTGTCCAGTCTACCCCACCTGCCTGAAGTTCGAGGAACATCGTTGCCTGATCGGGTATAATTCGGTAAATATAGCGGTCTATGTATGGCCGGCCTTCAAAATAATCTTTATTCGATTCTAAGACTATTTCTTGCCCTGTAGTCCATTTTACAAACTTATAAGGGCCCATGCCGACAGGTTTTCTGGCAAACTCGCTCTTGGGTATATCTTTTATGTCTTTACCCTCTAAGAGATGTTTCGGTAGCACTACAAGATTTCCCCATGTTGAAAGAGCAGGCGCAAAGGGCTTTTCATATGTTACCCTGAAAGTATATCTGTCCAATACCTCTGCCTTTTTTACCTGGAGATAATCCTCTTTATATGCAGTAGGGGTCTTCTCGTCTCTAATGGTTTTGTATCCGAACATGACGTCATCTGCTGTGAATTCAACGCCATCAGTCCATCGTACTCCTTTTCTCAGATGGAATGTAATAACCAAGCCATCCTTTGATATATCCCACGTCTCTGCGAGGTTACCGATGATACTCAGATCAGTATCATACCTTACCAGGCCGTTAAATATCAGCCCTGCCACTTCGTGTGATGCGCTGTCGCCAGCAAGCATGGGTATTAATATACTCGGCTCACCTATAGAGCCTTCAATAATTATATCGCCGTAGGCAGGCACAAGAGTTATCTCTTCTGCAGTTTCTTGATAGGAAGCGTCTTTCGGGACAGGAATTTTCTCCTTTTCAGGACAGCCGGGGAAAAAGGCTAATACTGTAATGATTATCAGATACTTAATTGCCTTCAATCTGTGGGGTATTATATATCATATACATAACTTTTTAAAGGAGAATTTTAGGTGGCATTGGTAGTTTTTTAGAAAGATTTTTAATTGTATTGAAATAGTTATTAGTGTATAATGAGCTGATGTTTTGCAGCTGAGAGCCGTTTATCTTTGTTTTTTAAGAGGGGAGGGGTAGATGTCCAGATTAATCGAAGAATTGAAGACAGACCACTCTGCACTCGTTAGCATGCTTAATAAAGTTAAGGAACTTGGTATCTCTTCGGTGAATGGTCATAAAATCCTTGTTCAATCAAAAGAGACCCTACTTACCCATCTAAATAAAGAAGACAGGGACCTCTATCCAGTCCTCAGAAAAGCGGCAGAGAACGATAAGAACCTGCGGGGGGTTATCGATTTATTCGCAAAGGATATGGAAATAGTTTCAAAAGCCGCCTTAGATTTTTTCAATAAATATTCAGTCGGAAGAACAGGTATAGAGTTTGCTATAGATTATGGAAAGTTCTTAGGGGACCTCAAGATAAGAATGAAAAAAGAAGAGGTTATCCTCTATCTGGAGTATGAAAGAATAAACCCTTAGACTTTCTCGCAACAAGTAATAAAACTTTTATTCTATAACACAACGTTTACCTCCCAGAACGCACAGATGCTCTTGATATAGCAAGCAAATTCTTAACCTTCAGCCCCTGATCTTAGGGGGGATACCTTCTATTCCCATCGAATTAATTCTGTGCGCGAGGCACCCTGCTCCAAAGCCATTATCTATGTTTACTACAGCAACCCCGTTGGCGCAGGAGTTGAGCATCGCAAGGAGTGCGGACAGACCTCCGAAGCTCGCCCCGTAACCTACACTTGTGGGTACTGCAATAACAGGTTTATCCACAAGTCCTCCAACAACAGAGGCAAGGGCCCCGTCCATACCAGCAACAACGACTATCACTCTCGAAGAAATTAATTTATCCATCTTATCAAAGAGCCTGTGTATTCCTGCAACACCAATATCATATATTGTTTCAACGGAGCTTCCGAGGAAATCGGCTGTAACTGCTGCCTCCTCCGCTAC
>CAKKRL010000125.1 GCA_919902655.1 Thermodesulfovibrionia bacterium
TCGAGAACTGTTTTTATCTCCTCAGGGACCAGAGGCAGCGGTATATCCTCGCATCTGACAGGATAGAGAAGATCGAGGCATCCATCGTCGGGAAGATAGGGACGATAAACCTTAATCTCCCAAAGGCTACACCGGAGACACTGAAGGAATGGCTCCATGGACTTAGTACGCTGCTCGGGGATGTATCGAGCCTCCTTAATGAAGTAAGTCATTACTCAGCAGACACCTTCAGTCGTGTCGATGTCATAAAGAATATTCTCAGGGAATGGGATGAGGATTCTCTAAAAGGTCTTCCTCCGTTAGGGAATTTTTATAGCAGGGCGACCCTTACCCTTGGTGACGACTATCAGAGGCTTCTGGGAAGGATAGAGGGTATAAAGGGTGAGATGATGGATATTATCACAATTCTCAGGACTAAGGTGGATCTCATAACCCAGGATCAGAGCCTTGAACTCCAGAAGAGCATGGACGAGACGACAAAGACACAGGTGAGACTCCAGAGGACAGTCGAGGGGCTCTCTGTTATTGTAATCTCATATTATATAACTGCCATTGCAAAATATATCTTTGATGGGATTAGAGCTGCAGGGCTGATAAATATATCTACTACAGTCTTGACTGCTTTATTTGTCCCCGTTGCAATCCTTATAAGTTTTTTCCTTATAAGGGAGACAAAGGGGTGGATTAAGAGAAAGAAATAGATTTTATTATCAAGGGAGGACATATGCCTAAGAAAAGCATTAAACCATCAACTTATATCTATCCTTCTCCTGTAATGTTGATCAGTTCGCAGGGAAAAGATGGGAAGCCGAATATCGCTACGATATCCTGGGGAGGTGTGCTATGCTCCGATCCACCTATTGTTGGTATATCCGTTAGACCTACGAGACACAGCAATAGACTGATCAAAGAGGCAATGGAGTTTGTTCTGAACATTCCATCGGAGAAGCGGCTAAAGGAAACCGACTATTGCGGTTCTGTCTCTGGAAGAGACATAGACAAATTCTCAGAAGCTGGTTTTACAGCCGGCAATACAGAAAGGGTAAAAGCCCCCCTTATAAAAGAATGTCCTATCAATCTCGAGTGTAAGGTAAAGCAGATACTAAATCTCGGCTCCCATGACCTGTTTATAGCCGAGGTGGTGGCCGCCCATGTGGACGAAGAAATCCTTGAAGGTGACAGAATTAGTATGGATAGACTTTCTCCAATCTCTTACTGCCCTGTTGTGCAGGAGTACAGGTCTATGGGAGAGATGATCGGGTCTTACGGTTTCAGCAAAAAAGGAAAGTAAACCCTGTTAGAAGGTCTTCACCCTTCTAACAGGGTAAACCAGGAGGTGTCTGATGGAACTTAAGTCTATAAAGATAGAGATACCTGAGGGATGTAATGTGATACTCGGCCATACCCATTTCATAAAGACCGCTGAAGACCTCTATGAAATATTTGTGACAACAGTCCCCCAGGCAAAATTCGGGATCGCATTCAATGAGGCATCTGGCCCATGTCTTATAAGGACTGAGGGGAATGATAAGGACCTTATCGAGATTGCCTCAAAGAATGCGATGAATGTTGGTGCAGGACATTTCTTCTCAATCGTTATAAAGGATGCCTATCCTATAAATATCCTTAACTCTATAAAGCACTGCCAGGAGGTATGCACGATTTACTGCGCCACATCAAACCCTGTAGAGGTCATAGTTACAGATACAGAACAGGGAAGGGGTGTAATCGGAGTTATTGATGGGTTTAAGCCAAAAGGGATAGAAGGGGAAGAAGACAAAAAACACAGAAAAGAGTTCTTGAGAAAGATAGGGTATAAGA
>CAKKRL010000126.1 GCA_919902655.1 Thermodesulfovibrionia bacterium
AGGTCTTCTGCGCACCAGGGAATGCAGGAATTTCAAGAATCGCAGAATGTATTAATATCAAGGCGGACAGTCTTGAAGACCTCCTTGAGTTTGCAAAATATGAGGGTATAGACCTCACAGTTGTAGGGCCTGAAGTGCCGTTGACATCAGGTATCGTTGACCTCTTTCAGAAAGAGGGTCTCAGGATATTCGGCCCTACTCAATCTGCAGCAGAACTTGAAGATAGCAAGGCATTTTCCAAAAACCTGATGCGAAAATATGGTATCCCTACAGCAGAATATAAGACCTTCTCTTCATTCCTTGAGGCAGAAAATTATATAAGGCTTAAAGGTGCACCTATTGTTGTGAAGGCCGATGGCCTTGCAGCAGGCAAGGGGGTAATAATTGCCGAGACAGTTCATGATGCAATTGATGCAGTAAGGATGATTATGAAGGATAAGGTTTTTGGACAAGCAGGAAATAAGGCAGTGATCGAAGAATGTCTGAAAGGAGAGGAGGCGTCCTTCCTTGCCTTTACAGACGGAGAGACTGTTATCCCTATGGCCTCTGCCCAGGACCATAAGAGGATCTATGACGGTGATAAAGGGCCTAATACAGGGGGCATGGGGGCGTATTCCCCTGCGCCTGTTATTACAGAGGATCTGGAAAGAAAAATCATGGATAGAATTATGATCCCTACCATAAGGGCTATGAAGATGGAAGGGAGAAAATATAAAGGCGTGCTTTATGCAGGCCTTATGATAGATAAAGGTGAGCCAAAGGTCCTTGAGTTTAATGTCCGGTTCGGAGACCCTGAAACCCAACCGATACTTATGAGACTCGATAACGAAATAGTAGATATTTTCAATGCCGTTATTGATGGAGAACTTAAAGGGAAGGAATTAAGATGGAAGAAAGATGCCTCTGTATGTGTTGTCCTCGCCTCAGAGGGGTATCCCGGACCTTATAAAAAGGGGGAGGTTATCGCAGGACTTGAAGAGGCAGAGGGGATGGATGGTGTTGTAGTCTTCCATGCAGGCACTACTGTGAAAAACGGAAATATTCTGACTGATGGAGGAAGGGTTCTCGGAGTTACCGGACTTGACAAAGACATTAAATCTGCCATCGATAAGACCTACAGGGCAGTTAATAAAATCAATTTCAACGGGATGCAGTACAGAAAGGATATAGGGTTAAAGGCAATTGAGAGGTAGCTTGTTTTTATCTGCCATTGCGGACATATATTACAAATAAAATAAGAGAATCGAGACCCCTTAGCAATACACGCTTGTTGTTAGGCCGCTTGAAAAACTGATGTTTCAAGACTTGACCCTCACTCACTCCTTAATCTTTTGTGCTGTGTTGTCTGGAGGTTATTTAAAAATTTTTAAAATATCCTCAATATTAAGACCAAAATCTTTTGCTAATTTTAATAATTGGCTTATAAGTTGAGTTGCATTAGATATAGAACTAAGAGAATTTTTAAATTTTTGTAAAAAACTTTTTTCTTTGCTTCCATCTTCATAGCTATGAATTTTTTCATCAATCTTACTTTGAATTTCAAGAAGCATTTGGATGTGAACAGACTGATTTTGTTGTTGGCTCTGACTTATAATTGTGCTTGTCTCAAACTTAAAGGGATTCTTTTTTATCAGTTCAAGTTGTTTATGTCCAAGCTTATAAAGTGGCATTAGAGTAATGTTCTTTCACTCTTTGGGGTAAGCGGTGCCCCTTTTGTCACCTTTGTTCCCAATTCTATGTCTTTGAAACCTCGTACTTTATAGGCAAGAGCTTTTCCAGTGTCACATGTTTTGAGGCATCAAGGATTTCGATACCGATGATCCTGTCATTTTCACCGATATCAAGAACAATGTCTTCGGAAACCCGCCTGTTTATTACATCCTGTTTCTTGTCATCTAATCTAATATAAAGAAGGTCTGTTTTATCGTTGTAGATAATGTTCACCTTACACCCCCCATTTTCCATAAAATACATATACAGTAACTGTGATTATTTTATTGCCTTCAATAGTATAATACACTTCAACCTTTTTTTGTTCATAATATTTATTGAGGCGCATTTGTTTAAAGTCATATACCTTAGCCTTCCCCTTTCTGCCATATCTGGCAGGGATGTCAAAACCTGTATGAATAATATCTATTATTTCATCTTTATTGGTGCCTCGTTCTTTTGCTTTCTCTAATGTATGAGGATCTATTTGGATTTCCATTCTAAAATCATTTCATCTGTTGCCACTCATTTAACCTAATTCGATATTGTTAGGATATATTCTTTTTCAGCATAAAGGGACATGTCAGGATTATCCTAATTGTATCAAAACCCAGAGGAGTGTCAAGTTCTTTTAGGGTCAAGATAGGTTTTTCGAGACGGGATATGATAAACTAATCTGTTTTTATATGAAGATATTAAGAATAGATGATGATCTGGAGATGGTTCTGGCTGATGCGGTAAAGGTCCTTAAGTCTGGCGGAATCATCGCCTATCCCACAGAGACCTTCTATGCCCTTGGTGTGGATGCAATGGATGAAGTGGCATTAAAAAAACTTTATAAACTAAAAGGCAGGTCTCAGAAAAAACCACTTCCTGTTATCATAGGAGATAGAAAGAGATTAAAGACGCTTATTAAGAGACTACCCCCCCAGGCAGAAAGGCTTATAAAGAGGTTCTGGCCGGGGCCACTTACAATAGTCTTTGAGGCTTCATCGGATATCCCTGAGCTTCTCACTGCAAAGACAGGGAAGATCGCTATCAGGATACCCGGTGAAAAGATCGCCCTTCGAATGGTTAAAAAGACAGGGTTCCCTATTACATCCACGAGTGCAAACCCTTCAGGAGAACCTCCTGCAACCCGACCTGAAAAGGTAATGAAATATTTCGGTGATAGAATAGTCCTCCTGATTGATGGAGGCAAAACCCCAGGAGGAAAACCTTCTACAATAGTGGATGTAACAGGTCCTATGAAAATTCTCAGAGAAGGGGCTGTGTCTTCAAGGGTTATCCTTGACTTAGATTAAAGATTTATGTTATTTAGATTTAATCCCCCTAACTTCCCCTTTACTAAAGGGGGACGGAGGGGGATTAGTCTTATTTTAGACCATAATTATGAAAGAAGATATTTTCACAAAGGGAACGAATGCAATCTGGAAGTTTTTCTCCTCTGTCACCCTCACGGTCACAACCCTTATCCTTTTTGTTCTGGCATCGATCCCGGGGACAATAATAGAGCAGGGCTCTCCTGAGAAGAATCTACAGTTATTGACCAAGGTCGTCGGTGAGGGATTTGCACCAAAGGCACTGAATATTATTATAGGTCTTGGATTCCTTGATGCATACCATTCATGGTGGTTTGTTGTTCTTCTCCTTCTTCTTACATCCAACCTTACGATATGTACGATTGACAGGTTCCCAAACACATGGAAGGCAATAAAATCTCCAATGGGTCCACTTGATGATTCATCTTTAATTAACATGCCCATAAAGGCGGAGATAAGAGTCAAGGGTAATATTGAGAAAACAAAAGAATTAGTATCGAAGTCGCTAAAGGGTCACGGATATAACCTCTCTGAAAAGAGGGTGGATAAGACACTCCACCTGTATTCCCAGAAGGGTAAATACAGCAGGCTCGGCGTTTATGTGGTCCATGCAAGTATAATACTGGTTCTGACCGGAGCGATGATCGGCTCGATTTTTGGTTTCAAGGGGTTTTTAAACCTTCCTGAAGGAGAAACTTATTCAGTTGTTATTATGAAGACAGGTCTTCTAACACAGGAGGAGGAGAATGAAAGGGAATACATATTAAACACGATAGAGTCTGTTTCAGGTGATTTTGTAAGGGTATCGCAGGTCATGGGTATTGAGCCGGCAATGTTGAAATCAAAGCTTAAGAGATACGGGATCAGACCCCTCGGATTCAGCATAAGGTGTGATGACTTCGAGGTTGATTTCTACGGGAATTCTGATATGCCTAAGGAATACAAAAGCTGGCTTACAGTGATAAAGGAAGGAAAAGAGGTGATCAAAAAAGCGATAAAGGTTAATGATCCCCTGACTTACAATGGGATTACATTCTACCAGTCAAGCTACGGGCTTATGCCGAGTCTCAGGCATGCAAAGTTTGTTCTTAATATAAAATCAAACTCAGGTGTCTCTGAGACAAAACATTTTAATTTTGGAGATAAATTCTCTATCCCGGGGACAGGCATGGAAGGAGTTATCGGTGATTTCAGTCCTGCATTAGGTATTGATGAAAGCGGCAGGGCATTTACATATGCAGAGACTATGAATAACCCTGCTGTTTTGATCGAATTTATTGAAAAAGGGAAACATAAATACTCAGGCTGGATCCTGAAGAGATACCCGACTACATGGAAACTCCCTGAGGGCCACACAGTAGAGTTCAAAGACCTCTGGGGTGCCCAGTATACAGGACTGCAGGTCGGAAGAGACCCCGGGCTATGGTTTGTATATGCAGGTTTTGCCCTGATGAGTGTTGGTTTTGTGCTTGCATTCTTCAGATCGCATAAAAAGCTATGGGCGAGGTTGAAGGAAGAAAAAGGGGAGGTTATAATAACAATGGCAGGTACTGCAAACAAGAACAGGTTTGCCTTTGAGAGGGAGTTCGAGAAGAGGGTTAAATCTGTAAGAGAAGGTTGAGGGAAAAATTATGACAAGTTCAATCTTTTTCAGTCTATCAGAGCTTGCTTATATGATGGCAATGGTGGGCTATATAGCCTACCTTGTTTTTAAAAGAAAGGGAATAGGCGTTGCTGCAAGTGCTATAACCATCTTTGGCTTTTCCACACAGACTATGGCGATAATAAAGAGATGGATAGAATCGTACCCAATAAAGATAGTCAATGAAGGAGACCTTTTATCCAAGCTACTTCATAGTGCTCCCTTTTCTAATCTTTACGAATCCCTCATACTATTTACCTGGACTATTATCCTATCTTATTTAATAATCGAGTTTAGATATAAAAACCGTTCTTTCGGTGCCTTTGTTACTCCCATAGCAGGCATTGTCCTGCTATTTATAGACCTTACAGGTATGTCGAAGGATATCCAGCCCTTAATGCCTGCCCTTCGAAGCAACTGGCTCATAGCTCATGTAATCCTTAGCTTTATAGCATATGCTACCTTTGCTATATCCTTTTCTACTGCTATAATGTACCTCATTATGACCGCCGAGAAAAGAAACGAGGGCTTTTACATATTCTGGACATCATCTGTGGGACTATTCCTGATAGTCCTTATTGCGATGGCTATAGATTTCATGACATTCAGGGTTGCCTTCCGCACCCCTGAGACGTTTATAAAAAGCTACCTTTTCAGGGCTACCTTTCTAAATCAATCAACAGGAATTTCGATCATGAGCTGGATAGTGGCTTCTGGGGTCCTCTTCCTCCTCTGGAGGTTTGGGTATCTTCTTAAAAGAGTCCTCGACACCTTCTCAATCTCCATCGATACCCTTGACGATATAACATATAAGAGTATAGCGGTCGGGTTCCCTGTCTTTGGCCTGGGAGGACTTATCTTCGGTGGTGTATGGGCTGCCCAGGCATGGGGTACTTACTGGAGCTGGGACCCCAAGGAGACATGGTCTCTTATCACATGGCTTGTCTATGCCATTTATCTCCATGCAAGGGTTATGAGGGGATGGAAGGGTAAGAAGGCCGTTGTTATTGCCTCTGTAGGTTTCCTCATAGTGATCTTTACATACTTGGGTGTTAATCTCCTTCTATCAGGACTCCACGCCTACGGAGAACTGTAAAGCGTAAATTGGTGCTTTTCAAATCTATTTTCTATCTTTACAAATAACAAAAGGGATGATATATTGAAAATTAGAATAAGGTATATCCTCCTCGGAGGGTTTCTTTTAGCTTTATCGTTCTTTCTCATCAAATTTGTCTTCGTATCTGAAGAAAAAAGAATCGCAAGGGTAATAGAGGCCGGAGAAAAGTCCCTGGAGGCAAAAGACCTCGAAGGGTGTATGAAAAGGCTCTCATATAATTACTCTGATGAGTATGGCCTCAGTTACTTGCAGATAAAGAAATTCCTTGAGAAGTTCTTCCAGGAATTTCAGGAAATTGAGATAGAGAAAGAAATCCTGAAGATTGAGGTGAAGGATGATGAAGCGCAGGCCTCCATGAACATAAGGGTTATAGTTACTATCCAGAATCAGCGGGGATACCTTATCGGTTCCTCTGAAAGTCTAGCGAACATAAAGATCGACCTCGAAAAAGTAAGGACAAAATGGCTTGTCAAAAGGGTAGAATGGCCCAAGAGGCTTCATTATCAGTAATTAAGTGAAATGGAGGTGATTTATATGTTAGTCGAATTCAGTATTGTTCCAGTAGGAACAGGTAACAGTAGTATCGGGAATCAATTAGCAGAGGTTCTTAATATAGTTGATAAGAGCGGCCTTCCTTATAAGGCAAACCCTATGGGGACGGTTATCGAGGGGAGTTGGGATGCTGTTTTTGGCCTTATAAAGAGGTGTCATACAAGGATAATGAAGAGCGGGGAAAGGGCGATTACCACAATAACGATCGATGATCGGAAGGGGAATCCAAACAGGATTAATAAGAAGGTCGAATCTATCGAGAGGAGACTCAGAAAGTCACTCAAGAAATAATAACCAATTATGTCCCCTCACCCATCCCTCTCCCCTGAGGGGAGAGGATTAAGGTGAGGGGGATATTTTCTTAGCAGAACAGGGAGGAGAGCATGGCTAAAGGCAAGATCACACTCAGTGTTATTAAAGCGGATGTGGGTGGTTATGTCGGCCATTCGAGTATGCACCCGAGACTCATCGAGCAGGCAGAAGAAAAACTCTCTGGCTCAAAGGAGAAGGGACTTCTTATAGACTTTCATGTAAACCGGTGCGGAGACGATCTCGAACTTATAATGACCCATACGCATGGTGTAGATAACCCAGAGATCCATAAACTTGCATGGAATACATTTACAGTATGCACAGAGGCAGCAAAGGAACTGAAACTTTACGGGGCAGGCCAGGATCTCCTGAGTGACGCCTTTAGCGGAAATGTGAAAGGGATGGGGCCAGGTGTCGCCGAGATGGAGTTTGAAGAAAGAAAGAGTGAACCGATTATAATCTTTATGGCAGATAAGACCTCTCCCGGTGCATGGAATCTTCCCCTCTTTAGAATCTTTGCCGATCCCTTTAATACGGCAG
>CAKKRL010000127.1 GCA_919902655.1 Thermodesulfovibrionia bacterium
TGTTGGTCACATATACGATATACAGTATGAGAAAGGAAGACAGATCGGCAAGAAGGTCACGGGAGAGGGGAACCTTCTATTAAACTTCCATATTAACCTACAGGGCTTTCCTTCAATATATGGATTAGACACAGCTCTTAAAAAACAGGAGAATCCAGTTGACACTATATCCTAAATCTGTTATAAGAATATCGCATTTGAAGATTCCTGAGATAAGGAGGTAATTCGATGATGAAACTCGGAATTTTTGTTAACACAAACAGACACCTCGAACATATAAGAGGATTCACAAAAGCTGCTGTTTCTAAAGGTCATGAGGTACATATATTTACAATGGACGACGGTGTTAAACTCCTTGAGAATCCTTCTTATACCGAGCTATCAAAGACTTCTGGGGTTAAGATGTTTTACTGTGACCATAATGCCACAGGGAAAGGTATTAAGAAAGAGGGTATTCCTGAAGAGGTAGTCTGTGGCAGCCAGTACAACAATGCTGTTATGGTACATGATGTTGACAGGGTTATTGTCCTATAAAAAGGAGGCGGGAAATGAAGATTCTCCATATACTGAATGACGGACCAACAAAATTATCGGATCAGATAATTAGTATTCAGTCAAAAGATAATGAGATAGAGGTTATCGACCTTTCGAAGAAAGAAAAGAAATACGAGGAGATTATCGATAAGGTCTTCTCTAATGACAGGGTCATGTCGTGGTAATATAGATATTGTCCAGTCTGAAGAAATCTGAGCATATACTTCCGATCTCCCTCCTCACTTTATCAATATTTCTTACACTTTTTGTCTTCCGCTTTATGGATGATAACAGGCTCACAAGCTGGGCCTGGATATTCAGGGATGCAGATATAGTAAAGTTCTCTCTGATAGTTATTTCCGGCACTGTTATATCCTATCTGTTTTCATTTTATTCTTTCCCTGAGCGTAATCCTGCCATTAGCCTCTTTCTCCTTTCCTTTGTAGTGTTACTGCCATTCTGGAGAGAGCCTGAGTTGATCGTGGATATTACGAGGTATTTTACTCAGGCAAAACACCTTGAGATATACGGGATTAGATATTTCTTCAGGGAATGGGGAAGGGATATTATGGCCTGGACAGATATGCCCCTTATTCCTTTTCTTTATGGCCTCATCTTCAAATATATCGGAGAAAGCAGGGCCTATATCCAGACCTTCACAATCATTCTTTTCTCCCTGACTGTTTTTCTTACCTATAAGATTGGCAGGACCCTGTGGGATGAAGATACCGGGTTTATTGCAGGGTCGCTCCTTCTCGGTATTCCTTATATTTATACACAGGTGCCACTTATGCTTGTCGATATCCCAACGATGTTCTTTTTAATGCTATCTGTCTTTACCTTTATAAAGGCTATGGAAAAGGGAGGGGTGTTGATGAGTATATTTGCGGCGATTACTATGTTCTTTGCTATCTTCTCCAAGTATTCAACATGGCCGATGCTGTCTGTTCTGGTAATTATTTTTCTGGTTTACCTCAAAATACCCTCTTTAATATACTCCTCCACTTCATCAGAAACAAATCCCCCCTCACCCCCCTTTACTAAAGGGGGGATGGGGGGATTAGAAATAGCAATGAAGGGAAAAACTTTTTATAGAGGAATTGTGATCGCATTAATCTCATCTCTCCTATCAGGATTGATATTCTTATCTAAGTTCGATGTCTTCTCAGAACAGATTAAATTTCTAATGACCTATCAGAAGCCAGGCCTCGGAACTTGGAGTGAGAGTTTTATATCCACATTCCTTTTCCAGACGCACCCTTTTATAACCGCTGGTGCGTTGTATTCTGTTTATGTAGCTTTAAGAAAAAGAGATAGCAGGTATTTAATCGTAAGCTGGTTGTTTGTCCTGCTCGTTCTCTTTCAAATAAAACGGATACGTTATACAATACCTTTATTCCCTATGCTTGCATTGATGGCCTCGTATGGAATACGGCAGATCAAGGGCGGAGAGATCAGGAGATTCACAGTATCTTCAATAGTATTCGTATCGCTTTTATTGGCGCTATTTGCCTATCTGCCTTTTACAAAGAAGATGAGTGCAGTAAACCTGATGGAGGCAGGTGAGTTTCTGGACCTTCTTAATACAGAAGAAGTGGAGGTCTTTGTACAACCTGCTGCAGACTCTCCTGTTAACCCTGCTGTCGCAGTGCCTGTGCTCGATTTATTTACCAGAAAGAAAATAAACTATTATTATGACCCTGCCGCTTACCAGCCACCAGATGATATTAAGAGGTCTCCCCTCAGATTTACATGGGAATATAAGAACCCTCAATATTACGCAAGAGGAAGGAGGGCTTTAGAAAAAAATGTGCCTGTTGTGGTAATATCTGACGATGCGGACCAGCCTATTCCGTATGATATTAAACAGAGGATAAGAGGTTTTCAAAGTTACAGGGTCTTTAAGACATCGGAGGGAATATTCAGATACAGGACAGTCGTAACCGTATACTATGATCAAGAGGAGAAATTAAATGACTGAAGATATAAATACCTCAACAAAACTTAAGGAAGTTCTGAAGAATTTCCCTGAACTTACAGACTATCTTCTTGAAATGGGTCTCTGCGGCTGCGGAGATGAGAGTCTTGACTGGACCATATCCAGGGCAGCAGATGAGAAAGGTTTGGATATTAACATAATGCTCGATGAGTTAAGGAAAAGGATGGGAGGTTAAGACTCTAAGGTTAAAACATAATGAGATATTTTGCCGCTATTATTTTATTTTTCTTTTTATTTCCTTTGCAGGCATACACCGGAGATTATTCCGGAATGACGGTTGCGGCTATTGAGGTGGAAGGAGTGAAGAGTGTCAAGCCGGAAGTTGTAATCTCTTTAATGGGGATACAGTTAGGACAACCTTACAGCCCCGAGGCAATAAGGGAAGGGATAAAGAGGACATTCCTCAAAGGGGTTTTTGAAGATATAGCAGTTGATGCCGAGGTCATGAAATTAGTTCAGGATCAGGAGGGCGTCAGACTGAGATATCTTGTAAGAGAAAAGATATTCATAAATGACATAGATTTCAGTGGGAATGAAAGTATACCTTCAAGGAAGCTGAGAGAAGGGATAATAATGAAAGAGAGGGATGAATACAGGAAAGAGATACTGAATGTTGTGAAGGAAGAGATCAGGGCCATTTACAGCAGATGGGGTTATAGAAAAGCGGTGGTTAGTATAAATGTAAATGAGGCAGAGCCGTACAGGGTTAATCTCCTGATTGATATATCTGAGGGACCTGAGACAAAGATAAAGGCAATCGGGATTAAAGGCGAACCTGTTTTTGATATAGCAGAAATCCTGTATGTACTTGAGATAGAAAAAGGCGATGTCCTTGATATGGGCAGGCTTGATAAAGGTCTCAGGAATATAAGGGAGTTTTATATAAGTAGTGGCTATCTAATTCCGGAGATAGGTACTCCGGAGATCGTGTATATAGATGATGAGGCATCTGTCATGATATCAGTGAAGGCAGGCCTCATGGTGAGAATAAATTTCGAGGGCAATACAGTTTTCACATCAGAGAGCCTCATGAAAGAACTGCCCCTGATCGAGGACGGGAAGGTCTCGGAGGAGACGATACAGGATAGCGCAGAGAGTATTGGCGACCTCTACAAAAAAGAAGGTTACTATTTCTGCAACATATCTGTGGATACAAGATGGTCGGATGATAAGAAAGAGATAGACATTAACTTTTTAATCACAGAGGGGGAAAAGCTCCGTATAAAAAGCATAAATTTTGAAGGGAATAGGGCTGTCACCTCTGATAAACTCAAGACCCTCATTACCACCAAGGAGAAAGGTATCTTTACACCTGGGTATTTTGACAAGAGGATACTCGAAGGAGATATTGAGGCAATAGAAGACCTGTACAGGGGCCTCGGCTATCTTTCTGCAAAGGCTAAGGGGGAGATAACCTTTGATGAATCTAAGACAGAAGGCTATATAAATATCTCGGTCAATGAAGGGATACAGACTATAGTTGAGGAGATAATGGTCGAAGGCAATACCGTTTTCTCCAGGGAAGAGATACTTAAACTCCTTCATTTCAAGAAGGCCGTGCCTTATAACGATGTCGATCTCGGTGAGGACAGATACCGCATCCTCTCCCTTTATTCGAAGAAGGGGTATATATATGCAGAGGTGGATGCAAAGAGGTATTTTTCAGAGGATTCTTCCGGGGCATTCATAAATTTCAGGATATATGAAGAAAGGCCTGTAACAATAGGTAAGGTGATCATAAGGGGAAATCAGGATACAAAGGACAAGATCATAAGGAGGGAACTTGTTGTAAAGGATGGGGATATCTATGATCAGGAAGGAGTCCTCAGAAGTATCCAAAGGGTTTACAGGCTTGGTCTTTTCAGCCAGGTGAAATTTGAGCCTGTTGACCTATACAGCAAACTTGAAAAGAAAGATATGCTTCTTACTGTAAAAGAGAGAAGTGCAGGTGCCTTTGAATTTGGTTTAGGTTATGGAGATTATGACAAGTTCAGGGGGTTTCTCGAGCTATCATATAAGAACATCGGCGGGTATAACAGACAGGTAAGTCTGAGGGGCGAGGCAGGAAGCATAGAGAAGAGATATGCCATCGGATTTAAGGAGCCCTGGTTCTTAAACAATCCGATAGATTTCAGGGCAAGTATTATCAAGGAAGAAAAGAGGTCCATAAATATCGAGACAAAGGAAACGAGGTATGAAACAAAACGGACTGCAGGCCTTGCAGGGATAGAGAAGGGTATTACAGACGAACTTAAGGGGTCACTTCTCTATCAGTATGAAGAGGTAGAGACCTTTAATATACAGCCGGGCGCAATCATAACAAAAGAGGATACAGGGACATTGGGGATCAGCAGTATAAACCCGTCTATTATCCTCGATACAAGGGATGATCCCTTTAACCCGAGATCAGGGATCCTTACAGGCCTTGTGGCAAAATTTGCCACAAGGTATTTTGGATCGGGGGTTGAACTCTATAAGATTACTGTTCAGGGGAGCTGGTACCTTAAGCTGTGGGAAGGGATGGTTTTTGCACTTTCAGGGAGGGGCGGACTGGCTAGGGCATTCGGAAAGACAGAGGAGGTTCCTATTATAGAAAGGTTCTTCCTTGGGGGAAGGACTACAGTAAGGGGTTATGCACAGGATACACTCGGTCCTAAAGGCTCTGACGGTACCCCTACAGGAGGAAATACCTTTATGCTCTTTAATGGCGAACTGCGGTTCAGCGCCTTTAAAGATTTAGGACTTATTACCTTTGTAGATGCAGGGAATGTATGGTTATCTTCTGACCCTGCCAAGATTGAAAAACCAAAATATACCGTCGGTGTTGGGCTTAGATATGAGACCCCTGTTGGCCCTGAACGGCTGGATTATGGGCATAAAATAAAAAGGGAACCCGGCGAGAGCAGGGGAGAGCTACATTTTGCGATAGGTCATGCGTTTTGAATCAGCTACCCCCTCACCACCCTCTCCCCTTGGGGGAGAGGGTGGTGAGGGGAAAATAAAATGAAGAATATACTAAGGATCCTCATATTTTACTCTCTACTGTTCACTATTCACTATTCACTGCCTCTTATCTCAGGCGCAGAGATCGTGGACAGGATAGTAGCACATGTCAATGACGATGTGATAACCATGAGCGAACTTAAGGAAAGGTCAAGGTTAGAAAACAGGGATGAAAAAGAGGTATTGAACGGGATGATAAATAGGGTCCTTCTCCTCTCTGAAGTAAAGAGGTTAGGACTAACAGTACCTGAGGAAGACGACAAAACCATGATCGAAAGACTCATAGACAGAAGGATAAATGCCTTTATTCTGATACCGATTGAAAAGGCAAGGGAATTTTATGAAGAGAATAAAGATAAATTCGGTGGAAAGGAGTTTTTGGATGTTAGAGACGAGATAAATCATTATCTCATAGAAGAAGAGACCAATAAGAGACTCGAGAAGTATCTCCAGGAAATAAGGGAAAAGGCTACTATTAAAATATTCTATTGATATTTTTCTCATTAAGATTGTTCCTCCGATCTCTTAAGACATTTATAAAGACGGAATGGAGTTGACACAATCTTTATAAAAGGGATATAATTCGAGCATGAGAAGGCTGTTCTCAGGATTCCCTCTGTTAGTTCTTTTCTTTGCAGGTCTTTCCTCTGCAGACTCCCAGGTGAATGTGATAACTGTTGAAGGGGTGATAAACCCTGTAGTTGCTGAGTTCATAGAGGCCTCCATAGATAAGGCAACAAAGGATAAAGCAGAGGTACTTGTGATAGAACTCGACACACCTGGCGGACTCGATACATCGATGAGAAGTATAATAAAAAAGATGGTATCTTCAGATGTCCCTGTAGTTGTTTTTGTATATCCTAGCGGGGGAAGGGCTGCATCTGCCGGGGCATTTATAACCATTGCCGCACATGTGGCTGCCATGACACCCGGCACAAATATCGGCGCTGCCCATCCTGTTGGCATGGGAGGGAAGATGGATAAGACCATGGTGGAAAAGGTGGAGAACGATGCTGTGGCCTATATTAAATCCCTTGCAGAAAAGAGAAAGAGGAACGCAAAATGGGCAGAGGATGCTGTGAGAAAGAGCGCCTCGATAACTGAGAAAGAGGCGCTTGATTTAAAGGTGATCGACCTTGTGGCAACTGACCTTGATTCGCTTCTAAAATCAATCAACGGAAGAAAGGTAGATACCCCCCTCGGAGAAAAGACAATCAGGACAGCAGATGTCAGGGTTGCAAGGACTGAGTTAGGGATAAGGTTTAAGATTCTCAAGATTCTGAGCGACCCGAATATTGCCTATATCCTGATGATACTCGGTTTCTATGGACTCTTCTTTGAACTCACAAACCCGGGAGCCGTATTCCCCGGTGTAGTTGGTGCCTTATGTCTCATCCTTGCCTTTTATTCCTTTCAGGTACTCCCTGTCAATTATGCAGGCCTCCTGCTTATTATCCTTGCGATAATACTGTTCATCCTTGAGGTAAAGATAACATCTTACGGCATGCTCACAATCGGGGGGATAGTCTCTATGGTGATCGGCTCCCTTATGCTCTTTGAATCGCCTGCACCGTTTATGAAGCTATCACTCGCTGTGGTTCTTCCGGCAGTCATACTCACTACCCTATTCTTTACTCTCACCTTCTCCCTTGCCTTCAAGGCCTATAAGAGAAAGCCTGTAACAGGGTCCGAAGGACTTATTGGCATGGAAGGAATTGCCAGGACAGAGATATATAAAGATGGAACAGTATTT
>CAKKRL010000128.1 GCA_919902655.1 Thermodesulfovibrionia bacterium
TGATCGATGCTGCAGAGTCTGTTGGTTTCCATATCCCGAATCTCTGCTACCTGAAAGGGTTGAAGGGTATAGGCGCCTGCAGGATGTGCCTTGTCGAGATCGAGGGGATGAAGGCACCTATGACTGCCTGTACTCTAAAATCCAAAGAGGGGATGAGTATACAGACCGATACAGAGCGTGTCAGGGAGATAAGAAAGTTCGTTACAGACCTCATTGTCTCCATGCACCCCCTTGACTGTATGACCTGCACAAAGGCGAGTGAATGTAACCTTATGAAATATGCATATGACTTGGAGGTTAAAGAATCTTCATTCGAAAGAAAGAGCTTTGCCTTCGGTGCCGATGATAAGAATCCCTTTATAAGGCTTGACCCTGACTACTGCGTGCTCTGTTCAAAGTGCATAAGGATCTGTAAACATCAGGGTACAAATGTCCTCGATTTCAAGGGAAGAGGTGTAGGTATGAGGGTCATTGCAGGAAGCGACCAGTCCCTCCATGAGTCAGGGTGTACATTCTGCGGGAGTTGTATTGATGTCTGCCCTGTCAATGCAATCATCGAGGCCGACAGGTGGAGAAAAGGCAGGGAATGGCAGTACGAGACCTTTAACTCTGTCTGCCTATACTGTGGATGCGACTGTGAGGTCAAGGTGAGTGTAAAAGAGAATATGGTTACAAAGATAAATGCAGGAGCTTCGGAAGGGAAGGTTGCCTTTTATGTCTGTGCAATCGGCAGATTCGGTTTTGATGCAATAAATGGTGAGGGCAGGTTGTATAACCCGATGAAGAGAATTAACAGTGAGCTTGTCGAGACCTCATGGGAGGATGCCCTCGGTATTGTGGCAGAGAAACTTAAAAAAGCAGGAGATTCGATAGGGCTCATAAGTACAGCAGGGATCACGAATGAATCTGCCTTTATCCTCTCGAAGTTTGCAAGGGATATTATAGGTACTGAGAATATAGATACAACCGCAAGACTCTATGCAGAAGACCCGATGGTCTTCCTTTCAGGCAAGGCTGATATCGAGGGCGCAGACCTTATAGTCCTCGCAGGGCTCGACCCCTCACAGTGGAGCCGTCTCCTTCCTGCGATAGATGCTCAGATAAGGAAAAAAATTGACAGGGGTGCAAAACTCATTATTGTCAACTCAAGAGAGACAGGGCTCGATTCTATCGCCTCCCTGAAAGTAATTCCAGAAGAAATAGAAAAGACAAAAGAACTATATTCTGCGGCGAAGAATCCTGTTGTACTTTTCTCACCATACTATGCAAATATCGTTGCATCTCTAAAACCATCCCAGGCAGTTGCCATAGGGCTTGAGGGTAATGTAAGCGGTGTAATTTCTATGGGACTCATACCCGGAAAAGGCGGAAAGACATATAATGAGATTATTGGCGGAAATTTAAAGGCGCTCTATGTCGTTGGAAATATCCCAGCAAAGGACAGGCCGGATACCGATTTCCTTATTGTCCAGACATCTCACCTGACAGGGCTTGCGAAGACTGCTGATATAGTACTGCCATCAACCATGACCCTTGAAGAGGATGGTACAATGATAGATTTCTCAGGAAATCTCAAAAATCTCCACAGGGCTGTTGAACCCTCCGGCGCTAAAAACACTGTAGAAATAATATCCTCTCTTTCTACGCTAATGGGGAAACCTATCTTAGGCCCGAAGACCTCTGATATTAAGAATGCCATTACCTCTTCTGTAAAGAAGTCACCGTCTCTGGATAAGGTTAAAGTGGGTGTAGAGAAACCCTATGACCTTGAATTAATCAAAGCCCTGAATGCCCCTGTTATTAAAGGCTCAAGGCTTCAGTGGCTTGAGGAGATGGAAAGGATGGTAGGCGTTTAGAATTGTAGGGTGCGTTCCCCGTACGCAATGTTTGAATGCCTGATCGGGGATCAGGCCCTACAAGGTTAATGTAAAAGGTTTAGCTTCTTCATCATCTCCTTTATCCCGTCGTAATCCCTGTCTGAGGCAGCAATAAATCCTGTATAGTTAGGATCTATTGACTTTAGCACTGGTGCCCCCTCCTCTGTCTTGTCACTGAGCTCGAGGATGGCCTTTTTAATTAACTCCTTTGTCTCAGGAGGCAGATCCTTATTAACACAGATATTGAATTCAGGTATGTCCGGGGATGTCTTTATGACCTTCAGGCCCTGGGTCTTAAATCTCTGTGCCACCGATTCCTTAACTGCTCCAGCATCAAATTCTCCCTTAAGAACCGCCATGGCCACATCATCATGATGGTCAAGGTATGCATAATAACTTAGATCCTTGAGGTCACTGCCAGCCTCAAGGAGCATCATCCTCGGAACGATGTGGCTTGATGTGGAGAGCTTATCCCCGAATGCGAAGGCCTTGCCCCGGAGGTCTTCAAGCCTACTGACCTTGCCGTCCTCCCTTGCAATAATAACGGAGTGGTGATAGGGTCTGCCATTTCTCAGTGCCATTGCAATCACCTCGACCCCGTATCTTTCATGTGCCTCTATATAGGTTGAGGGTGTCATGTAGCAGATGCCTGTTTTACCCTCTCCTATCTCCCTTATTGCCTCTTCAAAGGTCATGGCAGACTCGAATTCTATCTCTATACCTGTCTTCTTGGAGAAATAATTCATAAAGGGCGCAAATTTCGCCATCATTTCTGTAACCGCCTCTAAAGGTACAATACCCATTCTGAACACCCCTGCCACCTCAATATTCTTAAACCACTCCGCCTCTGTCATGAGGAATGTCGTACTAGTAAGTAAGCCCTTAAGACCCTTAAGTATATTGTAAGTCCTGTTTTTGTTTTCAAACGGAATATCCTTGATCTTATCTATGGCGCTCATAATCTGATCGCTACCAGCCTTCTGCTCATTAACGGCCTTTGATATCTCATGCATCCTTTCAGAGACATTCTCTACTGCCTCGTATATCTGTTTTCCACCCTTGGATTGCTCTATAGTTGCATTTTTGAGATGCCGGGAAAGGTCTCTTATCTTCTCGATCTCCGATACAATCGATCCCACACCCTTTGTCTGCTCGGATGTAGCCCTTACTATCTGGGCAACCATGTCCCTTACCTTCTCCATAGCTTCTGTTACAAACTTTACCCCTTTTGTCTGTTCTGATGTGGATCTCTCTATAGACGAAGCCATTCCGCTCGATTTCTTTGAGCTCTCTACAATCTTCCTCAGGGCCTCCCTTGCTTCTCTCGAAAGGCTTGATCCCTCCTGTACAGTCCTGAGACCTTCCTCTGCAGCTTTAACCGTATCTTTAACCTCCGATTGAACAGCCTGTATAAGAGATTCGATCTCCTGTGTTGAGACGGCTGTCCTCTCAGCAAGGGCCTTGATCTCATCAGCAACAACAGAAAAGCCCTTCCCGTGTTCTCCTGCCTGGGCAGCAAGGATAGCGGCGTTCAGTGCAAGCAGGGCCGTCTGCTCTGTTATATCATTTATAACAGTCAGAATATTCCCTATCTCTTCCGACCTCCCACCCAGAGCCTTGATGGATTCAGCTGTCTTATTGACCGTATTCTTTATAACCTCCATACCATCGATTGTTTTATTTATCGCCTCCATGCCAAGACCTGAGGCGTCGAGGGTTACTTTTTCTGAAAGTCGGGCAGCCTCCTTTATACTCGATTCTACCTCCTTTACCGATGTATTTATCTCTTCAGCTGCTGATAGTGTCTCTTCGGCAGAGAGTGAAAGCTCCTCTGTGTTTTTTGCTACCTCTTTTATAGTTATTGACATCTCTTCCATAGAAGATGATGCCGTATCAAGGGCAGCAGAGATATCGATCGTATTTTGGGCGATCTCTTCTGCAGTAGCAACCATTTCATTTATCGCTGTAGCACTCTGTTCAGCAGAACTTGAAAGCCCTGTGACACTTTCAGCTATTTCTCCCATAGAGGCATTCATCTCTTCTATAGAACTGGATATATTACCTATTGCTTCGGTTTCGAGTTGTGCTCCATCAAAGACCTTTTTTGATTCATCCTCGATGCCCATTGTTGTAGTTGTTGCCCTTTCAGTTACATCCTTTATCCTCATCAGGACCGCACCAATACTCTTGAGGGCCTTTTTTAGGTCTCCACTCAGGCGACCTATCTCATCCTTTGAGCGGATGTGTATGGGGAAAGATAAATCTCCCTGACCGAGCATCTTAGTTGCTCCCTCAAGCTGCTTGATTGGACTGATGATCGTTTTTCTCAGCATCACCGAGAGAATGACTCCGAGAAGAAACAATCCGAATATTAGGCCGACTGAAATAATCTTTATCCTGTACCCTGCCCTTTCATAGGCATCCTTCATAGACAGTGAAATCTTAATTACTCCGAGGATTTTACCTGTATTCTTATGGCATGAAATACACCTCTCAGAATTCATTAGGGGCTTATAGAAAATAAGGAGGTCTCCGGTGCGTTGGGTAATGGGACCAGGCATCGCTTTAATTCTATCTATAATATCGGTGTCTATTCGTCTTCCTTCTTTATGGAATACCTGCCTCCCCTCTATGCTTAGAACATCTATTGACTCAATCCCTTTGATACCTTTATAACTATCGATTAGTGTCCCTGTGAGAGCAGGATTAGCCATTATCATTGTTTCCTCGATACCCTTAGCAACAATTGAGGCTGTTGGATCCGAGTACTTCTGGGCAATATCGAATATATCTGCCCTTACAAAAACTACTGAGATGACTATTGCTACGGCAATACCTACTAACAGAACAGAAACAATTACGGCTGTGATTTTAAATTCGAGTCTTTCTTTCACGAGACCTCTATATTAATAGAAATTCTATCCAAGTCAGTTAGGGTTGTCAATAGAATTAAAAAATATTTCAATCCGGACTTAAAATCTATTGACTTTTTTATCGGATGACACTAAAGTTAATGCCGTAGGTTCCTGGACCCTTCAGGTAGAGTTTTTATTCAACTTATTTCTTAAATCTATGACGGTAGATATCGATAAAAGGTTCATCGGCATTGATGTAGGCTCTGTCAGCGTGAAGGCAGTTCTTCTCGACGGGAAAGGTGATCTCCTCGAAAGATACTATGTGAGGCATCACGGCCAGCCCCTTATAGAGGCCTCAGGGCTTCTCGATAAGATCGGTTATGCCGACTCTATAGGCATTACCGGTTCTGCAGGCAAACTCATCGCCAGTATCCTCGGAGTCGAATCAATAAACGAGATCACAGCAAACAGTTATCCTCTAAAGATTTTCCATAAGGAAGCAAGGACGGTAATCGAGATGGGCGGTGAGGATTCAAAACTGATCCTTCTTGATAACGGGAGGGTCAAGGACTTTTCGATGAATTCCTTGTGCGCAGCAGGTACAGGTGCATTCCTTGACCAGCAGGCAGAGAGGCTGGGACTGAGGATTGAGGCTGAGTTCGGCGAACTTGCTATGAAATCAAAGACCCCTCCGAGGATAGCAGGAAGATGCAGTGTATTTGCCAAATCAGACATGATTCATCTCCAGCAGATAGCAACCCCTGATTATGATATAGTGGCAGGCCTCTGCTATGCTGTAGCAAGGAACTTCAAGAGCACGATATGCAGGGGGAAAAAGGTTTTCCCTCCTGCAGTATTTCTTGGTGGTGTGGCAGCGAATAAAGGAATGGTCAGGGCATTCAGGGATGTCCTGGGGTTTAATGATGAAGAATTTATAGTCCCGGAAAACCATGCGATTATGGGTGCAATCGGGGCCGCCCTTATCCAGATAGAAAAAGGAACCCTTAACTACACCGGAAATGAGAAATTCAAGGATTATCTGAAAAACCTTCCACCCTACGAGGGTGAAAGTCTTTCTCCCCTTAACCCGGATCAGGAATTCTTTACAAGGCATTCAGTTAAGGAATATATTCATCCTATTGAAGGAGAGCAGGTTGATGCATACCTCGGGATCGATATTGGTTCGATAAGTACAAATCTTGTTGTCCTCGATGAAAAGAAGAGGGTCCTCTCAAAGAGATATCTTATGACTGCAGGAAGACCCATAGAGGCAGTAAGGAGGGGACTGGAGGAAATAGGAGAAGAGATAGGTAGCAGGTTAAATATACTCGGTGTCGGGACTACCGGTTCAGGCCGTTACATGATAGGGGATTTTGTTGGCGCAGATATTGTGAAGAACGAGATAACTGCACAGGCAACCGCAGCGGTGGAGATTGACCCCTCTGTTGATACTATCTTCGAAATAGGGGGGCAGGACTCAAAATATATTAGCCTTAAGGACGCGGTAATAGTAGATTTCGAGATGAATAAGGTCTGTGCAGCAGGGACAGGCTCGTTCCTCGAGGAACAGGCCGAGAGGCTTGATATCAGTATAAAGGAAGAATTCAGCAGTCTCTGTATGAAGGCAGAGAGTCCCTGCAGGCTCGGGGAAAGGTGCACAGTCTTTATGGAGACTACGATTGTAGGTAATCAGCAGAAAGGTGCAAGTAAAGACAACCTTATAGCAGGGCTCGGATATTCTATTGCCATCAACTACCTGAATAAGGTTGTTGGTGATAAACCTGTCGGCAACCACATCTTCTTCCAGGGAGGTGTTGCATTCAATAAGGGTGTTGTGGCTGCCTTCGAGAAGATACTTGATAAAAGGCTAACAGTACCCCCGCACCACGATGTTACAGGTGCTATAGGAATGGCATTGATAGCGATGAGGTATATGAAGGAAAAGACAGTCAGGAGTCAGGAGTCGGGAGTCAGGAGTCAGTTTAAGGGATTTGAGCTCTCAAGGAGAAACTATACGATCAATACCTTCGAATGTAAGGCCTGCTCGAATGTATGTGAGATAAAAAGGGTGAAGATAGAGGGAGAGGATATCCCGCTCTACTATGGGGGAAGGTGCGAGAAGTACGAAGTTAAAAGAACATCTAAAACAAATGCCCCTGAGATACCCGACCTCTTCGCTGAGAGGGAAAAACTACTCCTTTCTCAATACGAATCCTATAAAAACCATAATCCTAATCCTATAGCAAAGATAGGGATTCCTCTCATATTCTTCTTCTATGAGTATCTGCCCTTCTGGGCAACACTCCTTTCTGAGCTCGGGTTCGAGGTTGTGTTATCTGATAAGACCAACAGACAGCTCATACATAAAGGTGTTGAGGCGGTACTTTCTGAGACCTGCTTCCCTGTGAAGGTGGCCCATGGCCATGTAATAGACCTTACAGAAAAAGATGTTGATGCAGTACTCCTTCCGAGTTTTATTAACCTCAGCAGTGAATCAGATTCCTTTGAAAGTGGTTTCGCCTGCCCCTATGTTCAGACAATGCCGTATGTTGTAAGGGCTGCCTTGGGAAAGGGGATAAAGATATTAAGACCACTGATTAACCTGAGGAGAGGGCCACGTTATCTCGAGGATGAACTCAGGAAAACCTTACGTCCCTACGGTATATCCATACAATCCATAAGGAA
This sequence comes from Thermodesulfovibrionia bacterium, assembly GCA_919902655.1. Lineage (GTDB taxonomy): Bacteria > Nitrospirota > Thermodesulfovibrionia > JACRGW01 > JACRGW01 > CAKKRL01. Next base: position 7,418 of record CAKKRL010000128.1, read on the forward strand.
GGCAATAGACCTTGCAGAAGAGGCGCAGAGGAATTTCTATGACGAAATAGAAAGAAGGGGAAAGGAAATTGTTGATGGTTTAACTGAAAGGACAATAGTGATAGTAAGCAGGGCCTATAACGGATTCGACGAAGGGGTGAATCTTAACCTCCCTAATAAACTCAGGGAAATCGGTGTCCTCACAATACCTATGGATTTTCTTCCCCTAAGGACAGTAGATATATCAAAAAACTGGCCGAATATGTACTGGAGGTCAGGCCAGCGGATACTACAGTCAGCAGAGATCATAAGAAGGAACAAATACCTCAATGCCCTCTATATCACAAATTTTGGTTGCGGTCCAGATTCCTTTATCATCAGATATTTCAAGGAAAGGTTGGCTGGCAAGCCCTTCCTCCAGTTAGAGATAGATGAACATAGTGCAGACGCAGGTGCAATTACGAGGTGTGAGGCGTTTCTTGATAGTCTCGAGAACGTCGGCGGAGTTGCCTTTGAAGAAGCAAAGGTAGTAAAGAGAAGACCGGTCCTCGGGACTTCTAAGGAAAAAAGGGTTATCTATCTCCCAAAGATGTCCGACCATGCCTATGCGCTTGCGGCCGCCTTCCAGGCCTGCGGTGTTGATTCTGAGGTTCTTCCTGAATCAGATACAGATGCCATAACCCTCGGAAGGGAGTATACATCCGGAAAGGAATGTTATCCCTGTACAGTAACCACAGGAGACATGCTCAAGAAAGTTAAGAGCCATGAGTTTAATCCTGATAAATCTGCCTTCTTTATGCCTTCAGGTACAGGACCATGCAGGTTCGGCCAGTATAATGTATTCCACAGGATCGTCCTCGACGAGCTCGGTCACGGAGATGTCCCTGTCTACGCCCCAAACCAGGACTCAAAATTCTACAAAGAACTCGGAATGGTAGGGAATGATTTTATTAGGCTCGCCTGGCAGGGTATCCTTGCAGTCGAATTCCTTATCAAGGCCCGCCATGAAAAGAGGCCCTATGAGGCAAATAAAGGGGAGACGGATGAATTATACAAAAAATATCTCGGCAAAATTTCTAAGGCAATACAGGGGAGAAAAAATGGTCTGCCATACATTCTCAAAGATGTAAGAAAGGACTTCGAGTCTTTACCTATACATAAGGGGTTGAAAAAACCACTCATTGGTATCATAGGAGAGATCTTTGTCCGTTTCAATGAATTCAGTAATGAAAATATAATAAGGAAGGTTGAGGCACTCGGGGCTGAGGTATGGCTTGCACCCTTTGAGGAGTGGATGTACTATCTGAACTATATGGCCCTCGATAAGGCGGTCATGAAGAAGAGCTATTCTGATATCATCAATGTCCTGCTTACAAGGTTCCTCCAGAAAAGGATAGAAAAGAAACAGGCGAAGCCCTTTAAAGGGTTCCTTAAGACACTCCATGAACCTTCAACAGGAGAGATCATCAAGAACGCATCCCCTTATCTCGATCGGTCCTTCGAAGGAGAGGCAATCCTGAGTATGGGCAAGGCAGTCGACCTTGCCAAACATGGGGTATCAGGTATTATTAATACAATACCCTTTACATGTATGCCCGGAAATATCGTGACAGCACTCATGAAAAGCTTCAGCGAGGATTATCCGGATATTCCATGCCTCCACATGGTCTATGACGGAAACGAACAGGCAGGCTCTGAGACAAAGCTTGAGGCTTTCATGTCACAGGCAATTTCGGTATGGCAGGAGAAAAATAAAGATGCTTGATGCAAGATGCCTGATACAGGATAATAACTTAAACTCTTAATTTTTATCTGGCATTCTGCATCATGCATCATGTATCATAATGTCTTCTATTTAGGAGGTGATGTAAAGACCTATGGGAAGTGTTGTAAAGAAGCGCAGGAAAAAGATGAGTAAGCACAAACATAAGAAACTTCTTAAAAAGACCAGAATCCAGAGAAGGAAGAGGAAGTAATATTATGAAAGAAATAGAACTTAAAGAAAGAATAAGTCATCTCGAGAGAGGACTGCGTCTTCTCGGTGATGATATTGAAGGGGTTTTAAAGCTTAAGAAAGAGATCAAAGAAGAGATCAAGGATATCAAGGCCGAGATCAGGGCCCTGAAGGTCTACCTCGGCAGGGTGAACCCTGATTTCAAGAACCAGTATCCTGAGGTTGTGAAGAAATTAAAGGGGTGATTCTTACTCTCCCTTGAAGGCCTCACCTATTTCTTTACCTGTTTCCTTAAAGGCCTTGCCGGTCTCTTTCCCGGCCTCCTTAAAGGCCTTGCCAGTTGACTTACCTGCCTTTTTGAATCCTTTCCCTACAGCCTTGCCTGACTTCTTTACAGCCTTCCCCGTCTCCTTAACCCCTTCTCCAACCTTCTCCGCACCTTCCTTTATGCTTTCTTCAGCAAAAGAAAAGGAGGTAAGGAGTAGAACTGATAGAGCAGCTATGATAAATTTTCTAAACATTTTTAAAAATGATACTAAGATTTTTGTCTAACGTTCCCATTGCAAAAGAAGCCTGATAGGTTTGGACATAAGTCTTTTGCAATGTGTTATCTGTTGGTGCAGGTAAAAAATTAAGTCTCATTTTCTCATTTGAGTTGAGAAATTTTAAGTAACTGCCTTCCATGCACCACAGCCATTATAATTACCAGGCTTTGATCTTCCTCAAATCTATAAATAACTCTATAATTGCCGACTAAAATTTCACGGTATGATAGATGTGTAAATTCAGGTACGATGCGGCCCATTAAGGGAAAACTGATAAGATTTAAGGCAGAGTTTTGAATATCTTCGATTTGTATTTGAGCATATCGTCTTGAGTCCTTAGCAATAAACTCATAAATATAATGTAAATCATTGAGTGCCCGTATAGTCCATTTTATTTTTCGAACCACTGAGAAGTCTCCTTGACGACTTCATCATGTGAAATAAGTCGACCCTCACGAATGTCTTTCTCTGCACTTTCAAGCTTTTGTCTTAAATAAAGCCGATACATAATCTCGTCAATATCTACTTCATCTGGTAAATCTTTTATTAACTCAAGAACTTGTTGTTTAGCAATCGTCATAATATCCTCCTTTCTTTGTGTAATTATAACATAATGGCATTTTCAGTAATATTAAAATATTTGTGCATTTAGACCCATTTGTTGTTATCTTCAGTTACGGGCAAATATTTTAAATTAGCAGCTTTCCCTATTTTATCAGAATTCTGCTACCATTATGTTCCTTTACCCATTTAGCGATTTCTGAAATCTCCTTGTCTGTTCCAACGGCAATACATCCTTGCGTCCAATCAAACCATGTATTAAAACGCCCAAGCCATTTAAATAAGCGGTAAGGGCCGTGAATGCCCAAGTCACTGCCTGTGAGTCCTTTTGCCTTCTGCACAGGAGTCGGATAACCAATAGGAATAAAGATACCGAAATGACTCGATGGCCGTGGCTTGCCGAGGGAATACTCGCCGAGAGGCGTCTTTTTATCTCCCTGTTTCCGCTTATCTATGCCACCACGGCCAATTGATACTTTGAATTCTCCAATTTTCTCATCCTCTTGACATATCCACAGCCGATGTTGCTCTGTGTCCACATTGATGGCGTTTTTTTGCCCTTTGCATGACTCTGACGCTACTGCTTGGGAATCAAAATTAACCAAAAGAAGAATAAAGAAAATTAAGTATGGGGCAACATGTCTAATCTTTAATATGAATTTCATCGTTCCTTATGTCCGCAATGAACAACTAACTTGTTTATATCCGAATCTAAGTTCGTTTATAGCCCCGATTTGGAAGATAACCGAAGTATTCAGATTGAATTAAATCACAATCTTCCCCATCCGTCAAGCCCCCTCATCTCTGGCCCTCTCCCCGATGAGGAGAGGGCAGAAAGAGAGGGGATTAACTAAGATTCCTTAATTGACAAAGGACTCTCAAAATTGTATAAAATATTATGACTTCTGATGAACTTAGAAAGGCCTTTCTCGGGTATTTTGAGAAAAAAGGTCACAGGATCCTTCCGAGCTCTCCGCTGATCCCAAAGAGTGACCCTACTCTCCTTTTCACAAATGCGGGTATGGTTCAATTTAAGGGTATCTTCCTTGGAGAGGAGAAGGTAGATTTCACCCGTGCGGCAACCATCCAGAAGTGTCTCAGGGCAGGAGGGAAACAGAGCGACCTCGAAAGGGTTGGGAAGACTGCAAGGCACCATACATTCTTCGAAATGCTCGGTAATTTCTCCTTTGGTGACTACTTCAAGGAAGAGGCAATACTCGTGGCATGGGAATTCCTGACAGATATTATTGGTCTGCCAGAAGATAGACTCTGGGTATCAATATTCAGAGAGGATGATGATGCAGCGTTTCTTTGGAGGGATAAGATAGGCCTTCCTGAAGAAAGGATTGTGAGACTTGGAGAAGAGGATAACTTCTGGAAGATGGGCGATACAGGCCCCTGCGGCCCATGCTCAGAGATTATTATAGATCAGGGTGCTGAGGTTGGCTGTAAGAGACCCACATGTGCTGTAGGCTGTGACTGTGACCGCTTTCTCGAGCTATGGAACCTCGTCTTCATTCAGTATAACAGGGATGAAAAGGGTGTTCTGACAAAACTACCTAACCCTGGTATAGATACAGGTATGGGCATTGAGAGGCTGGCCGCTGTTACACAGGGAACACTTACGAACTTCGAGAGTGACATCTTCCTTCCGATTATAAATACAATCTCCGAGGTCTCAGGTGTCAGATACGGATCGGACAAAACAGACTTCTCTTTAAAGGTAATTGCTGATCATATAAGGGCTATAACCTTTCTCCTTTCAGAAGGTATCCTGCCTTCAAATGAAGGAAGGGGCTATGTCCTCAGGAGGATAATAAGGAGGGCGGCCCGCCATGGAAGACTCCTTGGTATAGAAGGGCCTTTCCTTTACAGACTTGTTGACTCTGTTGTTAAGGTTATGAGCCAGGCCTATCCTGAACTCACAGACAGAAAGGACTATATAGAGAGATTTACAGCGGTTGAAGAGGAGAGGTTTTCCAATACCCTTGAGATAGGGCTAAAGATTCTCAGGGATATGATAGACAAGTCAAAGGATAAAGAGGTTTCCAGTATCTCAGGTGATGACCTTTTTACACTCTACGATACCTATGGATTCCCTTTAGACCTTTCTCAGGATATTGCACAGGAAGAGGGACTTATTATAGATGAAGAAGGTTTTCATAAGGCAATGGAGGGTCAGAAATTAAAAGCAAAAGCAGCATGGGCAGGCTCAGGCGAAGAAAGGATAAAGGACATCTACAGAAAGGTTTCTGAAATCGGGAGAACCGTGTTTACCGGCTATGAGGAACTCCAATCTGATACAAAGATAATCGCCATAGGAAAGGATGACACCCTTGTTGAATCTGCAAAAGAAGGAGAAGAGGTTGAGTTCTTCCTCAACAAAACACCTTTCCATGGAGAGGCAGGAGGACAGGTAGGTGATACAGGGATATTTATTAAGAATTCATCAAGGGCAATAATCAGCAATGCTATTAAGCCTGTTGAGAACCTCATCTCCCATAAGGGAAAGGTAATTAAAGGGGAATTCAGGGTCGGTGATATAATTTCAGCAGAGGTAGATATTGAACAAAGAAAGGCCACTGCAAGAAACCACACTGCCACCCATATCTTGCATGCGACACTTAGAGAGGTCCTCGGCGACCATGTAAAACAGGCAGGGTCACTTGTTGCACCGGATAGACTGAGGTTCGATTTTACACACTTCTCATCCTTGAGAGAGAAAGAAATCGACAGCATAGAGGAAAGGGTGAACAGGGTTATAATGGAGAATATCCTGTTAGAAACAGAGGTAAAGGGCATAGAAGAAGCCTTAAGTTCCGGTGCAATCGCTCTCTTCGGAGAAAAATATGGTGAGAAGGTAAGGGTTGTGGGAATAAAAGGGGTTAGTTCGGAACTATGTGGTGGGACACACCTCAGGGCCACAGGTGAGATCGGTCTCTTTAAGATAGTCTCTGAGACAGGTATTGCTGCAGGGGTTAGAAGGATAGAGGCCCTCACAGGAGAGTCTGCACTGAGATTTATCAAAGAAGGAGAAAAGGAGCTTATAAGTATTGCCCGCCTTCTTAAATCGAGCGATCTAAAGGTCTCTACCAGGGTCGAGAGACTTCAGGGAGAAAAGAGGGATATTGAAAGGGAGATAGAGGCTCTTAAAGGTAAAATCTCTACCTCAAGGAGTGCTACCATAATTGAGAAGGCAAAGGAAATAGCAGGTATAAAGGTAATAGCTGAGAAGGTCGAAGGCGCAGACATCAAAGACCTGAGGATATTTGCAGATTCACTGAGGGATAGGCTTAAGTCTGGTGTGCTTGTTCTTGGTTCCACTAAAGACGGCAAGGTCTCATTCATTGCTATGGTAACTAAGGACCTCACAGGACGCTTCCATGCAGGCAAAATAATAAAAGAGGTGGCCGCCATAGCCGGTGGAACAGGCGGTGGAAAAGCGGAGATGGCAGAGGCAGGAGGCAAAGACCCTGACAAACTCGATGAGGCGATGAAGAAGGTATATGAGATAATAGAAAAGAAGGCTGCTACTTAACCCCCACCTTTTTTCAAATAAATCTAAAAACTATACTCTTCTTAAAACCGTAGACTTCTATTGAAATATTTGACATCTATTTCTAAATCTGTTATCATTTAATCATAAATGTAATCACAGGAGGCAGTATGGTACGTACTCAGATTCAGCTAACAGAGGAACAGGCGAAGGCGCTAAAGAGATTAGCTTCGTCACGTCATCTTTCCGTTGCAGAACTTGTAAGGCAGGCTGTAAATAATATTACAAGGTCAGGTGGGGCAATAGATTTTGAGGAGAGACGAAAGAGGGCGATTGCTGCGGCAGGACGTTTTAGTTCTGGCAAGCATGATATTTCAGTAAAACATGATAAATATTTCGCTGAGAGCATACTGCCGAAGAAATGATAATCTTTGTGGATACCTCAGCATTCTATGCCCTGCTGGACAGGGATGATATAAGCCACAGGAAGGCAAAAAGGATTTGGAATGATCTGATTACCCCCGAGACTACCCTCATTACCAATAATTATGTTCTGTTGGAAAGTTTTGCCGTTATACAGAATCGCCTCGGTATGGAATCTGTAAGGGTATTTCAGGAAGACATCCAGCCTATAGTAGAAATAAAGTGGATTGATGAATCTATCCACAGGTTAGGAGTGAGTGCACTTCTCACTGCAGCAAAACGGGAAATTAGCTTAGTTGATTGTGTAAGCTTTGAGACCATGCGGACTTTAGGAATTAAGACGGTCTTCGCCTTTGACCCTCATTTTAAAGAACAGGGTTTTAACTGCATTCCTTGAACATAAATTCTACTAACCCATATGCACTGTACTGTCATTTATCGGGTTTGCCGAACAGAGTGCTTTTGCAGAAATAAATATCAGGAATTTGAAAATCATCGTTCTTTTCTTTCGTAAGAAGGATGCAGATTATTTAAATAAATCCCGTGTATGGAAGAAGGCTATTTCCTGACCTTATAGCCTGTCGTATGACTCCCTCCTGTTTTTCCTCCTTGCAAGTTCGTTTGCATATCGTATGCCGAGGGTAGAAGAGTTCTCCCTTACCCAGTCAGTAAGTCTGGTCTTTCCGACAGGCGGCGAA
>CAKKRL010000129.1 GCA_919902655.1 Thermodesulfovibrionia bacterium
AAGAAGATGCAAATTATTGCAAACACTGCGGCAAGGAGCAGCCTATAGAGATGATAAAGATGTCAGATAGATAATGGAGGAATATGCATACCTAAAATATAATAATATTAAAATTATGGCTCATCACATGAAATTTGTCATAGATAATCCTCACAGAAGGGCGTCGAAAGGATAAAGATAGAAGCAGAGGAGGCCATAAGGAAATGGGACAGTCATCTCCCGAAGGTTACTTCAGGGGCCATCCCCTTCATTGATGTAAAGAGTCTTGGAACAAGTCATAAAAAGGATAAGTAGTTGAAAAAAATCGGTCCTATTGATCTTAGGAAGGTAAAGACCTATTCTCTGAAGGGCAGACGTTCAAAGGTTTCTCTTTCTGATCTTGGTTCTCCCTTTAGACCAGGCAAAAGTTTTAAGGTCTTCCTTGACTCACTTCCCGGTGTGCTTGCTGCCAGGGACTTTAGAGAGGTTGCAGAGGCAATTGTTAGGGCCCATAAGAGAGAGAAGGTAGTTGTCTTAGGGATGGGCGCCCACCCGATAAAAGTAGGGATCAATCCTGTAATTATTGACCTTATGAAAAGGGGAGTGATAAATGCTATTGCAATGAACGGGGCAGGAATCATCCATGATTTTGAACTCGCATCAGCAGGGAAGACATCCGAGGATGTTGCAGAGAGCTTAGGGCATGGCACTTTCGGTATGGCAGAAGAGACAGGGAGGATACTCAATCAGGCGATAATCAAAGGTGTATCAAAAGGAATAGGGATAGGCGAATCTGTCGGAAGGGAGATACTCAGGGGGAAGTATCCATATAAAGATAAAAGCATCCTTGCAACTGGTGCAAAGCTAAATATCCCTGTCACAGTCCATGTTGCAATAGGAACGGATATAATTCATATGCACCCCTCTGCGAGTGGTTCTGCTATAGGAGAAGGAAGCCATATAGATTTCAGGGTTTTTACATCTGTTATCTCTCAACTCGAAGGAGGGGTATATATCAACCTCGGTTCTGCTGTAATCATGCCTGAGGTATTTTTAAAGGCACTCACAATAGCGAGGAATTTAGGCCATAAGATTAAGAGATTTACCACCGTCAATATGGATTTCATCCAACATTACAGGCCGTCGGTAAATGTCCTGACACGGCCCGGTGGCAAGGGTTATGCTATCACCGGACACCATGAGATTATGTTCCCACTTCTTGCTGCAGCGGTGCTGGAGAGGATGTGAGACCTGTTGTTGACGAAAATAAATGCACAGGCTGTGGGAACTGCGAGCAGTTATGCCCTGCTGTCTTCCAGCTCATAGATGAGAAATCCCATGTCATAGACCCTGAGGGCTGTGATTTCGCTAACTGCTGCGAGGCAGCAGCGGAGAACTGCCCCGAAGGGGCAATAACCATCGAGAAGGATTAATAGGGCAAATATCAGGAGGAATGAATGCAAACAAAAGAAGTCTCACTGCCGGAGAAAAAGAGGATAGTCCTTGTTGCCCATGACAATAAGAAAAAGGCTCTCCTTGAATGGGCAAAATATAACAAGGGTACCCTTTCAAAACATATACTTTTTGCAACGGGAACGACTGGTAAATTACTTCAGACCGAACTTGGACTTGAGATAAACAGATTCTTGAGCGGGCCTCTTGGAGGAGACCAGCAGATAGGGGCAAAGATTGCAGAGGGGGAGATGGACGTTGTTATATTCTTCTGGGATCCCCTCGAACCCCAGCCACACGATGTTGATGTCAAGGCACTGCTCAGAATTGCGGTCGTCTATAATGTCCCCATTGCCTGTAACAGGTCTTCCGCAGACTTCATCGTTTCTTCTTCATTAATGTCATCTGAATACAGCAGGATTGTTGAGGATTATGAGAGGAAGTGAAATAAATTGTCATTCTGAGCCTGAGTGAGCGAAGAGGAAGAATTAATAAAGATAAGATTATTCGTAAGGCATGTTTTAGAAATCCCTTACTTATTTCCCCTTTTCCTCCTTCCTGATATTGGATGGTGTCTTTTCTTTACAATTGACATGATAGCTGAAATGGCGTCGCTGCTCAGGTCGGTAAATGTAATTCCGTATCTTTTTGAACCACCCTTTCCCTTCTTAGGAAGAGATCTTACAATCTCGGCAGTTGTGGTTACATGGGTGGAATCCGGAAGAGAAAATGAGCACCGTATAGTATCACCTTCGAAAAGCTTAACAGGCGCCTTAAAAAACATGCCTGATGCGCTGATATTTTCTATAGAGCCTGCGAATGGTTTTTCTTTCTTTGTCCCGCTAAGTTTTACACCCAGTGGGACTCTGAGCGCCAGCCTCGGGGCGATGTTAAGGAGCTGGTGTGCTTCCTGCAAAAGAACAGCGGTATTTATGGGTCTGGGGATAAATGCGTTTGCCCTGCACTGCAGACATCGCCTGGGGTCAGATTCATTTCCAGCGCCAACGATAATAATGGAAACTTCGGATAACTCTGGGTCATTGCGTATAAGTGAACATAGTGTTTCACCGTTCATTTCCGGACTATCGAGGTTTGCGATAATTAGGTCTGACTTTCTGGCCTTATGGAGGGAAATGGCCTTCTTATTCGTAGTTGCAGTAAATATCTTTATGCCTGCCCTGTTAAG
>CAKKRL010000130.1 GCA_919902655.1 Thermodesulfovibrionia bacterium
AGGCGATAGAGGAGGCGCCTGTGGTTAAGCTTGTGAACTTTGTACTTACCGATGCCATTACCAAGGGAGCGAGCGATATACACATAGAGCCGTATGAGAAGGTCTTCAGGGTGAGGTACAGGATAGACGGGATTCTCTATGATGTGATGCAGCCTCCCATGAGGCTCAGGGCTGCTATTACATCGAGGCTTAAGATCATGGCCGAGCTTGATATAGCCGAGAGGAGGCTTCCCCAGGACGGGAGGATAAAGGTGAGGGTGAAAGGAAAAGAGGTTGACTTAAGGGTTTCTACCCTTCCCACAATCTTCGGAGAAAAGGTTGTAATGAGGATTCTTGACAGAGGAAATTTCATCCTCGACCTCAATAATCTCGGCTTTGACACCAAAGCCCTTACGGATTTTCAGGAGGCAATATTGGCCCCGTATGGAATGATACTTGTTACAGGTCCTACAGGAAGCGGAAAGACAACTACACTCTATGCAGCTTTGAATACTCTGAATTCAGTAGCAGTAAATATTATGACTGCAGAGGACCCTGTGGAGATGAACTTCCTTGGTGTAAATCAGGGACAGATGAAGGAAGATATCGGTCTCACCTTTGCAGCTTCGCTGAGGTCCTTTCTGAGGCAGGACCCTGATATAATAATGGTAGGTGAGATCAGGGATTACGAAACGGCTGAGATATCTGTAAAGGCAGCACTGACAGGTCACCTTGTCCTTTCCACCCTCCATACGAATGATGCACCGAGTACATTAAACAGGCTCCTAAATATGGGGATAGAACCATTCCTTATTGCCTCATCTATCCTGCTGATCCTTGCCCAGAGGCTTGTAAGAAAGATATGTCCAAAATGCAGGGAAGAGGAGAAGGCTAATCCCCAGGCACTTATTGATATCGGATTTTCCAAAGAGGAGGCAGAAACAATAAAATGTTATAAAGGCAAGGGATGCGATACATGTAATAATACAGGCTATAAAGGCAGAATGGCTATTTATGAAGTGATGCCTGTAGGGGACGAGATGAGGGAACTCATACTTGAAGGCGCTTCTGCCCTTGAGGTAAAAAAGACAGCCATGAAGCTTGGCATGAAGACATTAAGGATGAGTGGTCTTACAAAGATAAAGGAAGGGATTACTTCTGTAGAAGAGGTATTGAG
>CAKKRL010000131.1:0-22404 GCA_919902655.1 Thermodesulfovibrionia bacterium
CCTGCTATTGCAGAGACAGCCGCAACTGCAGGGCCTGTGAGATAGACCCTGTCATTAAGTGTTCCGCTCCTTCCAGTAAAGTTTCTGTTAAATGTCCTTAAGGATAAACCGCCTGTTGGAGGCGCCTGACCCATACCTATGCAGGGGCCGCAGGCATTCTCAAGTATCCTTGCACCTGCATTTATAAGTTCTGCGAGGGCACCATTCCTTGCCATCATCTCAATGACCTGCCTTGATCCGGGGCTTATGGTAAGGCTGACAGCGGGATGAACCTTTTTCCCTTTAAGTATTGAGGCAACGATCATGAGGTCTTCATAGGATGAATTATTACAGCTTCCTATGCAGACCTGATTAACAGGTGTTCCTGCGATTTCCCTTACAGGAGATACATTGTCAGGGCTTGAGGGCTTAGCAATTAATGGCTCGATTTCAGAGAGATTAAGTTCAATGTTCTTATCATAAGATGCATCCTTATCCGGGCCAAGGGGAATCCAGTCCTCCTCCCTTTTCTGGGCTTTGAGATAATGTCTCGTCTGCTCATCACTCGGAAATATTGAGGTTGTAAGTCCGAGCTCTGCCCCCATATTTGTAACCGATGCCCTTTCAGGTATTGTGAGTGAAAGTGCTCCCTCACCACCATACTCAAAGACCTTTCCGATTCCACCTTTTACTGTGAATCTTCTGAGGAGTTCAAGTATTATGTCTTTAGAGCTTACCCAGGGTCTGAGCCTTCCCTTAAGATTCATTAACACAACCTTTGGCATAAGGAGATAGAATGACCCGCCTGCCATTGCTATAGCCACATCGAGACCACCTGACCCGATGGCCACCATTCCCATAGCCCCGGCATTAGGGGTATGGCTATCTGAGCCAAGAAGCGTTTCTCCCGGCTTTGCAAACCTTTCAAGATGGACCTGATGGCAGATACCGTTTCCCGGCCTCGAGAAATAGATCCCGTATTTTCTGGCGGCAGACTGCAAGAACCTGTGGTCATCGGCGTTCTCGAAACCTGTCTGTAAAGTGTTATGGTCAACATAACTCACTGAGAGTTTTGTCCTCACCTTCTCAATACCCATAGCCTCGAATTCGAGGTAGGCCATGGTGCCTGTTGCGTCCTGGGTGAGGGTCTGGTCTATTTTTATCCCTATCTCTTCCCCTGGGGCTATTCTTCCTTCAATAAGATGTCCTTTGATTATCTTTTCGAAAAGATTCATGGGTAAAGGATATATTTTCAGGGATGATTTGTCAATGAGAAGCGAGATGCCTGTCTCTTGATAAGAAATGGATATATATCCTATAATCTAAGTGATGATTGCTACCGATGAAACATTTCTTCCTCTTATAAATGCGATAAGAGACGGAGAGAAGAAGATAAGAGTCCAGGGCCTTACCGGTTCTTCCAGTGCCCTTTTTTTATCAAGGATAAACAGACCCCTCGTAATAATTACATCCGCCCAGGAAGAGGCAGAGAGGCTTTATATGGATATAAGATTTTTCATGAGCCTTTTCCCTGACCCTGATTCTACAGAGCCTCTTCTTTTCCCATCACTTGATATCCTTCCTCACGGGATATCAAAGCCCGATCCTAAAATCCTCGGTGAAAGGATAAAGGTCCTTTCTATTCTGATCGGAGGAGAAAGCTTAACGCTCATCACACATATAGACGCAATAACGGGTTCTTTGCCGGGGAAGAGCGAGATAGAGAATAAAAGTATGATCTTAAGACCTGGAGACTCGGTTAACAGGGATACTATAGGTGAGAGATTGACAGAGATAGGCTACAGAAGGGTTCCGATGGTGGCAGAGACAGGGGAGTTCAGCACAAGAGGGGGAATAATAGATATCTACTCCCCCTATCATTCCAATCCCATAAGGATAGACCTCTTCGGTGATGAGATAGAGTCTATAAGAGAGTTCGATCAGGGTACTCAGAGATCGATAAAGGAGCTGGACGAAGGGATACTTCTTCCTTTATTAGAAAATACCGGCAGTTTAAAGGAGACCGTTTTCGATTATCTACCAGAGGAATGTATTGTTGTACTTGATGAGCCTTTAAGACTTAATGAGTGGTTCGATAATAGAGATAAGCGTAATTTTACCCTTCAAGAGATAGAACGAAGAATCAGCAGATTTCAGTTGATCAGTTTAGAACTTCTCGGGGTTTCCCGAAAAGAAAGGGCTTTCACCTTTGAGACAGAGTCAATAGAAAGCCAGATGATAAAGGGAATCCCTTCACTTGCAGAGAGGCTTAAGGAATGGAAGGGGAGATATAAGATATTTATTACTTGCAACACAAAAGGCCAGGCAGAGAGGCTCAGGGACCTTCTTATAGAATATGAAATAGACTGCCTTATTCAAGACACAGGAATCAAGACACAAGACTCAAGACCCAAGATTCAAGACTCAAATCCACTAATTCTAATCGGTCGGCTCTCAAAAGGATTTGTCTTCCCCTCAACCGGCCTCGTATTCATATCCGAATCTGAGATATTCGGTGAGAAGGTAAGACATAGGGCTCCATCGAAGTCAAGGCTTGAGGATTTCCTTAAATCTATAGAAGAGATCAGGACCGGAGACTATATCGTTCATGTGGATTACGGGATAGGAAGATATCTCGGGATAAAGAGATTGAGGGTAGATAGTTATGAATCAGATTTTCTCCTGATAAATTATGCAGGGGATGATAAGCTCTACCTTCCACTCGACAGGATCGACAGGGTTCAGAGATATGTAGGGCCTGAGGGTTCTGTGCCAGAACTTAACAGGCTTGGCGGTATTTCCTGGCAGAGGACGAAGGAGAGGGTCAGAAAGGAGATGGAGGAGATGGCAGGGGATCTCCTCCATCTCTATGCATCAAGGGAGGTCCTTGAGGGTTATCCCTTTTCAACTGATGATTATATCCACAGGGAGTTTGATGCATCCTTTGAATATGAAGAGACCCCTGACCAGACGACGGCTATAGAGGATGTTAAAAAAGACATGGAGGGAAGAACTCCGATGGACCGCCTGATATGCGGGGATGTAGGTTATGGGAAGACAGAGGTTGCAATGAGGGCATCCTTCAAGGCAGTCCACGACGGGAAACAGGTAGCCATTCTCGTCCCCACGACATTACTCGCTGAACAGCACTACCAGACATTCTCAGAAAGGTTCTCTGCCTTCCCGGTAAGGATCGAGGTCCTCAGCCGGTTCAAGACCAGGAAAGAACAGATAAGGATCCTTAACGAACTCGAATCCGGAACAATCGATATAATTATAGGCACCCACAGACTATTGCAAAAGGATATAAGGGTTAAGAACCTTGGGATTCTGATAGTGGATGAAGAGCAAAGATTCGGCGTAAGACATAAAGAGAGACTTAAGGAACTAAAAAAGAATGTGGATGTCCTCACGCTTACTGCAACGCCGATACCAAGAACCCTCCATATGGCACTTTCAAGGGTGAGAGACCTCAGTATAATCAGCACACCTCCTGAAGACCGTTTATCGGTTAAGACGATCATAACGCCATTTGACAGAAGGGCTATAAGAGATGCGATATTACGAGAAATGGCAAGAGGAGGTCAGGTATTTTTTGTTCATAACAGGGTAAAGACCCTGGATAGGATTTTCAGATACCTCAGAAAGATAGTCCCGGAGGCAAGGGTTGGTATAGCCCACGGCCAGATGAAAGAAAAGGACCTCGAGAAAGTGATGGTCTCGTTCTTGAGAAAAGAGATAGATCTGCTTCTAAGTTCAGCTATCATAGAGTCAGGCCTCGATATCCCTTCTGCGAATACAATTATTATTAATCATGCAGACAGGTTCGGACTTTCCGACCTATATCAGTTGAGGGGGAGGGTTGGGAGGTCTAATAGAAGGGCCTATGCCTATTTCATTATCCCCGGCCGGGCGATTACAGAAGATGCAAGGAAAAGACTGAGGGCAATACAGGAACTCTCAGAGCTCGGTGCAGGATTCAAGATAGCAATGAGGGACCTTGAGATAAGGGGTGCAGGAAACCTTCTCGGTCCTGAGCAGTCAGGTCATATAGCGGCTGTGGGTCTTGACCTCTATATACAGATGCTTGAGAGGGCTGTTATGGAGATTAAAGGGGAAGATGTTCCACCATTAGAAGACCCTCTTATGGATATGAAGGTCTCTGCGTTTATCTCTGAGGATTATATCCCTGATGTTGCCCAGAGGCTTTCTATTTATAGAAGGGTGGCCTCTGCAAAATCTGGACATGAACTAAAGGATATCCATGATGAAATCAGAGACAGGTTCGGTGAGGTTCCGGAGGAGACCCGGAGGCTTCTTGATATTATGGAACTCAAAATACTTGCGAGGACATCGAAGATTAAGAAGGTGGAGAGGGAGAGGAATGAAATAAATATAGTCTTTAATGAAACTGTCAGGATTACACCGGAAGTGATTCTCGGTCTTTTAAAGAGAGAGCAATCCATCAGGCTCGCCGGCAGTTATACACTCCAGATTAAAATCGATGAAGGGGACTGGACCGGGAGTTACAGAGAGATAAAAAAGTTCTTGCAAGAGATTCTTGAATGTGTTACAAATGGGGAATTCTGAAGATAATGTTAAAAACTTCATAGAAATCTTTACAGATGTAGGGGGCGACCTTGGTCGCACATTGTTGCTATTTAGGATTTGCAGTTGAAAGGGGGAAAGGATGAAGGTTTTTTCAAGGTTTGTATCAATATCCGGGATTTTTCTGCTTACTTTGGGAATTGCCTATGGTGCTGAAAACCCTCTGAAGATCGGTTATGTTGACCTTCAGAAGGGACTGAACGATTCGCAGTCCGGCCAGAAGGCAAAGAAGACAATAACAGGTCTTGTCTCATCGAAGCAGAAGATCATTGAAGAAAAACGTGCAGAAATAGAAAAGCTCAGGGCTGAGATTGAGAAACAGTCCACGGTCCTAAGTCCTGAGGCAAAGAAACAGAAGGAAGAGAAACTCGAAAGGGATCAGAGGGATCTTCAAAGGATAGCGAGGGACGCCCAGGAGGAACTCCAGAAGAAAGAGCTTGAGCTTACAAACTCGATAATAAAGGAAATGAGGGAAATAGTAAAAAAGATCGCTGAGGAGGAAGGTTATACCTTCGTTCTTCTTCACGACGAGAATATAATCCTCTACTCCACTCCGGCTCATGATCTCACAGAAAAGGTTATTAAGAGATACGATCAGGCACAGAAGAAATGACCCGATGTAAACCTCCCCTCCCCCATCTGGAGGGGACTGAAGGAGGGTCAGAACAGGGACTTCACACTTCCCCCGGCCCTCTCCTCTATGAGTCATAGACCATCAAGGGAGAAGTTTGAAAAAGGAGCTAATGATAAAAAGGCTAAAGGAATTAGCGACCCTTGTAGGCGGCTCTGTCATCGGTAACGGAGAGGTTGAGATAAGAGGCATCTCCGGTATCAGGGAAGCTGAAGATGGAGACATAACCTTTATTGCAAATCCAAGATATCTTCCTGACCTTGAGAAGACAAGGGCAACAGCGGTAATCATAGGTGAAAAGATTTTAGACTCCAGACCCAAGACCCCAGACTCCAGACTTACTCTTTTAAGTGTCAAGAACCCTTACCTTGCCTTCAGTAAAATCCTGGAGCTATTCTCGAAAAGACCCTATGAGCCAACAGGGATAAGTGATAAAGCGTTAATCGGAGAGGGCTGCATTCTCGGTAAACATATCTCTGTACATCCCTATGTTGTCCTGGAAGAAGGGGTCGGTATTGGAGACAGGGTCACACTTTTCCCCGGTGTTTATATCGGGAAGGGTTCAGAAATAGGAAAGGATAGTATCATCTATCCCAATGTATCCATAAGGGAAAATATAAAAATCGGAAATCGGGTTATTATTCACAGTGGCACTGTAATTGGAAGTGACGGATTCGGATTTGTAGAAGAAGGAGGGAGGTATCATAAGATTCCCCAGATAGGCAGTGTTATTATAGAAGACGATGTCGAGATAGGTGCAAACTGCACAATAGACAGGGCTACGCTCGGAACAACAATCGTAGGGAAAGGCACAAAGATTGATAATCTCGTCCATATAGCACACAATGTAAGGATCGGAGAAGACTCAATCATAGTTGCCCAGGTGGGCATATCAGGAAGCACCGAAATTGGGAAACATGTAATACTTGCCGGTCAGGCCGGTATTGCAGACCATATAAAGATAGGCGATAATGTGACCGTCATCGGCCAGTCAGGAGTAAGACATGATGTTGAACCAAATCAGGTTATATCAGGCACGTTGGCTATACCGCATAAGGACTGGTTAAAAGCACAGGCCATCTTCGCCAGGCTGCCTGAGTTGAAAAAGAAGGTGCTGGAACTTGAAGAAAGGATAAAAAGACTGGAGGGCATTTAATCCCGATAGGCTTAATTGAGATTAATGAGTAATAGATATGATTCTTAAAAACTTAGTGCTCGACAAAAACACTATTCATAGGAGGGAGAAATGAAGAAGGCTGTATTTTTATTTGTTATTGCCCTTCTCTTGGGCTGTGCAAAGGAGAAGGGGGATGTTCTTGTAAATTTCGACGGCGGAAAGATAACCGTCGAAGAATTTAAAAACGAAATAAACAAGGTGCCTGAGTTTGCAAAAGGAATATTCGAGGGGTTAGAGGGTAAGAGGAAATTTCTTGACGACCTGATAAGCAGGGAGCTTATTTACCTGGATGCAAAGAAGAAGAAGATTGATAAGGATAAAGAGTATCTCGATATGATCGAGAGGTTTAAGAAGGACGCTATGCTCGAAATCCTCCTTAAAAGAGAGATAGAGGATAAGGCCAAGGTAGATGAATCTGAACTTAAAGCCTACTATGATGCCAACCCTCAGGAGTTCAGGCTGAACGAGGAGATAAGGGCGAGCCATATACTTGTGAAGACAGAGGAAGAGGCAAAAGATGTCCTTAAAAAGCTTAAGGAGGGGGCAGATTTCAAGAAACTTGCCATTGAACTTTCTCAGGACCCCGGGACATCAAAGAAGGGCGGGGACCTTGGGTATTTCGGCAAAGGGAAGATGAATCCTGAGTTCGAGAGAGCGGCCATCAAACTTAAAGAAGGTGAATTAAGTGAACCTGTAAGGACCAATTTCGGTTATCACATAATAAAGCTTACGGGAAGAAAACAGGGGCAGCTGGTAGAATATACGAAGGTGACAGAGATCCTCCGCCAGCGGCTTACAAGGGAGAAGCAGAAAAAGGTCTTTGAGGAGTGGGTAGCAGGACTTAAGAAGGATGCAAAGATAAATATTAATGAGCAGGCCTTGAAATCCCTGTCCGAAACAAAGAAGGAGGGGAAATAAGGACAGATTAAAGTATATTGGCTGAATCAAGAGATGTCAAAGGGTGATGAGATCCAGAGGTTTAATACAAAATACCTCACAGTCTTAACGAAAAGGTGAATAAATGAATGCAGCAAGGCTGTAAGCCTTCTTCACTATCCAGTATTCAGGAGATTTGTTAATGAAAGGATTAAGAATGATTTGATTTTTTATCGTCTCTGTCTTGACCTTGCAATAGAACTCAAAGAAGCGGGCCATAAGGCGTCAGGTAAAGATATAGAGTGGCTCCTTAATGAGGCAAGAGAGATAGACAGAAAATTTCAGAAATCTATCCTATACCTACCACTTAGGCTTGCAATGGACTATAAAAAAATTAATAAATTTAGAACGAAGAGGGCGTTTATTCTCGTCAATCTTTACCTGAGGCTCCTGAAGGCAGGGGATGAGAATACCACATATAAAGCAATGGTTAAGAGGGCCTTTAAAGAGAAGGGTTTTATTGAACTCAACAATACGCTCCTCAATCTTTATGCTGAAGAGACCTTTGTTATCAACAGTTCTTTAAAAAGTCTGATTCCTATGGATATAGAGATCATGGCCCAGAGTTTATTCCTGCACATGCAGAGTTTAGGCAAGAAACTTAACAGAGAGGTAACCGATGAGATATATGGATAGCCCTCTTTTTAAGCTGATAAATTTGTGCGTGAATAACTGATCAAGAGATGTCAAAGGGTGATGAGATCCAGAGGTTTAATGCAAAATACCTCAAGCTTCTCACAAAGAGGTGTTTAAAGGAATGCGGCAGGGTTGTAAGCCTTCTTCATTTCCCCGTATTCAAGAAGTTTGTTGACGAAAGGGTTAAGAAGGATCTGAGTTACTATTGCCTCTGTCTCGACCTCGCTATGAGACTCCATGAGGAGGGTTCAGGGGTATCCAAAGAAGATATTGAAGGGATTATCGAGGATGCAAAGGAGATAGATAAAAAATTCATCAGGGCTATTTCCTATCTTCCTTTAAGATTGACGATGGATTATGAAAAAATCGATAAATTCAGGAAGGAAAGGACAAACCTTCTTGTTAATCTTTACCGGAAGCTTCTTAAGACAGGGGATGAGAGTGTAACTTATAATGATATGGTCAAAGAGGCATATAAAAAGAAGGAATTCATCGAACTCAATAATAACCTCCTCGACCTTTATGCAGAAGAGACCTTTGTCATTAATAGCTCCCTTAAAAGTCTTGTCTCCATAGATATTAACGGTATGGCAAACAGGCTCTACTGCACAATGCAGGACATGGGTAGGGGACTTAACACGGATGTCGCAGAAGAGATATACAATAATAAAGTTAAGAGTTAAGAGTTAAGAGTTCGGAGTTATGAGTTATTACTAATTCTATTTACTCATAATAGAAAGTCCCTAATATCAGTTCAATATATAAAAAATGCGTTTTTTAAAGAGACTATACAACTGGGTTTTACACTGGGCAAATACCCCTTATGGAACACCGGCACTTTTTCTCCTCGCCTTTGCAGAGTCTTCATTCTTCCCTATTCCGCCTGATGTACTTCTTATGGCCCTCTCGTTATCGATAAACAAGAAGGCATTCAGATATGCCACTATCTGTACAATAGGCTCTGTGCTTGGCGGTATCTTCGGTTTTTTTCTTGGGTACCAGTTCTGGGAATTCGGAAGCAAGATTCTCTTTAACTATATAGACCCCCAGAGGTTCGAAACGGTGAGGTATTATTTCCAGCAATATGAGGCATGGGCAGTAGTCATCGCCGGCTTTACACCCATCCCGTACAAGGTATTCACTATATCTGCAGGTTTCTTCAGGGTCGACTTCACGATTTTTGTGATAGCCTCTATAATCAGCCGTGGGGCAAGGTTTTTCTTAGTCTCAAGCCTTATATATCATTTTGGTCCATCTATAAGAGATTTTATAGACAGATATTTTAACCTTCTGACCCTGATATTTATGGTCCTTCTTATCGCAGGTTTTATAATTATAAAATATCTGCTTTAGATGATGGATCAGGCTAAAAGGTATGGACAAATATACTCGATATATTTTATAATTTTTAAAATAATCAAGGAAAGGAAGGGAGATAAAAATGGCAGATATCAGCGTAGATTCAGTTATTGACTGTAAGGGGTTAAACTGTCCGATGCCTGTTCTCAAGGTTAAGAAGGCCATAGATAGCCTTCAGATAGGACAGATAATAAAGGTAGAGGCCACTGACCCGGGCACAAAGGCGGACATACCAGCATGGGCAAAAAGGACAGGAAATGAAGTACTATCGATGTCAGAGGAAAGTGGTACTTTCGTCTTCTATGTAAAGAAGGCAAGGTAATTTCTGTTAATAAACAAATTAATATTTTAAATTTGACATAACTTCAATTATATATGAAACTCAAATACTTATGTCTCTCTCCTGAGGATATTTCAGATCAATGAAAAGGGAGGTATTAAATGAAATTAGGCTTGTTTTTCAGTGATTTACATGGAATCGAAGATACTTATGACAGGATTAACTCACAAGAGTTAGGGGTTTTTTTAGTGAGTAATGGTATATATCATGCAGTCCTAAAAGAGAATGGAAAACCTTCCAAAATTCTAAATAAAAAGGGAGCATCCTTTTATGTCCTTAAGGAAGATCTACACACAAGGGGTTTCAGCGAAGGAGAGGTTGACAGTAGGGTAAAGGTTATAAGCTACGATGACCTTGTAGATCTTGTTATGGATAGATATGAAAAACTCGCATGGATTTAGGCTTCGACTTATTGAGGAGGAATAAAATATGGGTATGTTAAGCATAGGTGTTTTTTCTTCCCTTGTTGGTTCAATGGACCTCGACTTTGCAGTAAGACTTGCCAGGGCCGCGATAAATAAAGGCCATACAGTAAATCTCTGGCTCTCAGGTAATGCAACGGCCCTATCCAAGGATAAACAGAAAGAGTTCAAGGACTATAGTTTTCCCGATAAGACCCTGAGAGAGCTTATAGGGAAAGGTCTTACTGTTGTCTCATGCGAGGCATGTAATCAATCGAGGGGGATTCAGAAGGAAGATATGACAGAAGGGATTAACCGTGCCAGTATGGACTTGTATCTTGCAAAAGCGGCCCAGAGTGACAGGGTCCTTCATATAGGAGTTGAATAATGGGATTGAAGAATAAGATAATGTTTGTTGTCCAGAGACCACCTTATAAAAGTGAAGATCCGAAGCTCGCCCTTACACATGCCTTATCAAGCGGGGTAACAAGTATCCATATTGATGAAGAGGTCGTTCCGACAGTGGCCTTTATAGGGGATGGGATACTCAATTGTGTTAGGGATCAGAAATCTATGGAGGCCTACGGGATTATAAGTAACGAGAGACATATAAAAAACATGCTCGCCACTGATACAAAGACCCTCGTCTGTAAAGAGGATATTGAGAGGCTGGGAATAAAAGAAGAAAGGCTGATAGATGCCTCAGATATGGGGGCAGATATGACAATAAAGGTTGTTCCTTTCAATGAGATATTAAAGGAGATGGAGGAGAATGACCACCTTATGTTCTTTTGATGAAAGGGGGGATGCAAATGGCAGATATTGATCTAAAGAGTAAAGAGCCCGCACAGGTCCTGGATATGCTCGGGAGGGTTTGTCCATACCCCCTTCTTATGACTAAGAAGGCTATGGAAAAACTTAATCACGGCGATGTTCTGAAGGTCCTATCCGATGCACCTGCCTCTGTTGAAGATTCAATCCCAAAGTTCTGCGAGAAACAGGGTTATCTCCTTCAGACAATAAAACTCGAAGATAAAGGCCAGTGGGAACTCTATATAATGAAACCATAAAATTTCTAAAGGGTGGAAATTATGGTCAAGAATTATGAGACTCCCTTACTTTATAAGACAGGAAAAGGTATCCTCTGATTCAGAGTTGAAAAATATGCAGTATCATCACGAGCATTCATGTCCGAGAGTAGTTATAGCCGGGCTGAAGGGTGGTTCAGGAAAGACCATTATTTCCCTGGGTATAATCAGGTCCCTGCGGGTTAGGGGTCTGAAGGTTGTCCCTTTTAAGAAGGGGCCGGATTATATCGATGCAGGGTGGCTGGCTTATGCAGCAGAGCATCCATGCTATAATCTCGATCCCTTTTTAATTGAAAGGGAAAATATTCTTAAATCATTCATAGAACATACTTTCGGGTTTGACGGAGCAGTAATAGAGGGAAATAGGGGATTATATGACGGAATAGATGTTGACGGCGCCCATAGCACGGCCGAGCTTTCCAAGATCATTAAGTCACCGGTTGTATTAGTCCTTGATTGTACAAAGACGACGAGGACGCTTGCTGCAATGGTCTTAGGTTGTAAGAGCTTTGACACTGAGGTGGCTATAAAAGGGTTGATACTTAATCAGGTTGCTAACAGCAGGCATGGGTCATTGATAAGAAGGACACTCGAACATTATTCAGATATCCCTGTTTTAGGGGAGGTGCCGAGGATAAGGGAAGGTTTATTTCAGGAAAGACATATGGGCCTTGTTCCTTATCAGGAACACAGCGGGGCAAAAGATGCAATAGATACATTCGGAGAGATGGCAGGGAATTATCTTGATCTGGATGGTATATGGAAAATAGCTGAAGAGGCAGTTCCGCTGGAAGTTAGTTCAGCGTCAGAAAATCCCCCCTCTAGGGGGAAGGAAGGGGTGGGGGGGAGACTTCAGACTGCTCACTCCGAAATCAGGATCGGAATAATAAAGGACTCAGCCTTTCAGTTCTACTATCCAGAAAACTTTGATGAACTCGTAAGACGTGGCGCAACACTTATAGAGATTAATGCCCTGAAAGACAGGGAGATTTCTGAGATTGATGCATTATATATCGGGGGAGGCTTTCCTGAGACCCATGCGCTTGCACTTTCAGAGAATAATACTCTCAGGACTTCTCTGCGAAATGCAATCGAAAATGGCCTTCCTGTTTATGCTGAATGCGGAGGCCTGATGTATCTCGGAGAGGCACTTCTCCTTGAAGGTAGGACCTATCCGATGTCGGGTGTTTTCCCCATAATATTCGGCCTTGAAAAGGTGCCGCAGGCCCATGGCTATACAGTAGTAGAGGTGGAAAGACCAAACCCCTATTTCCCTGTCGGATGCACCTTAAGGGGTCATGAGTTCCATTACTCAAAGGTTGTAAATACAGATATGGCTGAGAAACTTTCAGGACATGACGAGACCTATTTTGCCTTCAGGATGAAGAGGGGGCAGGGACTTATTGACAGGATGGATGCGATCTGTTATAAGAATGTCCTTGCAACTTATACCCATCTCCATGCACTCGGGGCAGGTGAATGGACAGATGGCCTTATAATGAAGGCGATCTCCTACAGGGAGAGGAGGCAGTCAGGGATAAAGGAATCCTGTTCTGTAAGATAATTTTTTGTCGTAGACTCGACTCATAGAGGAGTAAATATTTTGTTTGACTCTAAATTGATCGATATATTATAATGTTTCGCTTAAAACCTGGCATTCGATTGTCAGGACTTATTTTAAGAATATTAGCTAAGTGAAAGGAGGAGTGTAGATAAAATGGCAGGGTTACTTGAATTTAAAGGAAAGAAATATGAGATCGACGATGACGGGTACCTTTTAAACTGGCAGGAATGGAACGAAGATATTGCAGGTCATCTGGCAGAGATTGAAGGTATCAATCTCACAGAGGCCCACTGGGAAGTTATAAAGTTCCTGAGAAACTACTTCTTACAGTATCAGATCGCTCCTATGATCAAGATACTCGTCAAGGAGATAGGCAAGGTTATGGGACCAGAGAAGGGTAACACCAAATATCTTTATGAGCTTTATCCCGGTGGACCTGCAAAGCAGGCCTGTAAGTTTGCCGGACTTCCGAAGCCGACCGGCTGCGTATAATTCAAAGGGTTAAAAAATAATCTTTAAGAACAGGCACCCCTTTGAAGATCAGAGGGGTGCCTTGTTCTGCCCTGATTGTGTAAACCCTGTTAGAAAGTTGAAGGCTTTCTAAACAGGGTAAAGTGGATATGGAACTGAAAACTCTATTATTAGAAAAACGTTCTGTAATATTAGAGAAATGGTTTAATTTGATACTGGAGTCCTATCCTCCTGACGCCTCAGGTTTCTTAAGAAGCCAGAGGAACCAGTTCACCAATCCGGTTGGAAATACGATTTTAAAAGGTACAGAGGGTCTTTTCGATAAACTTCTGGGGGAAATGGATTCGGATTCAGAAGAGGCTGTATCGTTATTCCTCGATAATATAATTAGAATAAAAGCGATACAGGATTTTACTCCATCGCAGGCTATTTCCTTTATCTTCGATTTAAAGAAGGTTATCAGAGAAGAGCTGAAAAACGAAAATTCAGGAGTTGAGAGCAGGATTTCCGGAGAGCTATTGAAACTTGAATCCAGAATAGATGAGCTTGCCCTCGAATCCTTTGATATCTACATGAAATGCCGTGAGAAGATCTATGATCTCAGGGCAAAGGAGTTCCAGGATAAGACCTTCAGATTACTTCAGATGGCGAATCTTATCTCCGACCCTGAATTGAGATCAGAAGAAGATCATGGATCGGTCCTTAAAGGGAAAGACAATAATTTAAAACCGGAGAAGTGATAAATTGGGGGCATTACTCTCCTTATCCACGGCCTTAATACTCGTCCTTATTGCCTTTGCCGGAGTAAAGGAGGCAAACCTTCATTTCCTCTTCGGTGCTATCATACCTTATATTGCAATCATCACTTTTATAATCGGCGTTATCTACCGCATCCTTAAATGGGCAAGTTCTCCTGTCCCCTTTCGCATACCCACAACCTGCGGACAGCAGAAATCCCTTCCATGGATAAAGCACAGTAAGATCGAAAACCCTTCAGGTACACTCGGGGTTATCGTGAGGATGGCATTAGAGGTACTCCTTTTCCGTTCACTTTTCAGGAATCTTAAAACCGAGCTAAGGGAAGGGAAGGTTGTCTATGGCTCTGAGAAATGGCTCTGGCTGGCAGGGCTTGCATTTCACTGGTCATTCCTTATTATTTTATTAAGACACTTCAGATTGTTTGTTGATCCTGTACCTGCATCTTTGCATCTGCTTGAGAGTTTCGATGGATTCCTGCAGATAGGTATGCCGCGGTTATTCATAACAGGGATTATACTGCTTGCGTCTGTGAGTTACCTGCTCTTCAGGAGGTTCTATATACCACAGGTTCGCTACATCTCCCTTGCAAATGATTACTTCCCGCTTTTTCTTATCCTTGGAATAGGGATTACAGGAGTTCTGATGAGATATTTTATTAAGGTGGATGTTGTGAATACAAAGCATCTTATCATGGGAATATTCACCCTCAAACCCGAAATCCCTGAAGGTGTAGGGGGCATCTTTTATATACACATCTTCCTTGTAAGTGTCCTGTTTGCCTATTTTCCCTTCAGTAAACTTGTCCATATGGCAGGGGTATTCATGAGCCCTACAAGGAATCTTTCCAATAACAGCAGGATGAAAAGGCATATCAATCCATGGAATTATCCTGTCAAGGCTCATACATATGAAGATTATGAGAATGAGTTCAGGGAGAAGATGAAGAAGGCAGGCTTACCTGTTGAAAAGGAGTGAAGATGTCAAATAAGGTTCCAACACCAGATGAACTCTCAAAGATAGATTATAAACCTCCGAAGAGGAAATGGATGGACACCCCTGTCGAGTTTAAACCCGGCACCTGGTGTTATGGTTCAAGGCCTAAATACCTCGAGGCAGTTGGTATGCCTAATCCCAGGGACTGGAAGCCATCAGATGAGGACTGGAAATTACCTGAGAACTGGAAAGAGATATTCCTTGAAGGGATGGAAGAGAGACTGAGAAAATACCGTTCCTTCCGTCTTTTTATGGACATATGTGTAAGGTGCGGTGCCTGTGCGGACAAGTGCCATTTCTTCATAGGCTCCGGAGACCCGAAGAATATGCCAGTGCTCAGGGCAGAACTCCTGAGGTCGGTCTACAGGAAATATTTTACCACTTCAGGGAAATTACTCGGCAAGGTCGCTGGTGCAAGGGAACTTACTGTCGATGTGCTAAAAGAAATCTGGTATTACATGTACCAGTGTAGCGAGTGCCGCCGCTGTTCTGTATTCTGCCCCTACGGTATTGATACTGCAGAGATTACCCTTATTGGAAGGGAGCTATTAAATCTCCTCGGCCTTAACACAGACTGGATAGCAGGCCCTGTGGCAAACTGCTACAGGACAGGGAATCACCTCGGCATAGAACCTCATACATTCAAGAACAGCCTTGAATTCTTCCTGAGTGACATAGAAGACATAACAGGTATAAAGATAGAGCCATCATTCAACAGGAAAGGCGCTGAGATACTCTTTGTTACTCCTTCAGGGGATACCTTTGCAGACCCAGGCACCTATACATGCATGGGTTATCTCATGCTGTTCCATGAACTCGGACTGGACTATACATGGAGCACATACGCCTCGGAAGGCGGTAATTTCGGATTCTTCACATCGAATGAAATGGCTAAGAGGCTACACTATAAGATATTTGCTGAGGCTAAGAGGCTTGGAGTTAAATGGATACTCGGTGGAGAGTGCGGCCACATGTGGAGGCTTCTTAACCAGTACCTCGACACATGGCATGGCCCTGCAGATTTCCTTGAAGAGCCTGTCTCACCTATAACAGGGACAAAATTCGAGAATACAAAATCCTCAAGGCTTGTGCATATAGCAGAGTTCACTGCTGACCTCATAAAACACGGTAAACTTAACCTCGACCCGAGCCGTAACGATCACCTCAAGGTTACATTTCATGACTCCTGCAATACCTCAAGGGGAATGGGGATATTCGAAGAGCCGAGGTATATCATCAAGAATGTCTGCAACCATTTCTACGAAATGCCCGAGGATACGATCAGGGAGAAGACCTTCTGCTGCGGTAGCGGTTCGGGTTTAAATGCAGGGGAGAACATGGAACTCAGGATGAGGGGTGGATTCCCCAGGGCAAACGCAGTGAGATTTGTTAAAGAGAAACATGGCGTGAATATGCTTGCAAATATCTGTGCGATCGACAGGGCGGCACTTCCTCCGCTTATGGACTACTGGGTAACTGATGTGCGTGTAACAGGTGTCCATGAACTTGTCGGTAACGCCCTTGTTATGAAAGGGGAGAAAGAAAGGACAGTCGACCTTCGAAATGAACCCCTTACGAGCAAGGAGAGTAAAGAAGAATGAAGATATACGACGGGGGTAAGATATTCATCGGGATCATTATATTCCTATCGGTAGCCACATCCCCTTTCCTGTTCAATATGGGTAAGGCAACAGCAAAACCAGACCCTAAACTCGATACCCCTGAGATCCAGAAGATGAAGAAGAAGCAGTGCGTGGAGCCAAAGGAATTCATGAGACGAGAACACATGAAACTCCTTAATGAATGGAGGGATTCGGTTGTCCGTGAGGGGAATATGATTTATATCGGTGTAGGAGGTGAAGTATACAGCATGAGCCTCCAGAGTACATGTATGAAATGCCACTCGAACAAGAAGAAGTTCTGCGATGAATGCCATAAATATGTAGCAGTAAAACCCTATTGCTGGGACTGTCATATAGCACCGAAGGAGAATTAGAAATGGACAGGAGGGAATTCTTAAAATTAACTGCAATTACTGCTATAGCAACAGCAGGAGGAATATCCGCTTTAGAGATTCTCAGAGATAAGGAGCTTGAAGCCCATGAGGCCCATACCCCTGATACAAAGCCGCTTACAGCAAAGAGGTGGGCCATGGTAGTTAATATAAGGAAGTTTAAGACAGAGGATGACTATAAAAAAGTAATGGATGCATGCCGCCGTGCACATAATGTCCCTGATTTCGGGAATCCAAAGGATGAGATAAAATGGATCTGGACTGACACATTTGAACATTCATTCCCGGGCCAGGAACATAAATACATGCCTGAGGATTTAAAACATATGCCCTTTCTCCTACTCTGTAACCACTGCGATAATCCACCCTGTGTGAGGGTATGCCCCACAAAGGCTACTTTTAAAAGAAAAGACGGGATTGTTATGATGGATATGCACCGCTGTATCGGCTGCAGGTTCTGTATGGCTGCCTGTCCCTTCGGTGCAAGGAGCTTCAACTGGAGAGACCCGAGGCCGTTTGTTAAAGAGATAAATCCTGAATTCCCTACAAGGACAAAGGGTGTTGTTGAGAAATGTAATTTCTGCGAGGAAAGGCTTGCAGTAGGCCGCATGCCTGCCTGTGTCGAAGCATCAAAGGGAGGGCTTATCTTCGGTGACCTCGAAGACCCAAATTCAGATGTGAGAAAGGTGCTCGGCTCACATTACACCATCAGGCGTAAATCCGAACTCGGGACAGGGCCGGGTGTCTACTACATAGTTTAAGGAGTAAATAATTATGCTTGAAAAGGCGCTAACAGGAAGCAGAAGATACTGGGCATGGATATTCGTTTTACTTGCTATTACAGGGATAGGCTTTATCTATTATCTAAAGCAATTTAATTACGGACTTGGCATAACAGGAATGGGCAGGGATGTTTCATGGGGACTTTATATAGGGCAGTTTACATTCCTTGTCGGTGTTGCTGCATCCGGGGTCATGGTGGTTCTGCCCTACTACCTCCATAACTACAAGGTCTTCGGGAAGATAACGATCCTCGGTGAATTCCTTGCTATCCCTGCAGTTATCATGTGTCTGCTATTTATCCTTGTGGACCTCGGCCAGCCCATGAGGTTTATGAATATATTTCTTCATCCGACACCGAATTCTGTCCTATTCTGGGATGCGGTTGTATTAAATGTTTACCTTCTTCTTAATATATTAATCGGATGGACTGTTCTCGGTGCAGAGAAAAAAGGTATTGCACCGCCAAAATGGATAAAACCTTTCATATATCTCTCAATTATATGGGCACCGAGTATCCATACTGTTACAGCCTTCATATACGCCGGACTTCCCGGAAGGCATCTCTGGCTTACTGCAATTATGGCAGCACGTTTCCTTGCCTCGGCATTCTCCTCAGGCCCTGCCCTTTTGATTATTCTCGCAATGTTTATAAGAAGGTTTACGAAATTTGATCCCGGAAAAGAGGCAATTCAGGCACTCGGTAAGATCGTCACATATTTTATGATTACGAATGTCTTCTTCCTGGGCCTCGAGATATTCACAGCCTTTTACAGCCAGATACCAGGTCATATGCATCCATTCCAGTATCTTTACGCAGGCATTGAAGGGAAGGGAAGGCTTGTTCCCATGATGTGGACATCAGCAATCCTTGCAGTCTTCTCACTTATCCTTTTAATCAACCCTGCCACACGAAAAAATGAGAGAACCCTCGCAATGGCCTCAGCAGCGGTATTCATCTCCTTATGGATTGAGAAGGGATTCGGCCTTGTTGTTGGCGGGTTTATCCCTAACCCTTTTGAAAAGGTGACCGAATACTGGCCGACTATTCCAGAGACATGGATAACTGCTGGTGTCTGGGCAATAGGTTTCCTGATACTCACAGTTCTTTACAAGGTAGCAGTCTCTATCAGGGAAGAAGAGATAGCCTGAACTCCCTTGACAAAAGTGAGACCTCCTTCTAAAATTTAATCATACAGTGTGAAGTACCGTCAGAGCATAAAGGACTGGCCTGAGGATGAGAGGCCGAGGGAGAGGCTTTTAAGATACGGGCCCGAAGAACTCTCCAATGCCCAGATTCTTGCAATCATTCTAAGGACAGGAAGTAAGGATGGTTCAGCTTTAGACCTTGCAAGGTCCCTTCTCAAGAAATTCGGTACCTTAAGGGCATTAGAGTCCGCAAGTCAATCTGAACTATGCAGTTCCAAAGGGATAGGCCCTGCAAAGGCATCCCAGATTAAGGCAGCCTTCTCACTCAGTAAAAGACTGAAGGCAGAGCCTTTAGATCAAAAGAATCCCTTTAAAACGAGTGAGGATGTAAACAGGTTTTACTCTCCAAGAATGGATGGATTAAAGAAAGAGGTTTTTATATGTGCCTTTCTTGACAGCAAGAACAGACCTTTTAAGGATATAACTATCTCTGAAGGGACGATTACCTCTTCCCTCGTCCATCCGAGGGAGGTGTTCAGTCCTGCAATCAGGGAATCTGCAGTTAGTGTCCTCTTTGTACATAACCATCCGAGCGGAGACCCTACCCCGAGTAATGACGATATAGAGCTCACAAAGAGGCTTGTTAAGACAGGAGAGCTAATCGGTATAGCAGTGCTTGATCATATTATTATTGGTAATAACGGAAGTTATATAAGTTTCCTCGATAAGGGACTTATTGAAAAGGGGGGATAGAGATGCCTATTCATCTTCCTTTAACATCTAATATCTTTGTTTTCTTCTTTAATGTTCTCAGTATCATATAGATTGCCAAACCGGCAATAAATAATATTGGCCATAACAGGTCTCTCACTCTGCCTCCTGTAATAATTTCTCCAGCGATTTCGATAAATGTGAAAGATGCAATTATTGCAAAAAAGCCGGAATATTCTCTTCTAAGAACATTCTTTAAAGAAAAAGATAAGGTCGGCGCATACCAGTTCTTTAATATTGGTATGATGGCTGGAGTTTTTTCGGCCCATTTTAAAAATGTTTCATGATATTTCCTTCGCAAAAACTCTTCTTCAGCAAACATAATCCTTTCATAATATAGCCAAAAGGCAAGTATAGAGATCAGAACGAACCACCACACCTGAGTAAACAATACTATCCCTAAAAAGATAAAAAAGTTTCCAAGATATAGAGGATGCCTTACTATTGAATACATTCCAGTCGTATTGAGTGTTTCTGCCTTTTGTTCTTTTGTATTTCTCCCTGATGTCCCCTTAGGGGCATAGCCAACCACAATACAACGGATGACAAATCCTGCAAAGGATATTGTCGCACAAACCCCCTCGAAAAGATATTCAGCAAAATCTCCTACTGTTCGTTCCAGATATTCAGATTCCCGTAAGGCAATGAGTAAAATTGGAAGAATGATCAAAGGCAAATAACTGCGCCACCTAAAAAACCAATTGCCAGTTTTTTCAAACTTGTCTCTTAATGTCATCCTAAATACCTTTCTGAAATACGGGTGTTTTTAGTACAACCGTCCCCTTTACTTCTTTACTTGTCCCCTTTACTTGTCTGGGGTTTTCAGGATTATCTTTTCGATCTCTTTCCAGTCCTTAACCTTAATGGCTTTATCGGGCAGGTCATCATCGTCATCAAGGATTATTGCCTTAAGACCATTATCCAGATATGCCTCGGCGTCATGGGGTCTGTTACCAATCCCTATCTTCATATTCCAGCCCTCCTTTTTCCATTCCTTGAGCTTTTCATCCTTATATTCTCCTGGCATTAAAGGGTCTTCACCGAGCCTTAAGGTAAAAACCGGGGCAGGAGGGAATTTGTGTTCCTTAAGCCAGAGCCTTGTCTTATTGAGGAGGAGTTCGTTCCTATGTGTAAGAAAGATTATGTTATATTTTTTGGATAGTCTCCTCAGGACATCAGGTGCATTCTTGAGGGGTTTTGAGTCTTTGTCCGTTTTCTTAAAAAGGAGTTCGCTATTATCTGTATCAGATATAGTCCCATCTATATCCACAATAATTATCGGTTTCTTATGGTCCCAGCAAGCAACAAGTCCATAAGATTCCTCTGCACTGTATCTCTTATTATCAGCAAGTCTTGCAGAAAAACTGTGAAAGCCATTCTTAAGGGGTGGAATTTCTTTTACAGCAGTCCCATCTATCCCTGTGAGTGTAATTCCAAGAGACTTTTTGTCGTTATTACTCTGAAAGAACTCTACCCGTTCGCCACTTATCTCAGGCTTTACTGAGATAAGCCCCTTCCTGAGATTTGCCATGAGATAGACCTTTTCCACAGGCTTTACGATCTGGTCATAGAAGATGAGGTTCGCCTTCTTCTCATCAGCCCATGAAAGGAGGGGGATGAGGATAAGGATAAAAAAGATAATCGTCCTTTTCATAGATGATATTATATCAGAAAACCTTTATTACAATCTTTCCCCGGGCATGACCTGTCTCGCTATAGGCATGGGCTTCCCTGATTTGCTCCATGGTAAAGACACGGTCAATAACTGGAAACAATTTTTTCTCTTTTATAAGAGAACTCATGCTATTAAGATCGGAACCACTTGGTTTTACACCAACGAAAGTAGATTTCTTGCTATAACCAAACAGTGTTAGAAAGGAGGTAAGAAAAAAACTGAAGATGTCGACTTTATCCGGCAGTGTAGTAATATAACGGCCAGAGTCTTTTAGGTTCTTGCTTACCCGGAAGAACGATAGCTTTCCAACAGCATCGAAAATGATATCATACTTATCAGGCAATTTAGTAAAATCCTCTTTCCTGTAATCTATAACCTTATCAGCACCGAGGATCTTTACAAGTTCGATGTTATCAGTTCCACAGATAGCAGTAACAGTTGCACCCGCAGCTTTTGCTATCTGTACTCCAAAAGAGCCGACCCCGCCTGAGGCACCATTGATAAGGACAGATTCTCCGCTTTTTATTTTTCCTCTGTAATAGAGTGCCTGATAAGCAGTCAGCCCTGCGAGGGGAATCGCAGAAGCCTCTTTAAAGTCTAAATTATCAGGAAAATGGGCGAGATTTTCTTCTTTTGCACAGGCATATTCAGCATATGCCCCGCGACGTTTATAGTTAAGCATACCGAAGGCCCTATCACCCTTTTTAAATCTTGTTACAGAGGAGCCTGTATCTACAATATCCCCTGCCACATCGAAACCGAGGACCATCGGAAATTTTGAGTCATAGAAAAATCTTGCTGACCCATTTCGTATCTTCCAGTCAACAGGGTTTACGCTTGAATAATGGACACGGATTAATACCTCATCATTCGATATGACAGGTTTATCAACCTCCTCAAGCCTTAGAACTTCAGGCGATCCAAATTCCCTGATTAGAACGGCTTTCATTTAATAGACTTATAACTGAGATTGCTTTGTCGTCCCGATTTATCGGGACTCCTCGCAATGACAATGCTCTTTTTTACACGATTATATCAAAACAAGGATATTTTGCAATGGCAAAGGAAAAGTG